>JAYTQQ010000158.1:0-4446 GCA_043746635.1 Bdellovibrionales bacterium | reverse complement strand
AGGAGATATTCGATCCGAATTGGAGAAAGCGAGAAACGTCACTGGCGTGTGCTATCCGATTGGCAACAAAACTTGTTTAAAAATGCCGATCACATATGGAGTGCCCAAATCAAACGAGTCTTTTATTTCAGTCGGCTCTGTGAAGAACCCGCGCCTGGCCGATGTTTCGTTTTAGGCTTAAACTTATTAAACCCACCACTGCCGCTTGCTCCGCCGCCACCACCTGGACGACGTCTGCGATTGCCACCACCTTCAATTTGCGCTTTCGCTTTGCCTTTCGATAAGAGTGCACCACTCGCTACCGCATTTGAATGATAAGGCTGATCGACCACCACCGGAATTTTAATTCCGATGAGCTTTTCGATATCTTTTAAGAATGAACGTTCTTCAAGGTCACAGAATGAAATGGCGATTCCGTCGCTGCCAGCACGAGCGGTTCTGCCAATACGGTGGACGTAGCTCTCAGAAATGTTTGGAACTTCGTAATTGATGACGTGGGTGATGTCGTCGATGTCAATTCCGCGAGCGGCGATATCGGTTGCGACTAAAACGCGTACTTTGCCGGCACGAAAATCTTCAAGGGCACGTTGGCGTGCGGTTTGAGATTTGTTTCCGTGAATGGCTGCCGATGAAATTTGATTTTTTTCGAGAGTCTCGACGACTTTGTTAGCGCCATGTTTCGTGCGTGTGAAAACAATGACGCGACGTAAACTCTTATCTTGTAGAACGTGTCTCAACAAATCGCTCTTGCGATTTTTTTCGACGAACATGATCGATTGTTGAATGCGCTCAACCGTCGAAGAGGCTGGAGTGACTTCGATACGAACCGGATCGACGAGCATGGTTGAAGCGAGTTTCTCGATATCGGGCGGCATGGTCGCCGAAAAAAATAAATTGTGGCGTTTGCGTGGGAGCATTCCGATCACGCGGCGGATGGCGTGAATGAATCCCATGTCGAGCATGCGATCGGCTTCATCTAGAACGAAAACTTCAAGCGCGCTCAAATTAATATGACGTTGCTCAATCAAATCGATCAAACGACCGGGAGTCGCAACCAATACGTCAACACCCTGAGAAACATTTTTGACTTGCGGAGCCTGGCCGACTCCTCCGTAAACTACTGCGTATTTAAGGTGTACGTTTTTACCGTAAGTGCGAAAGCTTTCGTGTATTTGAATTGCGAGTTCACGAGTTGGGGTTAAAATCAAAACTTTCGCGTGACGCGCGATCGGACGTTTTGCCGCTTTCGATAAGCGATCAAGAATGGGTAATGCAAAGGCAGCTGTCTTGCCGGTTCCGGTTTGGGCACAACCTAAAAGGTCACGTCCTTCAAGAAGTGGCGGAATCGCCGCCAACTGAATCGGAGTCGGAGTCGTATAGCCCGTTTCAACAATTGCTTTGAGGAGAGGTTCCGCGAGACCAAGATCTTTAAATGTCGTCATATGCCGACAAATATACACCGAAGCATCAAGAAGCGCAATGCGAGCCAGCACTCTAGGTAATAAATGCCTGACCCGACGAGATCCTGACTAAAGTTCAAATTTTCTTTTGATGTAATCGATATTCTCTTTGAGGGCCCTGACCTTTAAAGTGGTTCCGTTACCGTCGTAGGCTTCGGCTAATACTCTCATTCTCGAGCGAATCTCGCCGATTGCAGACGGAGTCGTGTAGGGAATAAAGAGATCCACATCGAGCATATCGCTTTCGAAATAAGACAACAGCTTCTCGCGAAGGGCCTGCAAATCCTCTTTATAGCGAGTTGAAAGCAGAAACGCCTCTGGATATTCAGCTTGCAGAGAGGCCACTTCTTCTGCCGAAAGGCGATCGCGCTTATTTAAGACTAGTAAGCTCGGTATTTCGGCGGCGCCGACTTCGGCCAAGACTTCTTTGGTCACCTGAAGTTGTGAGCGAAAAGTAACATCTGAAGCGTCAACGATGAAAAGCAATAACGAAGCATTCAAGGCTTCATCGAGCGTTGATTTGAAAGATGCCACGAGATCATGCGGTAATTTTTTGATGAAGCCCACGGTATCGGAGAGCAAAATATTAGGTTTCGTCTCTGGATAAATGGGGCGAACGGTTGTATCAAGAGTTGCGAAAAGTTTATCGGCGATCAGAACTTCGCTGCCAGTCATCGCTCGCATCAAAGATGATTTGCCGGCATTGGTATAGCCGACTAAAGCTACCGAGAGCTCTTGGCTTCGACGAGAACGTCTGACCAGATGTTCGTTGTCGATCGAGCCGAGTTCAAGTTTGAGTTCTTTAATGCGGTCACGGATATGACGCTTTTCAAGCTCGAGAGTCGTTTCTCCAGAACCTTTTGCACCCACGCCGCCTCCGCCGCGGTCTCCTCCGCCACCGGTTTCGCGTAGACGAGGGGCCACGTAAGTAAGCCTCGCGATTTCGACTTGCAGGCGCGCCGAACGAGTGCGGGCGTGACGAGAGAAAATTTCGATGATCACGCCAGTGCGATCAAGAACTTGAACTCCCATGGCGCTTTCAAGATTTCGAAGTTGCGAAGGAGAAAGGTCGCAATCAAAGACAACGATGTCGGCTTTTTCTTTTGGAGTTTCGGCAAACTCCTCAATGGTTTCTTCAGCGTCTTCTTCAGTGATGTCTTCGTCCGAATCGTCGGATTCGTCTTGATCATCTTCTTCAAGATTTTTATCAAATTTCAAAGCCGCTTTCGATTTTTTATGAACGACCGTAGATGTCACGACGCCGGTCCCACCGGTCCATTCCGCTAAAGTTTTAAGACGGCCGTCTCCGAGAACGGTGACACCTTTTTGAGAGAAACGACGTTGCGACATTTGCCCTACGACCTCGAAGCCGAGAGTTGTCACCAGCCGGCCCAATTCAACGAGAGAGGCGGCGTTTTCTTCATTCGTCACTTTAGGAAGTTGAACTCCCACTAAAACAGCTTTTTGCATAAGCGATAAGAGTGACATAAGAGACAAAAATTGTCATTCATTAAGAATAGAAAAATTGCTCTCGCTGGAGGCAAAGATTGTGGTATAACTACCTCATGAAAACATCATACTCCACTTTTCGCGGAGACGTCAAAGTCCAAAGGGACATCCAGGCTAAGATCCATCAGTTGTCGGGAGTGACTGAAGATGCACAGTACGAAATCACCAATCAGTTCGATTTTAAAAATTATTCTGTACTCATCCAAAAAATTTCGGTTAAGATCCCCAACAAGCTGACACAGACTTCCTACTATATGAATGGTGAACCGCTCGATCAAGAGGCCTACGATCAAATCATGTCTCACTGGGGAATTCAAACGGCGATGATGAGTCAGCTCTAAAAACAACAACGGGGGCAGCAGCATGAATAGATCAAAAATTTTATTCGGACTTTTCTTGATCACTGCAGTCACGAGCTGTAAACAAGTGACCATCGTGAACGGCGAATTGCCAGCCGAATATATCGAATTAGCAAAAATCTATATGACGAGCTACCACGGCTCCTTCAACTCAAATGCCGGCGATCTTCATTTGTCTCTCAATGGTAAAAAAATCGTCGTTAGCTTTACGGGTGACGTGAACGACATCACCGGTGATGAATATTGTGATTCTAAAATGGGTGATTTGAAAATGCTCCAAGTGAATGACCAAGGAACCATGATTGAGGCTGCTTCTTTTGCTTTTGATCCGGGTCGTTGCTCAGAGATCAGTGGTCGCTCTTTTGATCTCACCTTCAGTCAGGATCCCAAGAAGCTTCAGGCGCAGGCCGTGATCTTAAAAGAGATTCGGCCCATCCAAGTGTGTGTCGTAACAGGACCGCCTAATCCGGTTCAGATTTGCCATATCGATTACCAAAATTATTATATGGGCGGAGTCTTCTCAAAATAGCCGTAATCCTAAGCAGTCCTGTCCATTGAAAATACTCTATTTTTAGTATGTTCCCTTGACCTTTTTGAGATCAAAAACATATTGTGCCCATATTCATTTTCGGGTTCTTAAATAGGGCAGGCCATGGCAAAAGAAGACTACTACATCGTTCTAGGGGTGACACGAGAATCCGATCAGGATTCGATTAAGAAGGCCTATCGCAAACTCGCGATGCAGTTTCACCCCGATAAAAATCCTGGAAACGAAGAAGCCGAAAGTAAGTTTAAAGAGTGTGCTGCCGCCTACGAAATATTGGGTGATCCCGAGAAGCGCTCGAAGTACGACCGGTTTGGCCACGCAGCTTTTGCAGGAAGCGGCGGATTTCAAAATTCAGAGGATATTTTTTCAAGCTTCGGCGATATTTTTTCAGATTTCTTTGGTGGAGCAAGATCTCGTCCACGTTCTCGCGCCCAAACCGGTCGCGGATCTGACTTAAGGTATATGTGCGAAGTCCCTCTCAAGGATGTCATCAAAGGTTCCGAGCGAGATATTGATTTTGAAACCGAAGAGAGCTGTACCGATTGCGCAGGCACGGGCGCCCAAAAGGGAA
>JAYTQQ010000157.1:0-3774 GCA_043746635.1 Bdellovibrionales bacterium | reverse complement strand
TTACGACAGAACAGTTGCTCGCAACAGGCGCCGGCCGCGTTGAGCAAGTTGGAGCCGCCGTTGACATCCGTATGATGCCGACTTCGAACGACGTCACTTCCGGTGGAGCAGACTATTTTAAAAAAATCACGCGCGTCGCGGTCGATTACGCAAAGGGCGTTTTAAAACAGCCCTAGACCTATTAGGGGTTTCGATGGGCAAGACTGAAGAACAAAAAAAGATGTTCTAAAACAAGACACCGATCTTAACTGCCGTCTCGGATCTCGTTTCGGTAGCGTCGGTTCTGGTTTGATCTTCGGTTGAGTAACTCACTCCGTAAGTGAGGGCCCAATGCTCAAACTTTTCGAGCAAAGAAATTTCACCGAAAACTTCGGTCCCACTCGTGAGGTCGTGTCCCTTGCCGACTTGCGCGGGCAAAGCCGAAACCTTAACGTTGATGAGCCCCTCAAATCTTTCGCTTTCGAAGGCAGTAAGCTCTGCCATAATAAACGGATTCCAGAAAGCTGTTTTATAAATCGTCGGATCAACAGGAATATTACCGACCGTTTCTAAGAAAAGGTGGTCACCGTAAGCAGCTCCTAAACCCAAGCGCAGCGGACCAACTTTATTTAAAAAAGCGAGCTCAATTTCACCGAGTGTCATAGGATCCAGAATCTTTGCGCCAGTGAGATCACTAGTAGCTTGTGAGCTGATTTGCGTGATGCTGTAAGTCAAAATCGTCGACAAGGTTTCATTCCACCAATGGTCCCAACCCAATTCGGCCCCGAAAGAATTTGCAAATAAAGAATAGCCGTTACCAGAAGCAACATCGAAAGCTTTCTGATTCACGCGAGAATAGCTTGGGATAATCGAAAAATAATTTCGTGAGCGTTCTTGTGGTTCGACGGGCTCGTAGTGATGCTCTTCATGAGGAGGAGGTGCTAAAACAGCAGAAACTGCAGGCGGCATCGGAGTCGGCGACGGTAGCGGCTGAACAATCGGCGGCGACGAAATCAATGCTTCAGGTTCTTGAGTAATCGCGCCAGCGACTTTCTCTGAAGTCTCGACGAGGTTTGCTTCTAAGATAATTTTTTGTCCAGGCTCGAGGGCTGATCCCGCTGCTTTTGCCCAAGAATTTAATCGGTAAATTCTGTTGATGGTTCCTCTCGGACTAAAGACCGGTTCACCGTAGTAAGTACGCGCAACACTTGCAAGCGTATCGCCTTTTTTGACGATGTAAGTATCTGCTTGGGCGAACGGGCTCACAATTAAGAACAAGAGAACAAAAGTTGTCTTATAAAATTTTTGCATGCGGGCACCTCTTCGAATCTAAGGTTCGCATAGAAAAATAAACGAAGGCAAGTCTATTCGAGAATTCGGTTAGCGCGACTCTCTATCTAATAACCGTATCTAGTTTCATAGTTCGCAGTTGGATCTGCAGACATATTTTTAAGATAATTCGGTTGGCCAAATAAAAAGTCATTGGCAGTACAATGAGCACTCTGCTCATTTTGGCAAAACTGCTCAGTCGTTGCTTCACTACTTGCCGCATTGGTCACTTGAGCTTTGTCAGAATCAGTTAATTTTGCATTTAAATCAACTAAACCTGCCTGAATATTTCTCAAGGCTTCATCAAGCATTTTTGTGCCGAGAGAAATGACTTGCTCATCTTTCGCATTACAAGTAGGTGACTGGCTCGACGAATCAGGAAAACACGTTTTCTGCGCTCTGGCGACCAGGTCCTCCCTTATCCCCCAAAGCTTCATCCAAGATGTCAGTTCAACATCGAAACTTTCATTTTGAGAAGCATACCCCCAACGAGTCGGAAGAGCGTCTCTTGGGTCCGCAGACATGCGGTCTAAGACTCCACCCGTGTTAAAGATAAAAGAACGGTAACTCAAATCGACATCTTGTGAAAACGAGACCAGTTGAAACGGAGAATCGCTCAGTTGATCACTTAGTGATGCAAACCTTGAGTCTGAAGTGTCGAGTGAGTTAAAGAGCTTTACGAATTGATTTGATTGATTTCGGATTTGAGCATCTTGACTTGGAGTTGAGTAAGCATCGTACGTCTCGCCCTTCGAATCGCAGTGAACAATACCGCAGTACTCGAATCCTTCGGCAACATTCTTCATACGCCCGTTCAGCATTGATTTTAAAAGTGAAAATGAAACCGAGATCTGATCGAAGCTATCGGCCCCTAAGCCAATTTTATTATAAACAAACGCCGCATAATCAGAGTTGCTCAGACTCGGATACTGATATTGATCGATAGAGTATCCAGGCATTTGCGTAGCGTCTTGCAAAACCCACTTATTATTTATGACAACTGGCCAACGCCAGCGCAAAAATCCGCCGTAGTGAGAACCACCGTTCATGATCCAAGCAACTCTTTCGAATGCGATATCTCTTGAGGGTTCATTTCCCCAAATAGTCGTGATGCATTTTGAATCTCCGCAGTTGTCTTCATCGCTTCCGATATTTTTGATGACCTGCGTGTGACCGGTGAGCTCAGAATACAAAACGAGAATGATCGAGCCTGGAGTCACAAAGTCTGGCGTGAGCTCAATCGGATAAAGATCTTGTATGATCGTGTGGGTGTAGGTCGCGTCTAAAATATAACGAAGTGCTGCCTTAAATCTTTCATCATGTCGCCAATCAGGGTTGGTCGCTAATTTATCCCAGTCACTTCTTCCCATCCACTGACCAATGAGTTGATTGGTAGCCGCGAGGGTATTCGCCGCCGGCAAAAGATGATCGTGAGCGTAAATCCAGCGAGTGAGAATCGAAAAATCGGCGCAGTCAAATTCAACGCCTTGGCCTTGATACGAAGTCGTCGTTATTTCGGTATTTATCCATTTCGCGTAGTCATTTTCGTCGGCGAGGGTCCAGGCTCTTGTCGCCACCCAAAGTGGTGCGTGAGCGGTATTATCAAGCGGATCAAATTTTTGATTCTGACCGAGACCTCGCTGAACTTTTTGGTAGTACGCGCGAGCCTTCGAGAGTCTGCGTTTTGATTTAAATAGCTTTCGAAATACTGTCGCTTGCGTCACGCTCGCCTGCAAGAGCGAATGCTCGACGGGCTGATCAATGACGAGCAGAAGAGTTCCGTCTTTGCCAAGGTCTTCTTCGAGAATCCAGCGATGCCAACTACGCGCTTCAGAATCTTGGTAATTCAATTCTATTTTATTTAGATTTTGTTCTGCGAAACAAGTCGCCGAAAATAGAAGCAAACTACTCACCCAAAGTCGAGACTTCATCGTATACCTTCTTATGTTTATAAAAACTCAAAAGAAGTACGGAATAGTAACGAAGTCTCTAGAGGCCAGTTTAGAACATCATCTGTTCTTGATCCGCTCTATGCGTTTTGGCAAATTCTGCTAGAGATGGATCAAAGAATTTTTCTCCGGGTGAGAAATGAAATACTTCGACCTTTGACCCACTGCTGGCTCCTAGGTTACCCGCATCCCAGGTCGTGTCGATTTCAATCCTTCTATTATCGATGTATGCGTGAACCCAGGCGTGAATCGCGAGTGCTTTTTCTAAGTCCGAGTGAGCTTTCGCATCCGTTGTGATTTTTTGACTTAAATTTTAAATGGTGGGATCGTCACTTTGCACAGCAGCACTCGGACTTAAATAAGGATCAGATAGGTAGGCCGCGGTCACTTCTTTTTTGCCTATCGGCCTCTTCGTGTTTGCAATACTCTCGAACATATGTGATCGGCATTTTTAAACAAGTTTTGTTGCCAATCGGATAGCACACGCCAGTGACGTTTCTCGCTTTCTCCAATTCGG
>JAYTQQ010000156.1:0-7032 GCA_043746635.1 Bdellovibrionales bacterium | reverse complement strand
CGGAAACGTAGACGTCAAAGACATTGACGCCACCGACACAAATTTCATTCGTGCACTCTACGATGCCCTTGATGCCCAGGCTCAAAAATCAAAAAGCATCGCTAAAGAAAATGAGACCGTTGAATTTGACGGCAAAGTCGTGATGCAAGCCGATCGCGATCTTTCATATGCACTTCTCCGCAAGGTTATGTATACATCGATGATGGCCGGCTATTCTGATGTTAAAATTGCAGTGATGACAAAGGACTAATTTATGTCAGCAGCACCAGATTTAATTTTAGAACATAAAGAAGGCAACAAAGTTAAGAAGAGCCTTCGTATTCAAGCCAGGTCAAATATGTTTTTGATTGGTTCAAGTCGTTCAGCGAATCTTCGCCTCAGAGGCGAAAGTATTTCTGGCTGTCACATGGTTCTAAAATATCGTGCACCACACTGGTACGCATGTGATCTCAGCGGATTTGCAGACACGAAGCTAGACGAAAAGAATATCGTTGAACAAAAGTTAGAAGACCTTCATGTTCTGACAATGGGTCATCACCAAATTCGTCTTCTGAATAAACCAAAAAATCAAAGTCTCTTCACGAATCAACATCTCGACGGTGCACCGGCAAAACAGCAAGTTGTAATTCGCAGAGGTTGGGGAATCGTTCAGACTCTTTTTTTAGATCAAAATCAAAATCTCGAACTGAAATATGATGATGCTCAAATCAATCTTCCTCCTCCAAAAAGTGGAGAATGGATTGTCAGTGAAATGGGGCGACGCGTGATTCAGCAACGTCTCGTCCCCGCGCAAGATGTCTTAGATAAGGGTCCCTATAAAATAGATAAAGAATTCACTAAGGCCTTTGCAACCGCGATTATGATCATAATGTTTCTATTCGTCGGATTTAAGCTGGCCCCGTCGGCGACGACCGCAAAAGATCTCGACGCAAAATCGATGGATATGATTTTTAATGCTAAAGCTATTCAGAAGAAGCGACTTGAAAGTAAGAAAGTTCAGATGGCCGCAAAAGCAAAAAGGGGTGGGCAAGATGCACCCGCCAATGTTGCACAGGCTCAGCCGATAGCGCCTGATCAATCTCAAGCTCCAAAAATTTCAAATAAAACAACCGTTGCTCTCAATAACCTACGCGCGTCTGGGCTTAACTCGCTCATCGGTAAAATCGCAAAACGCGCAGTGAAGTCAGGAATCATGGTTGCCACAAGTGGTGTTACTCCAGAAAAAGCTTCGGGTCGCGCATTTTATTCAACAGGTACGGCAACTGTCGGTGGTGGCGGAGCGGCTGTGAAATCAGGCGGCACATTTAAACTTGGCGGCATTGCGACGAAGGGTATTGGCGGCGGCGCTTCAAATGTTGGCGAAGGCACCGCACTTCTCGGTGGTAAAGTAGGTCAGGGCGACGTTGCATTGATCGATGACGAAACAGTTATTGATGGTGGTTTAGATAAAGACGTGATCGCCGAAGTCATTCGAAAAAACATTGGTCAAGTACGTGAATGTTACGAGCGTCAATTGTCTGCGAATCGTGATCTCTACGGTAAAGTTCTCGTTCACTTTGTGATCAACGCGCAAGGCGCAGTCAACGAACCTAAGATCGAACACTCAACGATGAAGAGTTCAATGGTCGAAGGTTGCATGTTACGTCGACTTTCGAATTGGAAATTTCCAATGCCGAGGGGCGGAACGATGGTGAAAGTTTCTTATCCGTTCTTGTTTAAGGCTCTCGATTAATATATATTTCAATGGATGAAAACGATTATTTTTGATCTCGGCGGAGTCCTCATTGACTGGAATCCGCGCTACCTTTTTCGCTCCTACTTTAAAGGCCGCGAAGACGAAATGGAATACTTTCTAACCCATGTCTGTAATCAAGAGTGGAATGAAAAACAAGACGCCGGGCGCAGTTTCGCCGACGGCCAAAAAGAAGTTGCTGAAAAATTTCCACAATTCAAAACTGAAATTGAAGCTTACTTTAGAAATTGGCCTCAAACTCTGGGGCAACCAATCGAAGGAACCGTCGAAATTCTCGAAGGCTTAGCGCATGACAAACAATCCCAACTCTTAGCGCTTAGCAATTGGTCTGGCGAAACCTTTCACTTCGCGCGCGAGAAATTTTCATTCCTGAAAATTTTTGAAGCAATTCTCGTATCGGGTAATGAGAAGCTTATCAAACCAGATTCACGATTCTTTAATTTGTTGGTCGAGCGCTATGGTGTCGTGCCGAAAGATTCTGTCTTCATCGATGATGTCGAGAGAAATATTATCGCGGCTCAGAAGCTAGGCTACCAAACGATCCATTTTAAGAATCCAGAGCAGCTGGGCTTAAGTTTGGGCCTTATGTTAAATCAAAAGTGATATCGACCCCTCATGGACTTTACATTCGGTCCCCAAAGTGAGGAAATGATAGCATGTCAGTACAAGTAAATGGTCCGCTCTTAAAAGATTATGATTTGATCGTGATTGGTTCTGGTCCCGGCGGACAAAAAGCTGCGGTCTGCGCAGCCAAACAAAAGAAAAATGTTTTGGTAATCGAAAAGCAACTCGTTGGCGGAGCCTGTCTTCATACCGGCACGATTCCGAGTAAGGCTCTCAGAGAAGCGGCACTCATGCGGGTTGATGCCGACACGTTGACCTCGATCATGGAGCGCACCGAGCACGTCATTGGTGACGAGAGTATCGTGATCGGTTCACAGCTTGAGCGCAATAACATCGAATACATTCACGGTACGGCATCGTTCGTTGGTCTTCACCGAATTAAAATTCAGTCTCACGAACAAGTCTTCGAAACCAACGCAAAATTTATCCTCATCGGAACCGGAACGAGGCCCAGACACCCTGCCGGAGTCGAGTTCGATGACATGAACATTTTCGACAGCGACACTGTTCTCAAGATGAAAATTCAGCCCCGAAAAATGCTCGTCGTTGGTGCCGGGGTAATCGGCTGCGAATACGCCAGCATCTACGCAAGGCTCGGTATCTCGGTTTGCCTCGCTGACGTGAGAGACCAACTCTTGCCATCGATCGATCACGAAATTGTTGCGGCATTGATCCGACAATTTGAAAAAGATAAAATTGAATTGCTTCTTGGCTATGATCTGAAGAAGCTCATCAAAATGAAAGTCAGAAAACACACTGAACTTCACGTTGAGATGCTCAATAAAAAAACCAATCAAGTTCACGTACACCAGTTCGACGCGATTTTGTACTGCGCAGGCCGGATCGGAAATGTCGAAAGCCTCAATCTCAAGTCTGTCGCCATCACGCCTGATGACCGTGGACTGATTCCGATAAATAAAAATTACCAAACTTCGGTTCCGCATATCTACGCTGTTGGTGACGTCATTGGACTTCCGGCTTTGGCTGCATCGTCTGCCGAGCAAGGTCGTCTCGCAACACTTCATGCACTGAACGGTAAAGAAGTGCACTTTCCAGAGACTTTTCCGTACGGAATTTACACGATTCCAGAAATATCTTCGGTCGGGCAACAAGAAGCTGATCTTAAGAAAAAAGGCGTCGAATACGTCGTCGGAATTGCGCATTACCGAGAGCTCGCTCGTGGTAAAATCATCAATGACGAAAATGGATTTTTGAAGCTTTTAGTAGACGCCGAATCGTCAAAAATTCTCGGGGTGCACTGCATCGGGACTGGTGCAACCGAACTCATTCACATCGGTCAGGTCGCGATGGCGTTTTATGCCACCGCGCAGTTTTTTGTTGATAACGTGTTTAACTATCCAACGCTTGCCGAAGCTTATAAAGTTGCGGCGCTAAACGCGATTAACAAGATCAGTTTTCGCAATGAAGACTTCTTGTGTTTGATCAAACCCGATTAGTTCAAAGCTCGCGAAGCAATCTCAAACACATTATTCGACAAATTCTTGGTCTCAACAATTCGAGTGATCTGAATTTTCATCAGATCCTTTCGAGAATCATCGAATTTCTTCCAGTGATTGAAAATCGAAACAAGTCTTGCGGCCACCTGCGGATTACGAGAATCAATATCCAAAATCTGATCTACCAAAAATTCGTAAGCTTTGCCTGACTTCATGTGAAAGCCGCTCAAGTTTTCGTAACCAAAACGGTAGTAGAGATCATAAATTTTATTCGGATTCGTTTTATCAAAAACCGAATCTTGAGAAGTTTTCTGAATACGGGCCAGCGGATTTCCGGTAGGGCATGAGGCTTGGAGTGCCAGCCACTTGTTAATAACCAAAGTTTCTTTTTTCCATTTTTCGTAGAACCCCTGAAAAGCTTCAGTGCGGGCCGGAGAATCAAAATGATTCAATGCCTGGAGTGCGCCAATCTCTTCGGTCATGTTCTTTGCTTTCTTAAATTGCGCAGTTGCGTGCTCGAAGGCCTTTGCATCGTCAACGCAACACAAAAGCTTCAAGCTAGAATTTTTCAAACTTCGAAGGCCCGAAGCTTCGTGCGAATATTCTTGGCTCGCCATCGCTGCCAAACGAGTCGTCAGTCGTCGAGTTAATGACTCAAGAACCTTGAACGAAGTTGTGGCCAAATGCTTCACGATTTTAGCGTGCGCTTTAGCGATTGACTCAACATCAATTTTATCAAAAAACTGGGTGAGATAAGTCTCAGAAGGAAAACTCAATAACAAAGATTTAAAATGAGGATCCAGTTCATCACTCGCGATGACAGCTTCAAACGCCGCAGTGAGCTCAGCAGAAACCGGCAAATCCCGCCCGGCCTGCATCGCCTCGACCTGTTTGATGAAGGTACGGCAGAATAATTTCTGAGAAGCTTCCCAACGGTTAAAGCTATCGGTATCTTTTGCCATCAAGAAGCTGAGCTCTTCATCGGTGTATTCGTAATCAAGTTTCACCGGAGCCGAGAAAGCGCGGAGCAAAGAAGCGATTGGCTTTTGTTTCATATTCGGAAATCGAAAAACTTGCTCTTTTTCTTTGAAATACAAAACTTGCTCTTTTAAAAGTTCGGTACCATCGGCTGCGAGCAAAGAAATCGTCACCGGAATATGAAAATCTTTTTTCACGGTCTGTCCCGGTACGGTCGGGCAAGACTGCGCAAGCTTCAATTCAAAAGTATTATCCTGGTAAGTTGAGGTCGCATTAATTTCTGGAGTTCCGGCTTGGTCGTACCAATTCTTGAACTGGGTGAGGTCTTCGTTGCTGGCAACTTCCATTGCGTGGACAAAATCTTCGGTCGTTACTGCTTGACCGTCGTAGAGTTCAAAGTACTTGTCCATACCTTTGCGAAATTTTTCAGCGCCGATAATCGTGTGGATCATACGAATCACTTCGGCGCCTTTTTCGTAAACGGTTGGCGTATAAAAATTATTAATTTCGATGAACGACTGCGGGCGAACCGGATGCGCCATCGGGCCAGCGTCTTCAGCAAACTGCACCGTACGTAAACGAATCACGTCTTCGATTCGTTTCACCGCTCGAGAGAATACCGTGCTCGAAAATTCTTGATCGCGGTAGACCGTGAGGCCTTCTTTCAACGAAAGCTGAAACCAATCACGGCAGGTGATGCGGTTGCCAGTCCAGTTGTGAAAATATTCGTGACCGATGATCGCGAGAATTGTTTCGTAATCAAAGTCGGTCGCTGTTTCGTTATTCGCCAAAATATATTTCGAATTAAAAACGTTCAGGCCCTTGTTCTCCATAGCGCCCATATTGAAATCATCAACAGCAACGATCATAAAAATATCGAGATCGTATTCAAGACCAAAAGTGTCTTCATCCCACTTCATGGCTTTCTTCAGAGAATTCATGGCGTGTTTACAACGAGATTCATAGCCTTTGTGAGAAAAAATCTGGAGTTTAATGTTTCGGCCTGAACGAGTGACGAAATGGTCTTCGAGAACTCCAAGGTCGCCAGCGACCAAGGCAAAAAGGTAGCTCGGTTTTTTAAACGGATCTTGCCATTCAGCCATGTGACGGCCGCCGTCCAAATCTTTTTGAGAAATCAAATTTCCGTTTGATAAAAGAATCGGGTACTTGGCTTTCTCAGCCGTAATCGTGACTTTGTACTTCGTCATGACGTCAGGACGATCCATAAAGTAAGTAATCTTACGAAAGCCTTCGGCTTCGCACTGGGTGCAAAACATGCCTCCAGATTTATATAGCCCCTCAAAAGCTAAATTTCTCTGTGGATAAATTTTAGTTTGAACTTGAAGTTCGAATCTCGACTCGGTCGGGTTGAGGCTCAAGCTCTTCTCGTCCCAATAATAATTTTCACGGTTTAAATTTTTACCGTTCATTTTGACGTCGATGAGCTCCAGTGCCTCACCATTTAAAAATAATTTTGGAGTTTTGGTTGCAACGGCGGGATTACGAAACACCTTCATTTTATTGGTGACCAAAGCATAATCCTCGAAAAGATCAAATTGCAGTTCAATCGTTTCAACCAAAAAATCAGTCGCTCGGTAATCTTTCAAATAAATTGGCTGTCTTACTTCGGGCTTCATCTTCACTCCTAAAACTTGATGCTTTTCATTTTTTCCCATAGGCGAGCATTCATAAATTCGTTTGCAATTAAATAAACGGGTTGCTCGTCGGGAACATCGATTTTTTTGGTGTAAACATCAGATGGAAACTCCGCGACTCCACCGTATTTCTCGACCCAGAGTTTTCGAACTGCAAGAGAATTGCTTAAAATAAAGCGTGCGTCTTTATCCATCTTTTTGCGATTCACAAACTGCGCAAACTCAAACGGACTCATCACGCGTGTTTTTGTCGTCTTCGTCTCAGACTTTTTGAAAGTTTGGTAACCGAGGTTGCGGGAGAATTTGTATTTCTGCTTTCCGGGTTCGCGAAAGGTAAAAATCATATCGAGTTCGTTCTTTTCAAACCTAGTTTCAAGTTCGCTCAAGTCGTAGACATCGAGTTCGAAAGTTTGAATCACGCTGTGATCAAAGAGTTGGTGGCAGAAGTGGGCACCGAGGTTGAGCATTCCTTCGAGACATCCAACGTTGAGTTGTGAAATTTGATCTTCATCTTGAAGCTGCTGCAGGCTTGATGAAAGTTTTCGAGAGTTCTGTAAATAAATTT
>JAYTQQ010000155.1:0-8944 GCA_043746635.1 Bdellovibrionales bacterium | reverse complement strand
GTTATTAAAAGAAAAGGCGTCGTCAGAGTAATCTGCGAGAACCCTAAGCATAAGCAAAGGCAGGGATAGTCCATGGCTCGTATTTCTGGAGTGGATTTACCACGTAATAAAAGAGTGAGTATTGCCCTAACGTACATCTACGGAATCGGCAAATCTCGTGCAAAACACATTATGAAAAGCACTGGCATCGAAGAAAGCCTTCGTACCGATGCTCTCACAGACACTCACGTTGCTAAAATTAGAGAAGTGATTGAAAGAGAATTCAAAGTAGAAGGCGATTTGAGAAGAGACATCGGTCTCGCAATTAAACGCTTGATGGATTTGGGTTGCTATCGTGGTCTTAGACATCGCAAAGGTCTTCCAGTAAGGGGCCAAAGCACAAGACAGAATGCGCGTACTCGTAAGGGGCCTCGAAAAACTGTCGCGAACAAGAAGAAAATCGTTTAATTAAATAATTTAGATTTGCATGTGAGTTAGGGAGAAAAATGGCTGGCAAGAAGAACGTCAAAAAGAAAGTTAGAAAAGCAGTTTCCCACGGAAAATGCTTTGTTCAAGCCGGATTCGGCAACACGATCATCACCATGACAGACATGACTGGTGAGACGATCGCGTGGTCAAGTTCAGGTCACCTCGGATTCAAAGGAAGCCGTAAAGGAACTCCTTTCGCATCTCAGATGGCTGCTGAAGACGTTTCTAAAAAGGCGATGGAAGCAGGACTTCGTTCTGTCGACATCTACCTCAAAGGACCAGGCGCAGGACGTGAGCCTGCAATTCGCGCGATTGCATCTGCGGGCATTCGAGTTGCGACCATGAGAGACACGACCCCTGTTCCACACAATGGCTGCCGACCACCTAAAAGACGAAGAATTTAAGGAGATTTTGTGAGCTGTATTCCTAGTAGCGTATGTAAGTTTTGCCGCCGAGAGAACGTGAAATTATTTTTGAAGGGTGACCGTTGTTACACTGACAAATGTTCTTTCGAAAGACGTCCTTATCCTCCCGGACAGCATGGTCAATCTCGCTTGAAATTTAGCGAATTTGCTTTGCAGCTTCGTGAGAAACAAAAAGCAAAAAGATATTATGGCGTCGGCGAAAAACAATTTAGTTTGTACTTCAAAGAAGCGGATCGCATGAGAGGCGTGACCGGAACTCAGTTGCTTTCTCTCCTTGAGACTCGTCTTGATAATGTTGTCTATAACCTCGGTTATGCAGCTTCACGTCGAGAAGCAAGACACCTTGTGAAGCACAATCATTTTTTAGTGAATGGCAAAAAGACAAATATCCCAAGCTACAATGTAGAAAAGGGTGATGTTGTCGAAGTGAAAGAAGCAAGTCGCGCAATCACTAAAATCATGGCGTCTATCGAATCTGTAAAGAAGAGAGAAATGCCGTCTTGGTTAGATGCTGATCATGCTCATTTCAAGGGTACGGTCAAAGACCTTCCAGCTAGAGACAATGTGACGTTGCCAATCGAAGAAAACATGATCGTAGAGTATTATTCACGATAATAGGGAGTACTGATGCAAGAACATTACTATAAATTCTGGCGTGATCTGATTAAGCCAAAGGGTTTTGAAGTTGATCGTGATTCTTTGAGAGAAGACTACGGTCGTTTCATCGTACGTCCCCTCGAAAGAGGCTACGGCGTCACTCTCGGAAATTCATTACGTCGCATTCTTTTGAGCTCAATGATGGGTTCAGCTGTTTCTGCTGTTAAATTTGACGGAGTTCTACATGAATTCTCGACAATTCCAGACGTGATGGAAGACGTAACTGATATCATTTTAAATTTAAAAGAAATTCGTTTTAAACAGTTTTCTCCAGAACCACTTACTTTGAGAATCGTAAAGAATGGTCCAGGAACGGTGACTGCAAGAGATATCCAAGCTTCTGATAAAATCGAAATTTTGAATCCTGATCAACACATCGCTACTCTTGGTGACAACGCTAAATTCAGCGCTGAAATCATCGTGAGCTACGGTCGTGGTTTTGTTCCGGCTGATGAAGCGAACCAAAACTTGTCCATCGGTTTCATCGGCGTGGATGCGCTTTACAGCCCAATCCGCAAAATCAATTACAATGTTTCAAACGCACGCGTTGGACAGAGAACTGATTTCGATGCGCTCGCAATGGAAGTTTGGACAGACGGTTCTTTGAAACCTGAAGAATCTATTTCTTTGGCTTCAAAAATCTTGAAAGAACAATTGCAGATCTTTTTAACTTTCGACGAAAGCATCGAGCCAGATGTTGAGCACGAAGAGAAGAAGAGTCCACAACTAAACGAAAATTTATTTAGATCTGTTGACGATCTTGAACTT
This sequence comes from Bdellovibrionales bacterium, assembly GCA_043746635.1. GTDB lineage: Bacteria > Bdellovibrionota > Bdellovibrionia > Bdellovibrionales > JAMPXM01 > JAYTQQ01. Next base: position 6,626 of record JAYTQQ010000155.1, on the reverse strand, counting down.
TCGGTTCGCAGTGCGAATTGTTTGAAAAACGCGAACATCCGATTTATCGGTGAACTCGTTTCAAGAAGCGAAGCAGAGATGCTAAAAACTAAAAACTTTGGAAGAAAATCTTTGAACGAAATCAAAGAAATTCTTTCTGAAATGGGTTTAAGCCTTGGAATGAAAATCGACGGATGGCCACCAAATGGTTGGGATCCTAATATGAATGTTGCGCGTAAAGACGCGTAATGGTACGTGTCCGAAATACGGACATGTCATCGAAATTTTGAAGAATTAGATTTTATTTTTTGGAGCCTTAAATGAGACACAGAGCGAGAGTTAGTACATTCGGAAGAAAAACTGGTCCTAGAAAAGCATTGCTTCGCGGACTTGTGAATTCTTTAGTTGAGCATGGCCGTATTAAAACGACTCTTGCAAAAGCAAAAGAAATTCGCCGTCACGTTGAACGTGCCGTTACGACTGGTAAAAAAGGGACTTTGCACGCAAGAAGAATTTTGCTCGCGAAATACCCGAACGATGCGACTGTTTCTAAGATCATGTCTGACTGGGCTCCAAAAATGGCGACTCGTCCTGGTGGATACACTCAGATTTTGAAAATCGGACAACGTCCTGGCGATAAAGCTGAAATGGCTTATATCCAATTCGTTGGTCACGAAAAGAAACCAGTCGATGCAGCTGCGAGCAAGAAATTGACTCAGAAAAACACAAAATTGGCAGCGAAAAAGAAAAAACATCTCCGCACTCTCCAAAAAGATGCGCGAAAAGTTTCAAGACTTCACAACGCTTAATTTTTCTGTTCCGATTTCGGCTCGATCTTTCTGATCGGGCCATTCTGTCCTAGATTTTTTTCTCCTTCTAATCCTTCGAGGTTTTAATTGAAAGCAATCATTCAAGGTGCAGTTTGCGTCGTTGTGATTGTCCTCGCAATTTTTTTTACGTACCGCCATTTTAGTCCTAATCTATCGGTCAATCGACCTTCTGAAAGCATTCAAATTCTAAAGCATCTCGAAACCGACGGTTTACCTTCATTTGAAGTGGCCACTCTCGACGACGGTATTTTTAAGAGCACCGAAATCAAAGACAAAGTCACCATCGTGAATTTCTGGGCATCGTGGTGTAACCCTTGCGTGACCGAATATCCCTCTTTACTTCGGCTCGTTCAGCACTATAAAGGCGAAGTTATTCTCTTGGCGATTTCAATGGATGAAGACAAAAAAGACATCATGAGTTTTTTAAAGGCCTTTGGCTTTGATAAAGATTCGGTTCGTATCTTGAGGGATCCTACTAAAAAGGTCTCTGATATTTTTGGTGTTCAAAAACTTCCTGAGAGTTTTTTATTTGGCCGTGATGGCAAATTGATTCGTAAAATTGTCGGCATTGAGGATTGGTATAATCCTAACTCGCTCTTTTATTTTGATTCGTTGGTTAAGAAATAAATCTCCGGATTTCGGACGTGAAAATGCGACGGCGTAAATCCCGCTGCGCAGCGGACGATTGTAGAAGACTTGAGGCCAAATGCATGGGGCGATTCACACCAAGTATTAAAACCCGAACTGCTTCTTCAGCTCATTGAGCTTTTTCTTACCTAAATCCTCGACAGCCTTTTTTTGATCACCGCCGGCTTTGCCCTGACCTTGCGAAACTTCGTTTTTCGCTTTATCAATCTCGGCCTGCTTAGATCCTAATTCGCCCTGAATTTGCTTTTGCTCATCCGAAAATTGTGACATGAGCTTCGTACGGTCTCCACCGATTTTACCTTCGATCATTGCTTTTAGCTGAGCTTGCGCTTCGCCAACCTTCGCTTGAATCTGCTTTTGAAAAGCGTTCTGCAAATCCTTCGCGACATTGGTATCAATCGAAAATTTCAGCGCACTCCAGGGGCCAGAAACATGAGCCTGCACTCCAACTTTCGGAATATCGTTAAATGCCTTTTTCAAAATATCATCGAGAATGGCTTGCTTCGCACCGACCTCGTAGACGATTTTTTGAAACTCGGTATTTGAAACTAACGAAACATTTTCGCCGCGAAGCTCGATCTTAAACTTCGAAGATGCATCTGCTGATTTAAAGCCGATTTGCACATCGTCCGATCTGACCAGGTCTTTGTTCGCGACCTTGATATCGTCGACCGTTAAATCAACAGATTCGAGGGGTTCGTCTCCGCGGTGGTCGATGGTGAGGAGGCCGTGAATTCCGAAGAGTTGTTGTTTCGGAAAATCACCTTCAAATGAAAGGCTTGTCGCAGCTCCGATGAGTTCTTGATCGTTCGTGAGATTTTTGAGTTCGCCTTTCATGTTTCCCGAAAATTCAGAGTCAGACGCCGAAGAAGATAACTTCGCACTTTGGAGCCAGAAAAGCGGGTAGGCATGAGGGCGTCCGAAAGCGTAGTTTTTGCCTTTCGCACGTTGCTCGGGTTTCAGCTTCTTAGATTCTTCGTCGGCTTTTTCGGCAGCAGTTTTCTTAGGTGGAATATACTGACGAGCTTTATTCATATAGAACTGCGCTTGTTTCAAACGAGTCAAAGTCGACGGACCAAACAAGACTTTGGCGATGGTGTCGGTATCCAAATTCGGGATTTTCAGTTTGCCTTCGAGATCCTTAATATCGCTTTGAACGAGGCCGTCGATTTCTTTCGGTATGTTACCGTACTTTTTGAAATCGCTATTAAAGGCGTCGGTCGTTTCTTTAATGATTTTGTATTTTGAGCTCGCATCCTGAACGATCGCGGTCACTTGCTGAATCGAGGCCTGCAGCTGAGCGGGGTCGCTCAAATTTCCGGTCTTTACGTTTTTGATTCGGGCAGAGAGCTCTTGAATTTCTTTATCTTGCGGAAGCTTTTTGATTCGCTCTTGCCATTCTTTTTGTTTTGCGGCGAGTTCAATCTGAAGCTCTTTGATGCGGGCTTCGGATTTAAGATTTGATTCCATATTTTTGAGTTGCTCTTTCGGATCGCCGCCCTTCAAGAGTCCGGCGATGTCTCCGAAAATATTGCCCGAGAATTCTTTTTCGGCATTGTCGAGCGCTTGGCCTGAAACTTTTTCGAGCTTACTCTCACTCGGAGGATCCTTCGGTAATACTCGGCCTGGATTTTCACGGTGTGAACCAACTTCAACGCCTAAAACCGAAGCTTCGTGAATGACGATTTTGCCACGCAAGAGGCCGTCCCAGAGCATTTGCCATTTTACCGCGCCGATTTTGATTTTGTTGAATTCAGGCTTTTCGATATCGGTCACTTGAATCGTGTCGATCTCTAAAGATGCGTCGAAGAAACTTGTACGCACACGAGCGATATCGATCTCGGCACCGTTAGCGTGAGTGCCGAAATACTCGATCGCCTTCTTGATGTGGTGATCAAAGAAGAACTCGAAATACAAAGCGACAACCACGATGATAATCGCGATGGGCACGACCGCTTCAGTGCGGATGGGGCCTTTGGCTTTAGGAGCTTTCGCATTGGCTCGCGGCTGCGTAGGCGGCGGCCGCGGCGGAGGAGGAGGAGGAGGAGGAGGAGTCAGAGTCGAGTTAGTTGGCGATTGAGTCATATTTTGCATACCATTGGTAGAGTGAAGTTGCTTTGACGAGCTTCCAAAACTTTGTGTCTTTAAATCGCGCCACGACCGTCACGCGATATTTATGAATGGCTACTTTTGCCGCGAAGAAAATAAATGGAGCGAGTAAGAATCCGAGAATTCCTGAGCCCATCACCATGCTGTTGTAAAATTTCGTGAGAGGCACGATCGGCATATTGTAGAGCTCGGTAAAAAGAGGCTTCAGTGATTCTGTTTCGAGTACTGATTGCCCGATGGCATTACAGACCGGATCGAGAAGGTAGGCCACGAACGAGAAGAAGAACGCTGAAATAAAGGCCGTCCCGATTTGCACTCTGAAGAACAGCATAATCAAAATGACCGCAAGTCCTTGCAGAGATAAAATAGGAGAGAATCCTAAGATGAATCCGAGAGCGATTCCTGAGGCGATTTGGTTGCTGCCGGTCTCTGAATTGAGAAGCTTCACAAAACCGAAAAATTGTTTCAATAAGAGGGCCATTCAAAATCCTTTAGTGTTCGGTGCGCTGACTTGTTTCTTTTTTAATAGTCGTTGGAAGAGATTGCGATTTCACGATGTCGTTGAGGTCAAAGATCGCCTGTTTGCTGCCGGTAAAAGCCTGCTCGCACATATGAGAGATGCGTTCTTTTAATTTCTTGATTGAATCAAAATTCAGATTCGAATCTCCGTGAGGAAGGGTGAGAATTTCAGGGTGCTCGGTCTTGAGCTCATCTCCTCGGATGTAGAGTTCTTCGAACATTTTTTCGCCAGGCCTGAGACCAGTATAAATAATTGGAATCTCATCTTCAGACTTACCCATGAGCGCGACCAAGCTACGAGCGATCTCTAAGATCTTCACGGGTTCGCCCATTTTGAGAATGCTGATGTCTCCGGGATTTGAGATCGTGGCAGCCTTGAGCACGAGCGACACCGCTTCGGGGATCAGCATGAAAAATCTTGTGATCTCGGGGTGAGTGATGGTGATCGGGCCACCCTCCATGATCTGGGACTTGAGTAGAGGGATCAGGCTGCCGCTGCTGCCGAGAACGTTTCCGAAGCGGACTGAACAGTAAGATTTTTTCGTTTCAAGTGCCGTCATCGCCACGAGTAATTCGCAGACGCGTTTGGTGGCGCCCATGATTCCGGCGGGGTTGACGGCTTTGTCAGAAGAGATCAGCACGAAGTTATCAACATTGATCTCTTTGCAAATGTCTAACAGGTTACGAGTCGCTTGCACGTTATTGATGATTGACGAATAGGGATTCGCTTCAACGAGGTGAACGTGTTTGTAGGCAGCGGCATGAAAGACCACTTCGGGAGCGTATTCTTTGAGAGCTAGGCGCAAAGTCTTTTGATCTTTCATGTCGATCAAGAGCGGAACCACTTTTTCAGATTCGTTGTTGGTGAGTCTGAGTTCATTGTCGATTTCGTAGAGACTAAATTCAGCATGGTCGAGAAGCAAGAGACGCGCAGGCTCGTGAGACAAGATCTGTCTGGCCAGTTCGCTACCGATCGAACCACCGGCGCCGGTCACGAGAATCTTTCGGCCTTTGATCATGGCTTGAACGCTTCCGAGATCCATTTGGCAACGAGAACGGCCTAAGAGATCGGAGAGGTCGACGTCTCGGTAGAACTCCATATTTTTGTTTTGCGACAGGCTCGAAACGAGGCGCGGGCGAATATTAAATTGGCGCGTGGTCTGAACGATATCTCGGAGCAAACCGCCAGGGAGATTGCCAAGTGCTACGATCACCTGGGTAATTTGCTGGGCCTGAATCATTCGGGTGAGATCATGGCGAGTTCCCAAAACGGGAATGCCCTGAATATTCATGCTGCGCTTATTATGATCGTCATCGATGAAGCCAACGACATGGGTGTTGAGCGAAGAATCATTTTTAAATCGGTGAGCGATGAGGCGTCCGTTTTGGCCCGCTCCAAAAATGAGAGTTCGTTTGCCTTGCGGATTAGCCGATGCATTTCTTTGTTCGAGCTGCAAACGCCGAAGCAAACGAATGCCGGTAAGACCCAGAGTTACGAGAATGCCGTCGATAATGTAGAAGGTGCGGGGTAGGCGGGGGATTCCGTCGGGGATGAAAAAGGTCACGAGCACGATGAAGACCGACGAAACGACACAGGCTTTCATAATTTGAAAAGCATCATTGGCAGAAATATAGCGCCAGATCACTGAGTAACAATTCGTAAGATACAAAGCTGCGATTCGCACAAATACGATGAACGGCAAATAAGCCAGCAAAGTCGGAAGATGATCGTAGTACTCATCGCTTCTGAGGCGAAGGTAAAGAGAAGCGAAGGCGCAGAACGCAATAACCAAAACATCGGCAATAAAATGCATAAACGAAATACGTTTAGTGAGATGAAATTTGGTCAAAATCTTGCTCAAGGCTTTGATCCTGTTCTGACAGAGTTCGAGATCAAAAAAGTATAGAGGAGGAGGCTACGAAATTCAACGCCCGGAACGTTAAATCTTGTGGTTTTTTAGCTACGCTTTGAGCTGCAAAAGCGCTTTTGTTGAGAGCTCCAAATCTTGCAGGATAAAGAGGTGAACCCCTGGGGCGCCGGCTTTTTTGAGATCGGCAATAAGCCCAAGAAAACAGTCGATGATTTGTTGCTCAGAACCTACGGGATCGTCAGGGAGCATGGCGAGAATCTTTTTCGGCAAAGAAAAACCAAAGCGCTGCGACATTCTTTGGGCCTGAGCTTTCGACTGCAGAATGCGGGCGCCAGGTAAAACGGGAGTGTCGAGTCCGGCGCGGGCAGAGCGATCCATAAATTCAGAGTACGAATCTGCGTCGAAGAGCATTTGCGTGATGGCGAATTCGGCTCCGGCAGAAACTTTTTGCTTAAAAAATTCGATACGCTCCGATCGGTCTGGAGCGTCGGGATAAACGGCAGCACCAATGCAAAAGTCGGTCGCTTCACGAGCGGCGACTTTAAAATTTTTTCGCTCGAGATATTCGCCCTGATTCATGCGTGCGATCTGCTCGATGAGTTGGTAGGCGTAAGGGTAAGACCCAGGGCGCGGAGTAAAATCAACCGCACCGACAGGCGGGTCACCGCGA
>JAYTQQ010000154.1:0-7136 GCA_043746635.1 Bdellovibrionales bacterium | reverse complement strand
CCGGACGAGAGACTAAAGGCGCCGTGGTTCACGGTAAATTTTAAGGATGAGACGAATGTGAACGGCCTCTCGGATGAAACGACGGCCAAAAGAGTCCAGAGCGAAACGCCACTACGACAGCCTGGAAACTGTCACCATAAACCTTAAGTAAAAGTGATAAGTTCTGCGCAAATGTCTCGCGCAAAGGTAAGAGGCAGAAGTAGCTTAAGCGAAGTCTCAAGCATTCAATGCGGGAACCTTGAATGATTTTATTTTTTCCGTAGTTTCAACACAGGTAAACTTTACATTAAAATCGAATCGAAATGAGATTTCTATATATAGCAGAATGCGATATTTTTGTTGCATAATTTATCGCATTTTGCTATATTAAATTATGCAGGTTCAGAACAAAGACAAGCTCGATGGATTTAGAAAGAAACACCCAGCCATAGCAAGTGCAATCAATCGTTGGGTGAATATCGTAGAAGCAGCAGACTGGAAGAATCCAAATGATGTTAAAAAAACCTTTGGCGTGAATGTGGATTTTGTTGGCAAGCAGGTGGTTTTTGATATCGGCGAAAATAAAGTGAGAATTATTGCGAAGATCATATACGGAGTTTTGCAGATCGTAAATGTAGCTCACGTTGTGGATCATTCTGAATACGATAAGAAAAAATGGATGGAGTAAAAAAAATGAGTAAAGCCTTGAAGCAAATTTTTGAACAGATGAAACCGGTGAAAGTTTCCAGAGCTTATGCTGAATTATGTTCTCATTTTCCTTTGGCACCAGTTCAGAATGATATTCAAATGCGCCAAGCCAATAAAATGATTAGTCGCCTTATGGATTATTTAGGCGCTGAACCAAATGAAGCGGAAGCTGCGGAGGTTTCTAAGTACCTAGCGGTACTTTCTGATTTGGTGAGTGGCTACGAAAACAAGAGATTCAAATTTGAGAAAGCGGAATCTCGAGAAATTTTGGCTTACTTGATGGATTCGAACCAGCTTAAACAATCTGATCTTGAAAATGAGATTGGCTCACAGTCTGTTGTCAGCGATATATTGAGCGGGAAGCGTAATTTGAATTTGAATCACGTCAAAAAACTTGCAAATCGATTCAAGGTTTCACCAGCTTTATTCATCGACTGATAGGGACACTGTTTTGTATTGAGCAGTCCCAAGATAAAGGATGCCTGAACCCCTGCCATTCCCCACTCGACAATTCACTGGAGGCGAGCTTGTTGTTGATCAGCATGGCGATCGGCGAATTTTTGATTCTTCAAATACTGCGTCAGAGAGTCTTACCTTCACTGCCTTCTATACTGATTGTTACCATGAGGTGAAAGAAATAAAGAGTGGTTACCGCGTTGCGCTTACCTACAATCTTTTTTTCAAGTCCAACTTGCAACCTATTGTCTTAAAAAGAAATTTAGGATTGGAAAAGGCCGTTGAAGACTATTTTTCGGAGCCTTCTGAAAATGGCCGATACGATGAAGTGGCTAGTCCGCGATGGTTGGTCTACTTGCTAGATCATGAGTATACACGGAGTAGTCTTGATTGGAGCCATCTTCGTGGTCTTGATCGAGATCGTGTCGGCGAGCTTTTGGCCTGTGCCGATCAGCTTGGTTTGACCACTCACCTAACGCTAGCTGATGTTCATGAAACATGGAGCACGGAAGGCGACGATGACTGGGGAGGGCGTTATCGTCGACGTTGGCGTGATTACGAGGAAGAGGAATCTGATCCAGGTGATCACCAACTGACTGAGTTGATCCAAAATGAAATCATGCTTCGACACTGGATCTCGAAATAAGCCATTGGCTTATTCAAGACCAGTTATCGTTATTGTTCCATAAGGATTCGATTGATGAGAAATCAGGTCTTCGAGAGGCGCGAAAAAATCAGGTGAAAAGATTGAAGGTCGCTGAAGCACTCCTCAAGGTTTCGCGATTCGCGAAAGAGACGGACCTCCATGATAAGGTCGTCGCTCCAGATACCTGGCGCCACTTCAGATATTCGCAAAACTCCACCCTATGATGCCGCATAAAATGTACAGATATTTCGCTCGCTATCGTTCAAGACAATTGTGATGGCCTTAAACACCCAACAGACCAGGCAGCAAAGGATTCTTGTCAACAATCTACATCCGCAATCTGCAAGATTCTTACCTCATCTAGCCATTTATATATCGACCGAGTAGTAGCATACGCTTAAAAGCAGAGCGAACAACAGATATAATTTGGCCAATATTAACATCTAGCAGGACTCCTGTTCTTGAACGGCAACCTTAAGGCTAGTTCGATTTAAATCATTTGATCACTCAATAACATCGACAATAACATCGACAATACATAACTTTAGTTCCAATAGATTTACATTCCAAGGAGAAACAACATGGCTTCAAAATCGGGAGTAGCTTACAGCAACAATTCCTCATCACAAGAGGCGGGCATAGAGGCCGCCAAAAAAGCAATGGCGAGCTTAGGTGGAGGCAAAGTCAATTTATGTGTGGTCTACACAACGTCGAAGCATAACCCCCAACTTATTCGCGACGGAATTAGAAGCGTGATCGGAAAAGATGCGAAAATCATTGGAGGATATGCGGTCGGTATTATCACGAATGACAATCTGAGTTATGGAGGATACGAAGTCGGTGTCGCGCTGATCAGTTCGGACGTTGCAAAATTTGATTTGTACAAAGAAAAGGGACTAGGCACGGGGAACGAAATCCAGGTTGGAAAAAAGCTTGGGGAAAAAATTAAAAAAGACGGTCACGGAAAGAATGCAGGCATGGTGTTAATGTATGACTCAGTTCGCGGTGAAACTGCTTCTTTGTTAAATATGGCAACCCCTCTCATTGAAGGTCTCGATCAGAGTTTTGGGCAAAATTGGCCTGCTGCCGCCGGCGCTGGTTTACTGGGTGATATGCAATTTCAACCAACTCAACAGTGGTTTAATGATGAAATCGATACTCAATCTGCGATGGCCCTCGTGGTTTCGGGTGGCGCGCGAATGGATACGATTATCATGCACGGATGCAAACCTTCAAGCGGTTATCATAAGATTACGAAAACCGATGGCCCCGTCGTGCTCGAAATTGATAACAAGCCCGCGACGGATGTTATTGCTGAGCTCTTAGGTTCGGATAAATCATGGGAAGAATATCCACTCTTTGTAACTCTCGGCGTAAACCAGGGAAAAAAATTCGAAGACTTCAACGAAGATAATTATGCCAATCGTCTGTGCATGGCAGTCGATCAAAAAAGAAAAGGCTTGGTGATGTTCGAGCCCGATTTAAAAGCGGGGGATGAATTTCAGCTCATGCGTCGTGATATTAATTTCAATTATGTTGGCGAAAGAGCCGAGAAACTTTTCAGCCAACTCGGAACTCGGAAACCATTCTTCGCGCTCTATATTGACTGTGCAGGTCGTGCGAGCGCTTACTGTGGCACCGATAAGGAAGAGGCCGCCGAAGTTCAACGCGTCGTCGGTAGTAAAGTTCCGATCTTGGGTCTCTACTCTGGCGTCGAAGTAGCTAAGGTCGGAGCTAAAGTTCAGGCATTAGATTGGACCGGCGTGCTGTGCGTATTTAGCGAAGCATGATATAATTCAGTCCGTAAATGAATGAGCAAGAATCAAATGAAAATGCTGAGCTACTAGCAGAAGTTCAGTACTATCGAAAATTATTAGACGGGATTGCAGGCGAAAACCTGAAATTGGATTATACGATTTCGGGTCTTCGTCATGAACTTAAGCAAAAACGTGAGGGATTTTCTCTCCTCGCGCAACTACACGGCACACTCGGACAAAAACAAGAACTCGAAGAAATTTTTAAAACCGCGATTAGCGCAATTAACAGCACTCTTGGTATGGATAAATCGGTCGTCCTCATCCGGAATGGTGATAGTTTTATATTTAGTCCTCGAGTTATGTTGGGTGCTGGTTTCAACGAAAAACTTTTGATGCAGCAGACATTTGAAATCTCAGAAGAAATCATTCGAAAGAAAGAAGCGATGATCGTCATTGCCGGCACTCAATTGTCGCCCCTTCAAGAAAAAATTAAAAAAACTTTTGATCTTCCTTACTATATCATTTCGCCAGTAAGCGCCGGTGAAGATATCGTAGGAATTTTTGTTTCGGGTCGCTTACGAGAAGCAAAGCCTCTTTACCCTCCGCTCGACAGTGGCGATGCGGATACCTTAAAAGCCATCGGAAGCCTCATAGTGGCGACGATGGAAGTCATGAAGGTTGCGACCTTAACTGAGGCCGACCGTCTTAAAACCGAGTTTTTTGCGAATATTTCACATGAGTTTAGAACGCCGATTACGCTGACCATCGGCCCTCTCGAAGCGCTGTTGAGCGGGGTTTACGGCGAGGTAAGCGAGCGCATCCGAAAAGAAATTGAGATCGTTTTACGGAATCAGCGTCGCCTTTTGGATTTGATCAATCAGATTCTCGACTTATCTAAACTCGAAGCCGGAATGATGAAGCTACAGTTTTTCGAAATAAATGATTTTAATGAATTTATCAGTGTTCGGATCGAACAATTTCGCGCCCTCGCCGAAAAACGTGGTCTGAGCGTCGTTGAACAATACGATCCCGAGATTTTTGGGAAAAAGATTTATTTTGACGTCGAAAAAATCGATAAGGTCGTCTTTAACCTTCTTTCGAATGCTCTCAAATTTACAAAAGATGGTTCAATCACGATACAAACAAAATATTCAGACTCGAATATTGAACTGGTTCTTATCGACACCGGTATCGGTATTAAATCCGATCAAGTCGATCACATTTTTGATCGATTTCGACAAGCTGAGGGAAGCTCTTCCAAAGAATTTGCCGGCACCGGGATTGGACTTTCGTTAGTTAAGGAAGTTATTGAACTTCACGGCGGAAAAATAATTGTTTCGAGCCAGTACGGCCAGGGAACTGTTTTTCGTATTCAGATTCCGTCGGGAAAGGCGCACATTCGTGCAGATGCTATCATCGAGGTTTACGAATCTCAATCTTCGTCAGACTGGTCTAAGTCGGCAAATCAGATTGAAAACTTTAAAGAGGGCCGCGCGACGAAGCAAGAAGAGGAGCAAATTGAAAAATCAAACCGGGAAAGCCTTGCAAACCTAAAAGCGGATTGTCCTCGCATTCTTTATGTGGACGACAACCCTGATTTACGCAGATTTGTTTACGGACTTTTAGAAAAAGATTATAACGTTTTTCTTGCCCTCAACGGACTCGATGGATTTGAAAAAGCAAAACTTTACGAGGTCGAACTCGTACTGTCAGATTTGATGATGCCCGTGATGACTGGCTCCCAGCTACTTGAAAAGTTGCGTAGTGAGAGCGAGACGTCCGACATTCCATTTATTATGCTGACCGCCAAGTCCGACATTGAAACTAGAATAGAGGAGATTGAAAAGGGCACCGATGACTTTCTAGCTAAGCCATTCTCAGAAGCAGAGTTGAGGGCAAGGATTAAAAACTTGTTGAAAATTCGCGAACAAAGTTTGCGAATCAAAAAAGATCTACTCGCGGCAAAAAAAATTCAAAGAGGTCTTTTGCCGGCTTTCGAGCATCAAATAAAAGATTTTCAGCTTCAATTTTTTTACCGACCTTGCGAAGACCTTTCTGGAGATTTTTTTGACGTTATTCAAATTAAGAACGAAGTATATTTCTATCTGGTAGACATCACAAGTCACGGGACTGCAGCGGCTCAAGTAACCTATCTTGTAAAAGGCATTTTCAAAAATATCTTTTCTGATCTGAGCGGCGGCGAACGAATCGAAGATATCGTTTTGGAATTTTCACGTGCATATGTCAATTATATGCTTGAATACTCAGTGGCTCTCAATTTTTGTCGAATCAATCTAGATTCTCAGGTGCTCGAGTATATCAATTCGAACTCACCGGCTCCTTTTTTACTTGCTGATTCTAAAATCTCGATCTTAGACCCTAAGGTTAATCCGGTGATCGATAAACTCACTGATTTCGATCGTCTGTATTTTGAAAAATCGATCTTAGAATTGAAAGGCCCTAGCAGGATTTATTTTTTTACCGATGGAGCTTATGAATTTCAGAATAGAAATAGTCACTCTCCGTTTAGTGTCAGGGACATGTCGCGGCTCAAGAGTCTTCGCAAAGAAGTGAATTGGCGTGAAGAGTTTTTCAAAGAAATTAGCGAATTAAACGCAAGTGAATTCTTTAAAGACGATATAACAATACTCAGAATCACTCGAAATTAAGCTGCATTTTTTCTAAATTTTAAAAGCTTTGCCTCAAAGGGGAGCTCAATCCTGCCGTTTGGTTTTATCCAGTTCGAAAGTTTCTCATTGATGAGCTCGATGATTTGGGAGCGCGTCGGATCGTCGATTTGGGTTAGGTCGGCATTCACCGCCGGTGAAAGTAATTTTTTAAGATGCCAGAATTCGGCAAGCGAATCATAATGATAGGTACCGCTCATTCTCTCCTCTTCTTCAAATTCAAAAGCATGCCTCTTCATTTTCTCGTGCAGGGTTTTGTCTTTTGAAAATTTAAAAAATACATCGTGCGCGAGCATTGTCGCGCTGGTCACCGAACGAATCGCTGTGGGGATGATCCATTGAAATGGATTCTTTCGGGCATCCTCCGACCAAAGTGCGACAACCATCGCCGAACCATTTAACACAGTGCGAGAAATTTCGGCGAGATCTTCTTCGATAGTTTTCGAATACTCAAGCGAGAAGGCACTGACTGCAGCTGAAAAGAAATCAGAACCGAAATTCAAAATGGGAACACTCTTCAGCGAAGACTCAAAGTTGTCGATCGCTAACTCTAATTTACGATTATTCGCCATTAAAAGCATCTGCTCGGAGACATCAACACCATATATACGGCTTGATTCAAACGTTCGTGCCGCAGTGATCCCGGGCTCACCAATGCCTGTGCCAAAGTCGAGCATATTCCCAGTAGGTTTCATTTCCGATAATACGACCATCCTCTTGTGAAGAGCCAAGCGGGGAGTAAGAATTTTATCTTCATACTTTTTCCAGGCCAAAGCGAGATCTTCAAAATTGCCAACTGCTTCATTCTGCATGACATAAGCCTAAACATGTTTCTATAATATATCAAATGGCAAATATCGTAGTGATCGGTACCGGCGGAATTCGGGCCTTTCGACAAGTTGA
>JAYTQQ010000153.1:0-9161 GCA_043746635.1 Bdellovibrionales bacterium | reverse complement strand
GTCGACATCGCGGTCGCGCTATCTGGTAGAGGACTTCACTTCGAGCGTGCGGGTAAATGCTACGATTTTGAATCGGCCTGGCAGCCAGATTGGTATATTTCTCATACGGGCCAGCGCGGGATCACTTCAGAATGCGTTAAAAAAGTAAAAGTTTTACAGGAAAAGAATCCGGAACTTGCGGATCAGATTGATGACGATATGAAAGACGCCACTTCAAAAGCTGAAGCTTCGCTTGTTGAAAAGTCAGAAACTTCTATCGCTGAACTTGCAGGCGCGATTGATCTCGCGAATTCGTGCTTCGAGAGATGGGGCCTTGCAGGAGGCGAAGTCGCAAAACATATGACGGCACTCAGGTCGGCAGGCGCCGTCGCCGTCAAGCCCACCGGCTCTGGAGATGGCGGTTACGTTTTAAGTCTCTGGAAGAACGCTCCGGATCTAGCCTCATCCAAAATACAAAAGTTTCAGCTCATCCCTCTCTTTAAACTGAAGCTTGTCTAATATCACCGATGAAGATCTTGCTCCCGTTGCTCTTTCTGTCGACGCCTGGAGCCGCTACTTCAAAAGCTTCAAAGCTATCAACTGCGAAGTTATGAAATTCAAAGGTCGTCTTCCTCAAAGAATTCATTTGGGAGATCCTAGGCAGATCCTAGATAGAGCGTAAGTTTGAGCACTGGCTATAATAAGAATACATCGCAATACTGATTGCCGTTGCTGCGTTCAGGGATTCAATATTTGGCTCGGTCTGAATTTGAATCTTCCGAATCTTCATGTTCTTTGGAATTCCACGGCCTTCTTCTCCGACAAGTAAAAAAGAATTTTTTGGCCATTTGAATCCTGAAAGATTTTCGCCTTTCATATCCAGCGCTAAACTTTGCTCTAAAAGTTTGGGAGAGAGGTCTTCAATCGATGGTCCGATCTCGTACTGCATTTTTAAAACGCTACCTGCAGAAGATCGCACCGCACGCGGATGAAATGGCGAAGCGGATTCTTTTAGGAGAATAATTTTTTTCACACCAAACGAGGCAGCTGATCGGATAATCGTTCCCAAATTAGAAGGTTCGCTCACCGCAACTAAGAGTTCGAGCCCGACAGGTGCACATGGCTTCATTTCATTCAGCGCGGGAACCCTACAGACCAAGAAAGGAGTTTTGGTTCCAAAAATATCAAGCTCTGTAAATAAATCGGACGAGAGCTCAAGAGTGGAAGGGGCTCCCGAGAAGACTTCATGGTCGGGTCCTAGAATCAAAGTATCGACTGATTCAGGAGAATCGCGTAGGATTTCGGCCACAAATTTTTCGCCCCACAGTAAAAATTTATTTTGCTTATGAATTCCTTTGGAGGTGAGTAATTTTTTGAGCTCTCCAAAAATAGGGTTTTGCTCTGAAGAAATCAGTTTCATTAAAATTCTTTTTTACCCGGCGTCTGCGGAGCCGCTTTATATTTTCGGAAGACGAGAAGAGTTCGTTCATGCGAAGTTTTTGGCAAGGTGTAGGCAGTATTTTTTTCGAGACGAAAATATTCGCCCCATTTATCAATTGCTGGGGCCACTTCTTTTTGGCAATTCGGGCCCTTCATGAGGACGAGACTTCCGCCAACGTTCAGGCACATCATGACGTTTGCGATCGATGCTTCTGCACTTTCAACCGCACGGGTGATGATACTCTGAACGGGGTAAACGAAATCCTCATTCACGTATCGTCCGATAATATCGAGGTTCTTAAGTTTAAGTTCGTCACGAACGAGCTTTAGAAATTCGACACGTTTTTGAACTCCTTCGGCGAGAATAATCCGCTGCTCAGGAAGATGAACCTTCAGCGGAATTCCCGGAAAGCCTGGGCCTGTACCCATGTCAAGCAATGGAAATTCAAGATTGATCAGGCGCGGAACCATCAAGCAATCAATAAAATGTTTGATGGCCACTTCGCGAAGAGTGATGAGACGGGTAAAGTTCTGAGATTTTTGGTTTTTCATGAGAAGCATATAAAAGCGCACTAATTCGTGCCGCTGCTCATGAGGGTAATCGCCAAAATCGTGATTACGAAAGACATCGTAAACGCGGTCGTCTGCCTCAGCGAAACTATATTCCTCGACGGGTTTTTTGTGATTGGGACGTGAGGTCCTGTTACTCCGATTTGGTCTTTGCTGGGTCATTGGACGCGTCGTTCTCCGGGCTTCATTTTCGACTGAATGTAATTGATAAAATTCATAAAATCATTCAGTATTTTGGAATGTTAAAAGAAAAACTTGACCTCCTAAAAGACCAAGCCGTTCAAGCCTTTCAAGGGGCGCAAACCTCTACCCAGCTCTTCGAAAAGAAGTCTCAGTTCCTCGGCAAGCAAGGACAGATCTCTCTTCTCATGAAAGATCTTGCGGGCCTCAAGCCAGAGGAACGCCCGGCCTTCGGCAAAATCGTGAATGAAGTGAAGCTTGAGCTTGAAAAAGTCTTCGCCACAAGCGAGACAAAGCTTAAAAATTTCGAACTCGATCAGAAGCTCAATTCTGAATATCTTGATCTGACTTTGCCGGGCCCTCAACGTGCGGTGGGTACTCACCATCCGATCGCGCTCGTGATTGACGAAATTACCACAATTTTGGCGAGACTTGGCTACAGCGTTCGCACCGGTCCTCTCATTGAAAAAGATCGCTATAACTTTGAAGCGCTCAATATTCCGAAAGACCATCCCGCACGTGACATGCAAGATACTTTTTACATCGACAGCGATCACGTTTTGAGAACGCATACGTCACCAATTCAGATTCACGTTCTCGAAAATGAAAAACCACCTTTACGCGTTCTCGGCGTAGGTCCGGTGTTTCGTTGCGATAGCGATGTTTCGCACTCTCCGAACTTTCACCAAATTGAAGGGATGCTCGTTGACGAAAATATTTCGATGGCCGATCTTAAAGGAACCATTTCTTTTTTCGTAAAAGAGTTTTTCGGAAAAGAACTTAAAACCAGATTTCGGCCGAGCTTTTTTCCTTTTACCGAACCATCTGCCGAAGTTGATTGCCAGTGCCCAATTTGTAAAGGCAAAGGCTGCAGTATGTGCCAACAAAGCGGCTGGATCGAAATTGGCGGAAGCGGTTTGATTAATCCAAATGTTTTTAAATCTGCGGGTGTCGATTATCCACGTTGGACTGGTTTTGCTTTCGGCTTCGGTGTCGAACGCATGGCCATCATCAAATACGGTATCGATGACATTCGTCTTTTTTCTGAAAATCATCTTCATTTCTTAAGGCAGTTTCCTGTATGAAAATTTCTCTTAAATGGCTCAACGACTACGTCGATATTAAAGACTATTATTCAAAGCCAAAAGATCTTGCGGCTCTGTTGACTGCAGCGGGACTTGAGGTCGAAAGCATTTCGGATCAGGCAAAACAGTTTGAACATGTTGTCGTGGGGCACATTCTTAAAAAAGATCAGCATCCCAATGCAGATCGCTTGAGCCTTTGCCAAGTATCAACTGGCGAAGGACGTATTCACCAAATCGTGTGCGGTGCTCAAAATCACAAACAAGATGACAATGTGGTGGTGGCGCTTCCGGGGGCTATCTTGCCTGGAGACTTCGCAATTAAATTATCAAAAATTCGTGGAGTCGAATCCTCAGGAATGCTCTGCTCAGAAAAAGAATTAGGACTTAAATCCGAATCCGACGGAATCGTTATTCTTCCGACGAATGCTCCCATCGGTAAACCTTATGCTGAGTACATGGGCTTTGATGATATTTTATTTGAACTCAAAGTCACTCCTAACCGTGCCGATTGTCTGAGCCACTTTGGTCTCGCGAGAGAAATTGCTTGTCTCCTGGGGCGTGAGTGCTTACTCCCGATTGAGTCGATGCAAGTAAGTGGTGAGTCGACTCAAAAAATGATGCAGGTCGAAATTAAAAATTCAGAAATGTGCCCCCGATATGCCGGCCGCGCGATGACAAACGTGAAGGTTGCGCCCTCTCCTGAATGGCTTAAGAAACGTCTCGAAAGTATTGGAGTCAAATCAATCAACAACATCGTTGATGTGACGAACTACGTGATGCATGAGCTGGGGCAACCGCTTCACGCATTTGATCTCGCTGAACTCAAAGGTAATAAATTGAGCGTTGAACAAGCGAAGGCCGGTGAGAAATTTATCACCCTAGACGGAACCGAAAAAATTCTTACCGGAGAAGAGCTGACGATTCGAGATTCCGAACGGCCCGTGGCTCTCGCGGGCATCGTCGGCGGAAAAAATTCTGGCATTCAAGACAGTACGCAAAATATTTTTATTGAAGCGGCTTATTTTTCTGCAGCTGGAGTGAGAAAAACGTCTCGGGCGCTCAATATCGAAACCGATTCTTCTTACCGTTTTAGTCGGGGAGTGAACCCTGAGGCAGTGCCACTCGCAATGAATCGCGCGGCCCAGCTCATGCAGCAGCTCGCCGGCGGCGAAATTGCCGGTGAGGCTTACGATATTTATCCGAAGGCGATTGGTCCGAAAACGATTTCGATTTCGCTTGATCTGATCTCGAACCGCCTGGGGTATAAGGTCGAGGCTCCCGAATTCGTGAGCTGGATGAAGCGTCTCGGCTGCCAAATTTCCGAGACCGCTCCCAACACTTGGCAAATCGTCGCTCCGGTTTTTCGTACCGACATGAATATCGATATGGATCTCGTCGAAGAGTTCGCGAGACTTCATGGTTACCAAAATATCCCAGAAAAATTGCCCGCGCTTGATGACTCTCCAACTCCAGACGTTGCGAGTTTTCAGAATGAGAAACGACTCAGAAATATTTTAGTGACTGAAGGATACCATCAAGAAATTCACTACGCTTTCACGTCTGATAAATGGCAAACGCAAATTTTGGGTGAGACGACAAAGTTAACTCAGTACGGCCTCAGAGAAATTGCGAAGCCCGTGAAACTTATAAATCCTCTGAACGAAGACATCGGTGTCATGAGAACTTCGCTTGCGCCTGGCCTTATTAAAAGTGTCGCGCACAATTTTAATAACTCAGTCTTAAGCGGCCGTGTTTTTGAAATTGGTTTCGCTCATTACCTCGCTGAAAATTCTCAAAATAAGTATGAGCAAGAAACAAGACTCGCGCTCGCAATCTGGGGATTTGACCCGAGCCTCTGGGAAAAGAATGCAACTTCGGCAAGGGCCTTTGAACTCAAAGCGACCCTCAGCGTAATCTTTAAAAAATTAGGTATCAACAAAGTGAGTTTTGAAGCTTCGAAAAGTCCGGCAGATTTTTTACATCCGAAGCAGAGCGCGATTATTTCCTGCGAGGGAAAAGCCCTCGGATATTTCGGAAGTCTTCACCCGAGCATTTTAGAGGAACATAAAATACGAGCAGACGTAGCGATCTTAGAAATCAATCTTGATAAACTGATGACGGGGCAGCCAAGGCCGACCCGCTACCAGCCGATCTCACGGCAGCCCGCCGTCGATCGTGACTTAAGCTTTGTGATGCCGAAAGATTTGCAGGCCTCGCAGGTCGAAGCCGTCATCAAGCAAAGCGGCGGAGGCTTCTTAAAAGAAATCAGAGTCGTCGACGTGTTTAAAGGTGGAGGCCTCAAAGAAAATGAACAAAGCGTAAGCTTTAGGCTGATTTTTCAGGACCCCAATTCGAGTCTCGCAGACGTTCAGGTCAACGAATTACGAGACAAAATCGTAAATGCAGTTGGTCAGAAGCTTCAAATTGCCCTCAGATAGGCAAACTCTTTCAATCCATTGCCACAACTGGTCTAATGAGGTCTAGTTTCAACATAAATCTTGATAGTTTTCAGCTACTTGGTAGCCTTAGATTTGTGATTTTAGAAAACGATAGGGAGATCAGATGACACTTGAAAAAACCGAACGCTCAACGATGACCAAAGCAGATATTGTTGAAAAGGTTTATCAAAAAATTGGTTTTTCAAAAAAAGAAGCCTCTGAACTTGTTGAGTTAGTATTTTCTTCTCTCAAAGAAGTTTTGCAAAACGGCGACAAAGTTAAAATTTCTGGATTCGGAAATTTCTTGGTACGCGAAAAACACGAGCGCGTCGGAAGAAATCCGCAAACGGGAGAGCAGATGAAGATCAGCGCCCGCCGCGTGATTAGCTTTCGCCCTTCCCAAGTTTTAAAAGCTTTACTCGATGGTGAAGACATATCGGGAGTGAAAGAAGATGAAGACGATGAATGAGACGAGCATAGATCCACTGACAGAAAGTACCTCGGGGCCAAATCATAAACAAAGTGCTCCAGCTGAAAATGAAGTTAAAAAAACAGATTCTTCGTCTGAGCAGTTAGGTTTATTTCCGGTCGATTTCAATATCGAAAATTTAGATTTTACCGAGAGTATTTTTGATGAAATTGAGCTGCTCTCGCCAGAGCAGTTAGCGGCCAAAGTTCATATCGATCAAGAGGATCTCGCTTCGCTCGAAAATATCCCAAAAAAGATGGCGTTTAAAATCGGTGAAGTCGCCGAAATGGTCGGGGTCAAACAATACGTCTTACGCTACTGGGAGAGCGAGTTCGAGCAGCTCCATCCGAAAAAATCAAAATTTAATCAACGCGTTTATACTCGAAAAGATGTAGAGAATGCGCTCTTAATTAAAAAGCTTCTGTACAAAGATCGTTTCTCGATCGAGGGTGCAAGAAGTGCTATGAAGCAGCTCAAAGAACACATCAAAGAAGAGCGTGCAATACGGCATGCGAGTCACAACCAAGAGCAGGTCATTAGTTTAGTTGAAGATCTTCTCGCAAGCATTCAAAAACTGAAAAATAAGATCTAAAAAGAACTGGTCTCTATTTCACATTGATGAATCGAGACTTGGTGTCGACATTTTGACATCTCGAAGTGCATTCGTTTCATCTCCGTCGTCCCAATCGCGGGTGAGGCTCATAAAACCCGGTTTTATTTTGACCCGACTCTCGTCGGGTATGTATTTATTTATCAAAAATCAAGCCTAGATCTCATGCGTTCTCATTGTGAACCGATAAGAATGCAAGTGAGATATAGATGTTAGCTAAAAAAGATGATAAAAATTCGAATGAAAGAGTGCTTCTCGCTCTGATGTTTTTGATCTTCGGATTGTCGATCTACTGTGTGATTTTTGATAACAGTATTTTTGGTCTCATTTCACTTTCAAACTCAGGAAATACTCAACCTGTTCTCGGCCGCATTTCAGTTTTGTCGAACGACATTCGTCACAAAGATGAAACTTCATTCTCTTGGGAAGACGCTAAAAAAGGCGATAAAGTTCGAATGGGTGATCGCATATTCACAGGAAAAGAATCAAGTGTTCACGTTGACCTTAAGAAAGGCGGCGGAATCGATCTCGGCGAAAATACGATGGTCAGTTTCGCGACGAACGACGGGCAGGACGTTGCGAATCTCACATTCGGTAAGATGAAAGTTGCCGTCGATGGCGACGTCAAAGTTCAGGTAAACGGCAAAATTCAAACTCTTTCAGGAAAAAAATCTCAAATCGAAATCTCGGTCGATTCAAAACAGCGAACTCAATTTCGTGTTTTGAAAGGAAGTGCTGAGGTCAATTCGAAAGCGGTTGTAGAAAAGCCCGTCGTGACAGCAGCGGCGGAGGCGCCCCTGGTGCCGCAACCTAAAGCTGAAGAAATTGTGGTCGTGCCGAAACTTACGCCAAGACCTGATTCAAAAGCGATCACGTATACGGATCGCATGTACGATTTTTACGAACTCAGCGGCAAGCGTCTGTTGATCCGCAGTGAAAGACGTACCCAAATTCAACATCCAGTAAAACTCGAATGGGATACTCAGGGATTCGTTAAAAACGTGGAGGGTCAAATCTCAAATCGTGAGAATTTCGATGGCCTCACTCAAAACTTTATTTCGAGGTCTGACAATTACACAAATAACCTTATTTATTTGGGTGATAACTTTTGGCACGTGAAGGGATCAAACCTTGGTTGGTCTTCTACTCAAAAGTTTAGAGTGAACTCTGAACCTTTGCGGATGGCTCCGCCACGATTAGCCGCCAGTGCTTTTGAGTATTATCTTTTAAGTGATAAAATTCAGGTGAAAGCAAATATTGAAGCGAATCCTCAGCTTAATACTTTCGTAGTCGAGTATTCGAATTCGCCTAACTTTTCAATGAATGAAACTCAGGTTCGTTATGTCGATAAGAAGAATATTACGTTTGGTGTACATGAACCACAAGAAATTTACTTGAGAGCCAGAGGCGTAAATCGCGAGACCGAGATCACTTCGTATTCACAAGTTTTAAAACTTACTATCTTGCCCGCACCGTTACCGAAGATGCCGCAACTTGCTGAGAATAATTATAAAATATTTCCGGAGCAGACTCTCGATGTCGAGTGGGCGAAGACTGAAAACAGCGCCGCCTACGAAATTGAATTGAGAAATGAAGCGAACCAAGTTTTAGAGACACAGAAAGTGACTCAATCAAGTCACCAATACAAAATTCGAAAAATTGGTCAGTATAAGGTTCAGGTAATGGCGATTGATCGTTTTGGAAGAAAGAGTGCGAGTACGTCAGCGAGGGTCTCTGTTGAGCCTCACTTGCTTCCACCGGTTATTGCGAAGCGTGCGCCTGCACCGGCTCCCGCTCCGGCTCCTGCCCGCAAAATGAGTTCTGTGTCGACGATTTCGGCTCCGCCTCCGTCAGAAATTCTTACGAATAAAAATGACCATTTTTCAAGTTCAAGAATTGAGCTCGAAGGTGGCGGCGAAACTTCGCTCTCATCGCAAGGTCTTGCTGGCGGAGCCGCGCCGCCCGATAATTTAACGATGGGAATCAAGGCGGTGCATTGGCTTGATCATTCGGGCTTTCAAGGATTTTTTGGAACCAAAGTTGCGGGCCTCAATTCTGCAAGCAGCCAAACCTCTCCACTCCAAATTGAGGGACGTTATTTATACCGTTGGAGCGTCCCTTGGAATTTATTTTCAAATATCAATCGCACGCAAGTCGCACTGATTGGTGGATACGAGTTCTACCGTAACTCGTCTTCGGGAGCATTTTCTCCGGGCTACCAACTTTTGAAAACTGGATTTGGACTTCAATTTCCGGTGGCGAGAAGTTGGGATACCGGTGGTGAGGTGCTCGTAGGACAGGGTTTCGATGCGAGTTACCAGTATGAAATGTCCGGAAACGCAAACTACTACTTAAGATCAGATTGGTCAGTCGGAGTCGGTTATCGCGTA
>JAYTQQ010000152.1:0-33796 GCA_043746635.1 Bdellovibrionales bacterium | reverse complement strand
GGGATTGATCGTTTTACCTAAAATTTCGGCGTATCTTTGGTTAAATTCTTTCAGAGTTATTTTTTTGGTACCGATCATTGCGACGATTTCGTCTTGCTTGGCGTCGGCCGCAAAAGCAGAGCTTGAAAAAATGGCAGAGCAAAGAGCTAGGGACAACAAAACAAGAGAGATTCTGGGCCGCGTAAAGATGTTGTGCATCATATTTTTAAGTCCTCGCAAATAAATGATAATTTCTTATAAAAAGGCTAGCAGCTCACCTATTTTGCGGCAATGAGATTACGTGCATTTTGCCCAGCATCAAGAAGTGCGTTTTCAAGCTCGACCTGAAGTTTTGAAGCGTGCAAATCCTCGGCTCGGGGAATTTCTTTGATTGGCTTTCCCCAAAATACAACAATCTTTGAAAAAGGAAGGGGCAAGTAGGTCTTATTCCATGACTTTTTAAAAACAAAGGCGTTCGTGCAGGAGACCCCTACGGGATGGACCGGGCAAGAGAGGATTTTTGCGACTTCGAGAACGCCCGGCTTTACTTTGTGATACGGACCCTTCGGACCATCGACCGCGAATGTCGGGCGAAAGCCTTCTTTTGCTAACCTCAAAACTCCTTTGAGGGCAGACACTCCGCCGCGAGTCGAAGACCCACGCGAAGTTTTGACGCCGATGAGATTTAAAAATCCATTGATGATGGCGCCGTCTTTACTGGTCGAAGTCATCGCAACACCGCGATACCTTTTCAGGAGGTAAAGGATCCCTAGCTCATCGCCATGCCAGTGCGCTAGCACGCACATTTTATTATTTTTTAGATCATCGAGCAGTTCTGGCGACTCATGAATCTGCATACGCCAACTGAGCTTCAGCGGCATGTAGATCAGCCAAATCAAAATAGGAAGTATATGCAATCGAAACATGTCGGCAGGCGCTAGTGTTGCAAGAGTTTTTTAAACTCAGCATTCAGCAGAGGCAAAACCTCAAAGACATCTCCGACGACTCCGTAAGTGGCTTTTTGAAAGATCGGAGCGTTCGCATCTTTGTTAATCGCGACGATCACTTTGCTTCCGCTCATGCCGGCCAAATGCTGAATGGCGCCCGAAATTCCGCAAGCGATATACAAAACCGGAGCGACGGTTTTGCCCGTTTGCCCAACTTGCATCGAGTGAGGAACCCAACCCAAATCAACAACCGCGCGAGATGCTCCGACCGTTGCGCCCAGAGTATCTGCGAGTTCGTTCAAGAGTTTAAAGCTTTCGGCATCTTTCATTCCGCGGCCGCCCGAGACAATGATGCTTGCTTCGGTGAGATCGAGTTTGTTGGTCGCACCCTTCACGATTTCTTTGACGATCGTTTTCAAATCCGTTTTCGGTGCCGCAAGCTCCGTAACAGTCGCGGTCTTCCTAGAGATATTCGCTTCGATCGGCAGCTGATTGGCACGCATTAAAATCATTTGAGTGGGTGAATTTTCAAACTTCACTTCTGCCGTGCACTTGCCAGAGTAAAGAGGCTTACGAACGGTCGCCGTATCGGTTTGAAATTTCAGCTCGGTGCAATCGCTTACGACGCCACATTTTAATTTCGCGGCAACCCTCGGAAACAGATCGCGCGCCATCATGCTTGACGATGCCAAAACATATTTTGGAGCTTCAGCCTTGATCAGGTCGGCAAACACTCCGCTAAAAGATTCAGAGTTGTATTGTGTCAGAGCTTCCGAAACGAAAACTTGCTCGACCCCATTTTGGCCAAGAAGCGAAACCATTTCTTTAGCTCCGGCACCGAGAACGACTGCCTTCAAAGGCAAACTTGATTTGCGTGCGGCGGTTAACAGTTCGAGAGTTCCTTTTTTGAGTTGGCCACCCGAGAATTCTGCAAAAATAAGTATTGATGACATAATTAAATAACCTTCGCTTCGAAACGAAGCAGTTGTGCAAGCTGTTCGGCCTGTTGTTTCGATTCGCCGACGAGCATTTTCACGCCTGGTTTTTCGGGAGGAAGCTCAAAGCCAACAAATTTATAATGCAAATCTTGCGGGCCGACATCGAGACTCGCGAGCGCGACTTCTTTGATTACTTTTTTCTTAGCTTTCATAATTCCTGGGAGACTTGCGTATCTCGGCATATTAAGGCCTTTGTTTGCGGCGATGAGCGCTGGGCCGGTAAGTTCAATCACTTCGCGTGTTCCGCCTTCGACTTCGCGTTCGCAGACAACAGAGTTGTCGTTCACGGTCATTTTAGAAACCACCGTCGCGTGCGGAATATCAAGGTAGTCGGCAAGCATTTGGCTGACGGCAGAATTGTTGTCATCAATGGCAAGTTTGCCAGTTAAAACATATTTTAAATCGCCGTCGGCTTTGATTGCGGCAGCGAGTGCTTTTGCGGTAGACGATGCATCGAGATCTTCTGGAGCGTCGATCACAACGGCTTCGTCGGCGCCCATCGCGAGGGCTGTTCGGAGTGCTTCGACGACGCGTGACTTAGGTCCAAGACTTAAAACCACCACGCTTGTGCATTTACCGGCTTCGCGAAGCTTGATGGCTTCTTCGACAGCATATTCATCGTAAGGATTCATAATCCATTTAACGCCGGCGGTTTCGATACCGTTTTGGTCGGCGCGAATCTTGATCTTAGTCTCAGTATCTGGAACTTGTTTGATACAAACAAAAACTTTCATATTTTCTCTCGTCTGTTTGAAGGCGTTCTGGATAAGTTCTTGGGTCTCAAAGTTTAATCAGATTTCTCACGCCTTAGCAATTTTTTCGCTATTTTTTTGCCATTTTTACGAAAGAAATCGCGCTGCGGCGACTTGCCAGGCAAGGCGCTTTGGAGTCTAATAGCTGTATACAAAGTTTCAACATCGAGGTCTTGCGTGAGATATCTCTGCTCTAGTATTGGTCGCAAACAACTTATGTCACTCACCGGACTTGTCTGGCTCGGCTTCGTGCTGACCCACATGCTCGGAAATCTTCTTATCTTCGTAGGGGCCGATGCCTACAATGCTTACAGTCATGCGCTTGTTTCAAACCCTTTTTTGATTTTAGCCGAAGCTCTTCTGGCCGTGACCTTGCTCGTGCACATTTATACGGGCATCAAAGTGACGCTTGAAAATAAGGGAGCTCGTTCAAAAAAATATGCAATGCCGTCGAACGGCGAAAAGGCCGCTCGCTTTCAATCAAAGTTCATGATTTTTCACGGAAGTATTTTGCTCGTCTTCATCATTTTGCATTTGATTACGTTTAAATATGGGCAACACTACACGACGACCGTTCGTGGCGTTGAAATGCGAGACATTCATCGTCTCGTAATCGAAGTATTTCAAAATCCAATTTATGTAGCTTGGTACTGCGTGGCTTTGGTTTCACTTGGTTTGCATTTGAGTCACGGATTTTTCTCGTCGCTCGCAACCGCAGGAATCTACGGTCCGAAGTATGCTCCAATGATTTCTAAATTTGGCTATGTTTATGCCGTCCTCGTGAGTTTAGGATTCATCTCACAACCTGTTTACGTTTACCTCTTTGCACACTAACTGGAGCCGCCATGATTAAACTCGATTCAAAAGTACCACCAGGGCCGATTACCGACAAATGGACGAAGCATAAATTCGACATGAAGCTCGTTAACCCAGCGAATAAACGTAAGCACACGATCATCGTTGTGGGAACGGGCCTTGCGGGCGCAGCCGCTTCGGCGTCACTCGCCGAACTTGGATACAAAGTAAAAACATTTTGTATTCATGAATCTCCTCGTCGGGCGCATTCGATCGCGGCCCAAGGCGGAATCAACGCTGCAAAAAATTATCAAAATGACGGAGATTCGGTCTTTAGACTTTTTTACGACACCATCAAGGGTGGAGATTTCAGATCTCGCGAATCAAACGTTTATCGTCTTGCCGAAATTTCTCCTCTGATTATTGATCAATGTGTTGCACAAGGTGTACCTTTCGCTCGCGAATACGGCGGAACTCTCACGAATCGTTCTTTCGGCGGAGCCCAAGTTTCTCGAACGTTCTACGCCCGCGGCCAAACCGGCCAACAGCTCTTGATCGGCGCCTATCAGGCAATGATGAGGCAAGTGAATCTAAAAGCCGTCGAGCTTTTTTATCGTCGCGACATGCAAGATCTTGTGATCGTTGACGGCGTTGCCCGGGGCATCGTCGTACGCAATATCCTCAGCGGTGAACTTGAAACTTATGCTGCAGACGCCGTGATTTTAGCTACGGGCGGATACGGTAATGTATTTTATCTTTCAACGAACGCGAAACAATCAAATGTGACGGCTACTTGGCGCGCCCATAAACGCGGAGCCCTGTTCGCAAACCCATGTTTCACTCAGATTCATCCAACGTGCATTCCCGTTTCTGGAGAACATCAGTCGAAACTGACTTTGATGTCTGAGAGTTTGCGAAATGACGGCAGAGTTTGGGTCCCTCTGAAAAAAGGCGACAAGCGTGTCCCTAGTGAAATACCAGATGCTGAAAGAGATTATTATTTAGAAAGAATTTATCCAAGTTTCGGAAATTTAGCTCCTCGTGATATCGCGTCGAGACAAGCGAAATTTCGAGTCGACGAAGGACGCGGCGTAGGAGAAACCGGCAAGGCCGTCTATCTCGATTTCAGAGACGCGATCGCGCGCCTCGGAGAAAAAGCAATTTCGGAGAAATATGGCAATCTTTTTCAGATGTATGATAAGATCACCGGAGAAAATCCTTACAAACAGCCGATGCGCATTTTCCCTGCAGTT
Organism: Bdellovibrionales bacterium; assembly: GCA_043746635.1. Taxonomy (GTDB): domain Bacteria; phylum Bdellovibrionota; class Bdellovibrionia; order Bdellovibrionales; family JAMPXM01; genus JAYTQQ01. The sequence goes on along the minus strand of JAYTQQ010000152.1, from coordinate 29,072 downwards.
CATTATACAATGGGTGGCCTGTGGGTCGATTACAATTTGATGAGCAATATTCCGGGCCTTCACGTTCTTGGAGAAGCGAACTTTTCAGATCACGGTGCGAACCGCCTCGGAGCGTCGGCTTTGATGCAAGGTTTGGCCGATGGTTACTTCGTAATTCCGTACACGATCGGAAATTTCATCGCCGGCACCACGCTACCTAAAGTAGATACCAATCATGAAGCTTTCAAAGAAGCGAAAGTTTCTGTGCAGGCCCGCATCGATAAACTCATGGCCCTTCGTGGAAACAAAACAGTTGATGAATTTCACCGCGAACTTGGTCACGTCATGTGGGAATATGTTGGCATGAGCCGAAACGAAGCGGGTCTTAAGAAAGCTCTCGAGCTGATTCCAAAAATTAAAGAAGAATTCTGGCAGAATTTAAAAGTTTCGGGTGATCCAAAGCAACTTAACGCAGAACTCGAAAAAGCCGCACGTGTTGCCGACTTCTTAGAGCTCGGTGAACTGATGGCTTACGATGCGCTTCAGAGAAAAGAATCTTGCGGCGGACATTTCAGAGAAGAATACCAAACCGCCGACAACGAAGCAAAGCGTGATGACGAAAACTTTTGTTACGTCGCCGCTTGGGAATATAAAGAGGGCACGAAACCAGAACTCCATAAAGAACAACTCGAATTCGAAGCCGTTCACCTTAGCACCCGAAGTTACAAATAGGAAGAACACCATGAGCACACAAAACCCATCAGAAAAAAATCTCAATTTGCATCTGAAAGTATGGCGCCAAAAAAATGCGGCAACACCTGGAGAGTTCGTCAATTACGAAGCAAAAGATATTTCGACGGACATGTCATTTTTAGAAATGATCGATCTCGTGAATCAAAAGCTCATCAAAGAAGATAAAGATCCGATCGCGTTTGATCACGATTGTCGCGAGGGTATTTGCGGATCATGCGCCATGACCATCAACGGAAATCCCCACGGTCCCCAAAAAGGTACAACGGTTTGTCAGCTCCACATGCGTAAGTTTGAAAATAATCAAACGGTCATCGTCGAGCCATTTCGATCAGACGCTTTTCCGGTTATTAAAGATTTGTCTGTCGACCGAAGTGCTTTTGATAAAATCATCATGGCCGGCGGTTTCGTTTCGGTAAACAGTGGAAATGCTCCCGATGCGAATTCAATTTTAGTTCCAAAAGAAGATTCAGACCGCGCTTTTAGCGCTGCGGCCTGCATTGGTTGTGGTGCTTGCGTTGCGGTTTGTGCAAATAGTTCAGCGATGCTTTTCGTGAGTGCGAAGGTGGCACATTTGTCCCTGCTTCCGCAAGGTGTGGTCGAAGCCGATAAACGTGTTCTCAACATGATGGATACCATGCAAGAGCTCGGCTTCGGCAACTGCAGCAATACGGGCGCTTGTTCGCTCGCATGTCCAAAAGAAATTGCTTTCGAAAATATTCCTCGCATGAACCGCCAGTACCTTGCGGCAAGCGTCACGGAACGTCCGTCCGAAAATACTACGGGGGATATGACTTAAAAGAGGTGCTCCGAAGAATATTTCTTTTAACCTTAGCCCCCCGCGCCGAGAGTCTCACGATCAGAAGAGCCCGCAAAGGCTCTCTGGCAGCAAGAAACCGCTTGCCTCGAGTTAAAAACATCTAGAATCCCCAGCGTTGAAAACATAAAAAAATCTGAAGCACTTTTTGCAGTGAACGATCAGCCTTGTGCGCAGAAGCGCTGTGCGCTTTATGGGGAGATGGATATGAAGAAAGTCGGAGATCTCTTTCAGGAACTCGGATTTAACGTAAGCGCCAGCGACGACGTCAAAATCGCGTTCATTAAGAACCTGGTGAAAGCCGCTTATGGAGTCGATGTAACAGGACCGAGTCGTCCAATCACGACGCATATTAAAAAACAAGAAGTCCGGCTGCAAAGCGAGCCGAAAAATCTCGAACAACTCAGTTTCGATTTCGACGTGGATCTTAAAAAAGCCAACTAGAACGCATCGTCTGGAGACACTTTCACCGAGACGGAGTGCTAGAATCGCGAACCAGATCTTGTGCAAGTATCAGAAAAATCCGCAAAGAGATTATGCATGCAACAAAGGTTTTCATCTTGATTTTTTTCATAGGTCTAGGAGCGAGAGCCCAGCGAGCTGTTCCGAATGAATGGGTTGTTCAAGTCAGCCCCAAGAAGCTTCAAGGCTTCACGCAACTTAAAAAGTTCAAACTCCGAAAAATCAATCAAAAGATGGCTGTCTTCACCGCGAAAACCCGTGAAGAACTTCTGAAAATAGAAGGCGTCGAAAAAGTAGAGCCCAATTATATCTACGAGATGGCGAAATCTCCGAATGACCCTCTCTACTCAAGTCTCTGGGGACTTCATAACGCCGGACAAAAAGATTCTTCGGGCACACGCGGCAGCAAAGGCATTGATCTCGATATCGAAAACGCCTGGAATATTTCGACAGGATCCAAAAAAGTAATCGTCGCGGTCATCGATACAGGAGTAGATTTCACCATTCCTGATTTGAAAAACAATGCGTGGATCAATCAAGCCGAAGCGAACGGTCTGAAGGACGTCGACGATGATAAGAATGGATACGTCGACGATATTCATGGTTATAACTTTGTTTCAAATAAAGGTGACTCAACAGACGACAATGGTCACGGCTCACACTGTTCAGGCACGATCGGCGCTCAAGGTAATGACCATCAAGGAGTCGTCGGGATCAATTGGGATGTCAGCATCATGGCTGTCAAATTTATTTCAAGCGACGGCACCGGCACGCTCGAAAACGCCGTAAAAGCAATCGACTACGCTCGCAAAAACGGAGCCCAAATCATGAGTAACTCTTGGGGCGGACTCGCTGAAAGTGCAATTTTACAACAGGCCGTGGTCGATGCGAACGCAGCAGGGATTTTATTCGTTGCCGCAGCCGGAAATAACGGAGCCGACAATGATAGGGCGCCGTTTTATCCAGCGAGCTACAAAATGGATAACGTCATCGCGGTCGGTGCGATCAACAATCGCGCGAGACTTTCAAGCTTCTCAAACTTTGGCCCCGAGACGGTTCAAATTGCGGCTCCTGGAGAAAATATTCTAAGTACGACTCCGCAAGGTTTTGAAACCATGTCTGGTACGTCGATGGCAGCTCCACACGTAGCAGGAGTCGCGGCACTTCTACTTTCAGTCGAACCACAGCTCACGGCGGCTCAGCTGAAAACACGCATCGTCGATACAGCGAGGCCACTTTTTCGCCTTAAGAATCGCGTGATGAGCGGAGGCATGATTGACGCCTATGCCGCCTTATCAAATCAGAAGCCAGGGCCTGACTTGTCAGATCCGAATCTTTTACCGACGCACCAAGCGAGCTCTCTTGCCAGTGCCCATCCTTACCCGATGAATAGCGCTCAGGTTTTTACTTTGAAGGTGCCTGGAGCGAAACGAATCGCATTTCATTTTTCACGATTCGAGACCGAACCGAACTTTGATTACGTCGAAGTCTTAGACCCGGTCGGAAGATCATACGACAAACTCAGTGGCTTTCATTCTGATGAATATTCAGAAATCATTGAAGGAGATACGATCTTACTTCATTTCACTTCCGATAAAAGCGTCAACGGGTATGGTTTCGATATCGATCAGATTTTCTTCGAGTAGAATTGTCCAGAGTACTAGCCGCGTTTTTTCGTTCCGCCAGCAGCTGCGTATCCATGATCTGCAAAAAAGCGATCGACTCGCAGATTTACAAAGTCAGGTAGGTCGAGCTGCGTGCAGTGCGAACCATAAGGAACTTTCTGCATTTCGCTTCCGCTGATTTGTTCGTGCAATTGAATTTGATGAGAGTGGGGGGTCACATTGTCATCATCGCCGCTGATGATTAAAACCGGGACCCTCACTTTCGGCAATACCGAAGACCCATCGTAATTCATCATTTCTTCGAAGAGCCGAATGAAGACACCAAGATCAAGGCTCGCCAAACCTCTGGCGTAAACATCAATGTCTCGAGAAGAAGTCAGTCGCAAATTGAATCCACCAGCAAGGGCCGACAGCGGACCCACCAAAGGATTCAAAACGGTCGCGCGCCAAAACATCGCGAGAAATTGCGGATAATTTTCATGCGCCTCTTTCACGTAATTAAAAATCTTAGGTACGACATCGACTCCAAACATATTGCTGATCGGGTCTTTCACAAAGGCATTTACAAAAACCAAATTCTCGAATTGCTCCGGAAACAAATCGTAAGCGCGAAGCAAAATTTGCCCGCCAAAGCTGTGGCCGAAAAAGCTCGCCGATTTAATTCGCAAATGCGCGAGCAAGGCATGAGTGTCTCGCGCAAGAGCGTCGATACTGACCTGAGATTCATCATTAGGAATTGGCGATTTTTGGTGGCCGCGAAAATCAAAGCTAATCACCTGGAAGTTCTGCGCAAAATAATTCATCTGCGGATGCCAGTGATTCATCAAACAAGCGATTCCGTAAGCAAAAACGATCGGCTTACCCTTACCACGAGTTTCGTAATAGATTTTTGTTCCGTCGAAGCTTTCGAAGTATCCAGTTTGTTTTTCAATTTCTTGCATGATCAAAATCCACCACGAGTTGCGAGTTAAACACTTCGATAATATCGCCGGCCTGTAAGATCGCGCGAGCAAGCGACTGGCCATTGTACTTTACGACGTCGGGGTATGCAGTTTGAAATTCTCCACCCATCGCCGTCGGAATGACCTCAAAACATATCGGCGGAGCGAGGCTTTCATTTAACACAAGATCGAGAGATTTTGGCCCAATTTGTCTTGGACCATAACCCAGAAGCCAATTTTTTCCGTATTGAACGCCGCGCACGCAACGAAGCTTGAGCGGAGGATTAAACGCCGCAAGACCGTCATTCACGACATCCGAGGCCCGAAGTTGGGCGCTCAATATCAATTCGGTCAAAACCTCCGGCCAGCTCAACGGCGTTTCAAGAGGTTCGGGTGCAGGGGGCGGTGGCGGGGAAGGCAAAATAGCCGGTGGCGGAGTCGCAACCGGCGGAAGCCTCTGCGCATCCGGAATCTTTAAGTGAGACTTGAGCTTATCCATCGCCTTTTGTCGGTCCGATTGTGGCTTTTCGGCAGGCTTTTTCGGTGGAGACTTCACCTCAGGCTTCGGCTGATCCAAGGCCGGAGTCAGATCGATCACTTTGAACCTTGTATTGCCCAGACGAAACTCAACGCCGGGAGCCAAGAATAATTCGGGAGTTCTCTGGCCATTATATTTGATCCCATTCGAAGAATTATTATCTTTGAGGTAGAACTTGAGTTGGTTGGCAGGCCCGCGAGAAACGATCGTCGCGTGATAAGACGAAATTTTGGGATCATCGATCGTGATTTCGCAAGCTTTCCGGCCGATTTTGATACTTCCGGTGATTTTGTATTTGGCTCCAAGGAGTTGGCCGGAGATGATTTCGAGGTATAAGTCCATTCTTCGAGTATGACTTTGAAAAGCTGCGCTTGTCTAGGGTGGGTTGCCATGGTACGACACCAAGACGAAAATTTATGTTAGTTATCCTTGCTCCTTTTATTAGAAAAGGGGCTTAACCCGAAAGGAATTTATGGAACTCGAAAAGAGAACCAACCTGATACCTTACGAAGCAATCGTAATGGTTCACCCCGATGCAACCGAAGATGATCAAAAAAACTTGTTCAAAAGAAACAAGGGGATCGTTGAGTCCTTCAAAGGAAGCGTCAATCATCTTGATTTGTGGGGCAAACGCACGCTCGCGAACCCGATCGAGAAAAACAAAAAAGCTTACTACTTTCACACCAGCTTTGAAGCTGAGCCAGCTGTCATCGCGGAGCTTGAGCGTACGATGCGCATTAATGATAAAGTTTTGCGCTTTATGCACACACGTCTTCCTGACAAAACAAGTCTTGTTCAATTCATGGAGAACTTTAAACAGTCTCTTGCTGACAGTGCTGCACGTGAACGTGAGCGCGAAGCGAAATTCCAAGCTCGTAAAGCAGCAAACCGTGGCGGACGCGAAGGCGGCGGCGGCGGGCGCAGAGATTTCGGCGGAAAAGGCGGAGACTTTGAAGGCGAAGACGACGTCTAATGCCGAACTTAAAACAGCTGCAAATCCCTAAATACTTTTTTCTGCTTTTGCTGAGCGTGGTCCTCACGGGCTTCACACTTGTCTTGGGTGCAATCCCGATGCGTGTGATTCGCAAAGCTTACAACAGAAGAGCTTATTGGATGGGAATGGCCGCAGTTATTGTTTTAAGTTTTGTTTTTATCAGTCGCCCAATCGCGATTGCTCTCGCTCTGTTGACAAGTCTCGTTGGACTCTACACCGATGCAGAAGAAGCAGGATCTGGTTTTTTTGCATCCGGATTTTTCGCAAGCCTTACGACTTCAAGTTTTGCTTTAGTTGCCGCAGCTTTTTGGGCGTCTAAAAACAAAATTGATCTGGTTCGGGTGGCGCAAATGAATGTCGAACAAGTTTTGACTCAAGTGAAGACAATTAATCCCCAAATTAACTGGACAACCGATAGCTTGGTTTACCAAGTTCCTTCGGCGTTCGTGATCTTTTTGTTAGCCTCTCTTGCGGCAGCTCTTGTTTGGGACCGACGTCTCGGCAAAGCATTGGGCATGAGCTTTTGGGAAAGTACTTCTCGTAACCTTTTGAGTTTTAGAGTTCCAGACATTTTAGTTTGGATTTCACTCTTTGCGGTTGGCGGAGCATTTGGTCAGCAAAAATATCTCGTATTTCAAAATGTCTGCGTGAATTTAGTGAACGTGCTTGCGCTCGTTTATTTCTTTCAAGGACTTGCCGTTACGAAGCATCTTTTTACGATCAATCGCGTTTCTCGCATTTGGCAGAGTATTGGTTTCATATTTATGTTTCTACAGCTTTTTCCGCTCGCGAGTATTTTGGGATTCTCAGACTATTGGGTGAACTACCGTGTGCGTTTCACGAAGCAAAGACAGAGTGACGTGCCATTTAAATCAGAAAATTAATTTATAAATTTTTTAAGGAAGGTCATATGAAAGTTATTTTACAAAAAGACGTTAAAAATCTCGGCAAAGTTGGCGATCTCGTAAACGTTGCTGTTGGTTACGCAAGAAATTTTTTGTTTCCGCGCCGCTTGGCTGCTGAAGCAACCGAGAAACGTACTCAAGAATTCGAACACTTGAAAAAAGTTGCTGAAATCAGAAAAAAGAAAGCTGTTGCCGAGCGTGCAGAGGTCGTTAAAAAACTTTCTGGCGTGAGCCTCGTTTTCAAATCTGAAGCGGGCGAATCTGATAAATTATTCGGTTCAATCACGAACGTCGATATTTCAAACGAACTTGAGAAGCACGGCTTTTCAATCGATCGCAGAGACATCCACGTAGAAGAAGCAATTAAGATGCTCGGTCAACACAAAGCGATCGTTAAACTGGGTGATGGCCTAGAGGCAGAGCTCAAAATTTCGGTTGAGCGTCAGTAAGAGCATATTCTAATTCTAGTTCGCATCACTCGATAAGGGTGGTGTGAATTCTGTGATGGGTGTGGCCTTAGGTTTCTTCGAATCAAATTCTGCTTTCGCAGACAATAAAACTTCTTGAACATAGTCGGCTAAAATTTGTCTCAGATCTTCAATCGTTAAATCTTTCGGATCGATCCCTGCACGGGCCGTCAGTTGTTTCAGTTCTGAAGAAATCAAATCCTCTGAAATACCGGTTGCGCTGATTAAATTCTGCAGCATTTCGGGATCATTACTGTCTTGAGAACTTGTGCTCATAATCCCCTCCAAAGGCGCCGAACAGACTCATTACTTACGACAAGGCTAGTTGACCAACCGGTTAAACTCGAAGCAAACAGAAAGCTTGCGGCAAGATTGAAACTAGACCAAGAATTGGGTGACAGGACTTCGATCTAGGGATTGAATAAAAAATAAACAGGAGTTACGAAATGCAAAAAATTCTCACGAAGTCTGAGAAGCAAAACGATTTACTGAAGCTGTTTTGGGTGTTTGCACTTTTGTTCTTCCTCGCCATCGGATTTGCATCGCATGCGGCGCCTGTCGCCGCCGCTCAGCCAGAAGCCATCTTGCTGAGTGCTCCAAATCTGCATGGGCAGCACTTTTTTACAATTCTTATTAACTCTCCAGATCCGAAGCAAGCGCCGAAAAACTTCAGAATTTTCTCGACGACAGGCCTTGAAACTTTTCCGGCTTCTGCGAGCGCGATTCTTTCAAAGGGTCAGATCGAGTTTTTGATCTCAAAATTAAATTCAGATTCAGTTGCGGGAACGCCCGGGCAAGCGAAACAAATTCACATCGTCGATACGAGTTCGCACGCCCACGGCTTTGTGAATAATATGCAAGTGATTTGGCTGGATCAAAATGTTCAGTTTGGTTCTGACGATCACGCATTTGTTGATCCAGAAAAAGGTTTGCTTGCCGGCCTTAAGAAAGAAAAGAAGGTGACGCTGTTCACGCTTCCCGACAGTGTCGACGATATTAATATCAGCCCCGACGATGTCGTCAAAATGGGTGGCGAGAAAATTCGAGTTCAAGCGGATGCGGTCGAGACCGAGCAGCAGTATTTGAAGACAAAGAAAATTACTTACACGCGGATTCCGATGGCGAGTGATGACATTGCAAAAATCGAAGATAAACAAATCGATCAGCTCTCAAATCTCGTTAAGCGTGCAAAAAAAGACGAATGGCTACACTTTCATAACGAGGACGGCGGTCGTTCGACGAGTCTCGCGGTTTTGCTGGCAGATATTTTGAAGAATGCGACGAACATGACGTTGAATGATATTCTCGCTCGCGAAAATGATATGAGTGCGCAAGTGAAACTCTCGCCTGTCGGGAGTAGTCCTCAGCTTGAGAAAATTTATGCTTATGCTAAAGAGCAGGGGCCGAATTTTAAAAAATCATTTTCGGCTTGGAATAAAAAATAGGTTTTCGAATTTAAGAAGCTTCTATATTCGTCCGCTGCGCAGCGGGCGCACCAAAGCATAAGCGTTCACACGCGGCTCATTAATTTTGAGCATCTCCGCCAGGAGCCATATTTTTTGGACGACCGTGGATGCGGCTCGGGGGTGGCGGAGGTAATGGATTTTGACCAGACGCTTCTTCGAGGTTTGAGAAGCGACCGATGTGCGATTCCCATTTGAGGTGAGCGCTGCCGGTGGGTCCGTTACGATTTTTTCCGACGATGACTTCGGCTTTGCCTTTGACGTCTGGATTATCACGGTCGTAGTACTCTTCGCGGTAAAGCATCATGATCACATCGGCATCTTGCTCGATCGATCCTGATTCGCGCAAATCTGAAAGCATTGGCTTGTGACCTGATCGACCTTCGACGCCACGATTGAGCTGAGCGAGTGCGATGACCGGGATTTGAAGCTCCTTTGCGATGGCTTTGAGTGTTCTAGAAATTTCAGAAACCTCTCGCTCACGACTTTCTACACGTTGTTTCAGCTGCATGAGCTGCAAGTAATCAACCATGATCATATCAAGGCCTGTCTGTGCTTTCATACGGCGTGCCTTTGCACGAATCTCGAAAGGACTAATACCTGAGGTATCATCGATAAAGAGAGGCGCCTCAGACATCTTAGAAGCTTTTTCGATAAGCCGAGGCCAGGCATTGTCGTTGACACTTCCGACGCGAAGATCCGAGAGATTCACGCGGGCTTCGCTCGCGATCATCCTCATCATCATTTGCTCTTTAGCCATCTCGACGGAGAAATATGCGACGGCTTTTTTACCGCGGATCGCCGCGTGCTGGGCGATGTTTAAACTGATCGCGGTCTTACCCATTGAGGGGCGGGCAGCGATGATCGTGAGTTCTCCGGGCTGAAAGCCGGCGGTGAGTTTATCGAGTTGGTCAAAGCCACTCGCCACTCCGGTGGTGGTTTGTTTGAGCGCTGAAAGTTCGGTGAGTCGGTCGATCGAAACTTTAATCAGTTCTGCGGCGCTCATGAGACCGGCTTGTTTTTTTTCGGCGATACTAAAAATTTCAGATTCAACTTCGTCTAAGAAAGCTTCGACCGAAGTATAAGAGTCTCCGTAAGACTTCTCAATGATTTCGCCGCTGACATGAATCAATTTACGAAGGAGAGCCCTCTCGTGCACAATTCTTGCGTAAACCGCAATATGTGCCGAAGTCGGAGTCTGATTCATCACTTCAGCCAAGTAAGAGGCTCCGCCAATTTTCTCGAGAGATTTTTGGTCGGACAGAAAATTCGAAACGGTAATGATATCGACCGGAGAGCCTTTAAAATAAAGTTCTTGAATGGCCGAGAAAATTTTCTGGTGGGCCATTTTATAGAAGTCGCTCTCGAGCACGATATTGACGATTTGGTCCCAGCAATAGGGATCAACCATCAGTCCGCCCAAAATCGCCTGCTCGGCCTCTAAATTATGTGGAGGAATTCGTATCATAAAATCGGCCCCCGCCCATTCAATTTCACTAACGATATAAAGGTTTGCGGGCCTCTTCAGGAAGAGTGTGAATTATGACCCGCTGTTGGAAACTAAATAATAGCAGTGACAGCGACCGCTGGAGTAGACGAGCGGCTCACTCTGATTTTATAAGCGTCAATTTTTTTCTTAAGGGTGTTGCGATTGATACCGAGGAGCTGAGCAGTTTTAACTTGATTGCCTTTGTAGTTTTCCAAAGCCAATTCGATTAATGGTTTTTCAACTTGTTCGATCACGATGTTGTAGAGACCGTTCAATTCTACTTGCGTTTCTTTTTGTTGTTGAAAGAGAACTTCGAGTTTGCTCTTAACGAGCTTCTCTAAGCTAACCGACTGGAGATTTGCAACAAATAGATTATCTGAACTGTTCAGACTTGGTGTCATGTTTCCTCACTGATTTTTTAATAGCACCAAGATCGATTGATCTCGGTGGCGTAATTGTTATACCCCTCGAACGTGAGGTGACCAAATATACTTATGTAGCTGCAGATGCAAGCGCGCAGATGATTTTTTTGAAAGAATTTTTTCAGCAAGCCATTTTTCACTTATTTCACCAAATGATGGACTGTATAAAGCCACAGACTTATCCACAATACGTGTTTCTTGAAGAAAATTTTCAGCCCAATCGAAATCTTTTTCGGAACAAATCACAAATTTGAATTCAGTGTTGACATCTGCGAACTCAAGATTTGCGCGAGAAAAGCTCTTTAACTCTCCACTATCTGGAGTCTTCACATCAATAATTTTTTTCACTCGAGGATCAACATCTTTACAGTCAATGTCGCCGCTCGTTTCAAGCGAGACGATATAATCTTGATCGCAAAGCTCTTTCATCAAAGGATAAACTTCTTTTTGTAAGAGCGGCTCTCCGCCGGTCAAACACACATACTTTGCGCCGTGATTTTTGATGACTGCGAGAATCTGTTCTTGCGACATCTTTTCACCTTCGTGATACGCGTACTTGGTATCGCAATAAGTGCAGCGGAGGTGACATCCTGAAGTTCGTACGAAAACGGTGGGCATGCCAGCGTATGAACTTTCGCCCTGAATGCTATAGAAAATCTCATTAATCTTGATCATGAATACACGATGTAGAACTAAGCTTTACCTTAGTCAAGTCAACAGGGCCAAGTAGGCCCATTCCAAAGGGAAAATCGCCGAACCAGACTACTCCAGAGAAAGTATTTCAAATAGACTCATAGGATGACAAAATTTTTTACCAAGTTCAGACAAGATATTGCCGTCATTCTATTTTTTTCGGGCGGGCTTTTTGTAGCGCTTTCGCTCTATAGCTTTCGACCGACCGACCCGTCATTCAACTCGATCGGCAATGCCTATAAGGTGTCTAATTTTTGCGGCTACTTTGGGAGCTTTCTCTCGGACCTTCTTTATCAAGGCTTCGGAATTGGCGCATGGGGGCTCGTCGCGGCCCTCCTCATCATGGGGGCGAAAACGCTCAAAGATAAACAGTCACGATCGGTCGCCGGCAAATTATTTTGGGGATTCTTTTTATTAATCGTGGCTTCAAGCCTTTTGGCGCTGCACTTTCCAAATAAAATGTTCTTCTCAAATCAAATCGGCGCGGGTGGCCTTGTTGGAGCTGTCATCACCCATGGACTCGTACGGGTGTTTAATTTTGTCGGAGTGTCGGTCATCTTGTGGACCGTTTTTGCTGTTCTCGCCATTTTTTATACCGAGAAAAGTTTACTCGAATTCTTAAAGACTCCCGCAAAGGTTTTTGGAGCATTCATGCCGATCGGATCAGCCCTCGGCGGCTGGGTTGCCGGCGCCGTTTCGGCCATTCAGCCCCAGATGAAACTTGAAAAGTCCAAGAAAGTCGTTGAGCCTAAAGCCAAGCCGCCTCAAGAAGATCGTGCCGTCGATAAGCTTTTTAGGTTTAAGATGAACTTCTTAGATAGAAAAGACGACGCGAAAAAAGAAGAATTGAAACTTGATAAGCCTACTGGCGACAGAGAACCGAGCACCGAGTTCGGCGAAGCGCCGCGTGCTGCGAAAACCATCCCGGTTGACGATCCCCAAAAAATCGAACGCCGCAAAGTTCAACTCACTACAAAAGTAGAAAGACGCATCGAAAACTGGAAGCTTCCTGAGCTCGCGATGCTTGAAGATCCACCGGCGTCTCGGGTTCGCATCGAACCAAAAGAGATCGACCGCAAAGCCATGATCCTAACAGATAAGCTCGCGCAATTCTCGGTGACCGGTGAAGTGAAAGGTGCCAAGCCGGGCCCCGCAGTTACGATGTACGAGTTTAAGCCGAGCGCCGACGTTAAGATTTCTAAGATCACCGAGCTTGCCGATGATTTGTCGCTTGCACTTTCGAGCGAGTCGGTGAGAATCATCGCTCCGATCCCGGGACGCGATGTCGTCGGGATTGAGACCTCAAACTCCCAGCGCGAAACGGTTTACCTTAAAGATATTTTAGCGAGCGATGAATTTTGGAATGATAAAACGAAATTGCCATTAGCGCTTGGTCGTCAAGCTGACGGAGACGCCAAGATTGTAGACTTAAGAAAAATGCCGCATCTTCTAGTTGCCGGTACGACCGGCTCTGGGAAGTCGGTGTTCGTCGTTAGCATTGTCACGGGTTTACTCTTCAGACATTCTCCCAAGAGTTTGCGGCTTATCCTCATCGATCCGAAGCAAGTCGATCTCGCGGCCTTTTCTGAAATTCCGCATTTGCTCATGCCTCCCATTCGTGACCCGAAAAAAGCCGTAACAGCTTTGAAATGGGCGATCCGCGAAATGGAAAAACGTTATCGTTCGATGTCTCGATTCGGCCAACGTGGCCTTGAATCTTATAACGAAGCGATGGAAAAGCTTACGAAAACCCAAACCGAAGAGCACGAGAAAATAAATTCAGATCTCGATCTCGGAAATAAACGTCAAGAGCAGTATTATTTTACTCCGCAACCCTACATCGTGATCGTGGTTGAAGAGTTTGGTGATTTGATGGCGGTCGATAAGGTCAACGTCGAGCAAGCGGTTGTAAGACTCGCTCAGATGGCCAGAGCCTGCGGAATTCATTTGATCTTGGCGATGCAGTCTCCTCGTAAGGATGTTGTTACGGGACTCATTAAAACGAATATCCCAGGGCGCATCAGCTTTAAGGTTGCGAGCAAAATGGATTCTCGTATTATCTTAGACGACTCGGGTGCCGAGCGCCTCCTCGCTCAAGGGGATATGTTGTTCTTAGCTCCTGGCGTTTCGAAGCCCCTCAGACATCATGGTCCTTGGCTGACCGATGCCGAGATTAATTCTGTCATGAAGTTTTGGTCTGATCAGGGCGAACCTCAGTTTGATCCTCTCGCAATCAAAGCTCTTGAGGGCAGCGGCGGCGGATTCGATATGGGAAATGGCGGAGATGACGGCGATGTCTTCGGTGGAGACGGTACAAACCAAGAGCAAGATGAGATTTATGATCAATTGCTCTCGTGGGTGAGTGAACAAAAAGAAGTCAGCGCGTCTCTTTTGCAGAGAAAGTTTAAGCTCGGGTATCCGCGAGCGGCCCGGATCATCGAAAGCTTTGAGGCCGAAGGCGTTGTTGGCCCGGCCAATGGCAGCAAGCCTAGACAAGTCTTAGTGAACTCATATAAAGATAAGGAATGACGTATGGGCTTCTGTTTTTAATCATTTTAGCGACTGCCTTTGGGGCGTTCGCCAATCAAAAAGAGAGTTACAAAGACCTCATTTCAAAATCTCAGAATCTTTCGCTCCAGCATGATCGTTTGCAAGCTTGCCAAATTCTGATTCGCGCTCTTCAAAAAGAAAATAAAAATTCAAGTGCCTACCGAGAATTGAGGACGAGCCTCGACAATTTGAGCGGCGTATTTTACACCGATCAGGCTCAGGCGACTTTTGCGCAAGGTGAATCTTTGCTTGAGACCAAACCAAAAGAGGCGATTGATAAATTTCAAGAAGCCTTGAAGCTCGAAGATGGTAATATGGCGATTTTGAAAGCTCTGGCGCGCGCGCAATTGCGAATCGATGATTGTCGGGGCGCCGACACGAACATCAAGAATGCCGAAAACTTTGATTCGGTGAGTGCCGAGTACCATCTTCTTCGCCTTCAGGCTTTGGATTGCCATAAAGACTTCGACGCTCTCAATGAAGAGCTTAAAGAGAAAGACATCGACCTCGACGGAATTGAAAAATTCATGAAAGTGTTTTCGGTAGATGAAAACTTTCAAAAAAAAGATTTTAAAAAAGCGCGACAGCAATTGTCGCTATGGGAGACTCAATCGCCTGATTATCCGGAAGTTTATTTCTGGAAATGGCAGATTTCGAATGCTCAAGGTGTCCCTGACAAAGTCAGCGGCCAAAAATATTTGCAGCTGTGTAAAGCCATGACGGCAAGAAAAAGAAAATCGTTTAATTTAGATGTCGATTTGTGTAAGAGTACCGAAGATGTTGAAGCCAAACTGAAAACTTTCAAACTCTAGGATTTTAAGAATGAAAACACGGATGAGCTGGTTTGGACTCCTACTTGTATTTTTAGCCTCTGCTTGCGGAGTGAAAGGTGATGCAAAAGCTCCACTGACCCCGGCGGCTCTCGGTCACGGACAACCATCATTTAAGAGAGCGACCAAGGCACTGGTGCCGATTCTTCCGACCGACACAGAACCACTGCCAAGCAAAAATTATGATAAAACCGAGCAGGAGTAAGATGCTTAGTTTTACCAAGCTCGTGGGCACCGGCAACGACTTCATATTTATCGACCTCCGAGAAAAAAGCCTAACCTCTTATTCGAAAGAACACCTTGCGCAAAAAATCTGCGATCGGCATTTTGGTGTCGGGGCCGATGGTATTATTTATGTCGAACAAGAAAATCAAAAATTCAAATGGGATTTTTATAATCGCGACGGTTCTCAAGCTGAATTCTGCGGAAACGCCGCGCGCTGTTTTGGTTCTTGGGCGAAGCATGTTTTGAACTTAGACGAGTTGATCTTTGGAAGTCGAATCGGAGAGATCAAAGTGACTTCTCGTAAAGTCAAAAATGAAAATCATTACGTTGTGCAACTGCATCAGTTAACTGCCGTACCAAAAGCTATCGACCTCAAGGTAAAAGAGTTTGCGGCCTTCGGCGCTGTGATTTCGCAACTTCAAAATGTTTTCTTGGTGAATACGGGCGTTCCGCATTTTGTTTGTCATTCTTTGAAGCCTCTATCTCATGAAAAAAAGCTTAAAGTCGTAGGGGCCTTTCGATTTCATCCTTCGACTGGCTTGGCGGGCGCGAACGTGACTTTCTTGTGCGCCGACGAGACCGAGACATTCGAGCGCGGAGTCGAAGACTTCACGCTCTCGTGCGGAACGGGCGTCGTTGCGGCCGCGATCACCCTCTGGAAAATCGAAAGAGCCACGGACGTTTTGTTGAAGACTCCAGGTGGCTCGCTCAGGGTTGAAATTTTACAGGCTCAACGTGAAGAGGTGACGAAAGCAAACCTCATTGGTCCGGCTGAATTTATTTGCGACGGAAAATTTGCAATATCGACACATACCGAGTTGGAGAAAAAATGAAAAAGTTTGGTGGCGTTTCGACGGCTTTAATTACTCCTTTTCAAAAGGGCGAGGTCGATTACTCTTCGCTAAAGAAACTTTTGAAATTTCAACTCGACAGCGGGATTCAAGGCTTTGTTGTCAATGGTACGACGGCCGAGAGTCCAACGCTCACGACCGAAGAACGCGTAAAAATTTTTAAGTTTGTACAAGGAGAAGTAGCGGGCCAAGTGCCGGTCATCATGGGAACGGGTACTAACTCGACGGCCGAAACCGTTGTGCGTACGCAAGAGGCAGCAGATCTCGCGGCGTCGGCGGCTCTTGTAGTGGTGCCTTATTATAATCGCCCGCCTCAAGCGGGACTTCTCGCGCACTTTAAAAAAGTAGCTGAGAATTCAGACATCCCAGTTATTTTATACAATGTTCCATCTCGTACGGTCGCGAAACTAGAGCTCGACACGATTTTGAAACTTTCGAAAGAAGAAAAAATTGTCGGCATTAAAGAGGCGACAGGAGATATTCATTTTGCCGGTAAAATTAAATCGGGAGTTTCGAAAGAGTTTACACTTTTGAGCGGTGACGATTCAAGCTTCGCGCATTTTATAAACGCGGGTGGCGACGGGATCATCTCAGTAGGCTCGCATATTTTTCCTAGAGAGTTCGTGACCCTTCAAGCGCGAGAAGCCGGATCTGACAAAAAATTCGAAGCGAGCCTCATGACGATTAATAATTTATATCTTGAGCCAAATCCTATTCCGGTTAAGATGGCCTTGTTTTTAATGGGTATTATTGCGTCTCCTGAAATGCGGTTGCCTCTGACTCCGATGTCAGAGGAGCTCATTCCAAAACTGAAAGCCAGCATGGTCGAAAGCGGGCTTCTGTGATTCGTGCAGCGCTCATAGGAGCTACCGGTAAAATGGGCCTTGAAATTATTAAGGCTGCGCCAAAACAGATTGAGATCGTGAATTTTGTGTCTCGCAAAAAAACGGCGGAGCCAAAAGCCGTAAGTCTGAAAGACTTATCGGCTAAAAAATTAGATGTGATGATCGACTTTTCAAATCCAGACGCTATGAGTGAAGCGCTCAAGTGGTGCGTGAAAAACAAAGTCGCGTTCTTAGGCGGAACGACCGGCATCTCGAATGCCCAAGAAAAAGAAATGATTGCTGCGGCTAAAGTGATCCCGGTTTTTTGGGCGTCTAACTTTAGCGTCGGCGTGGCTCTTATGACCGAAATGCTGAACGTTTTTTCTAAGCATAAGGAATTTGATTTTCAGATCGAAGAGCTTCACCACCGACACAAAAAAGATCGCCCAAGCGGAACAGCCAAAAGTTTGCAGAAAGCACTTCAGAAAGTGGTTTCAAAAGCCCTTCCGGAGCCCGTGTCGATCCGCGGCGGAGAGATCTTCGGAATCCACAAAGTTTGGGCGATGAGTCCGAGCGAAACTATCACAATCGAACATACCGCACTCAACCGTAGCGTTTTCGCCAAGGGGGCCATACGTGCGGCCGCCTGGCTCTCTGAGCAAGAGCCCGGCAATTATACAATGCGAGATCTGCTTAGAAGTTGAATCTGAACTTGATTTTTCGGCGAGACACACATAAAACTTGCGCTAACAAATTCAAGGAGCAAAGCGTGAAATTTTTTATCGATTCGGCAGACATCAGTGAAATTCGTGAAGCAAATGCACGCGGATGGGTTGACGGCGTAACGACAAACCCAACACTCGTCGCTAAAACTGGCAAAAAAATGAACGACGTCATCAAAGAAATTTGCATGGAAGTCAAAGGCCCCGTTTCTGCCGAAGTGATCAGTTTGCAAGCCGATAAAATTTATGCCGAAGGTTTACAGCTCGCAAAAATTCATGACAACGTTGTCGTAAAAATTCCGATGTGTGAAGAAGGCCTCGTTGCCGTTCGCAAATTCGCCGCAGACGGAATTAAAACAAATGTCACTCTCGTGTTTTCGCCACTCCAAGCACTTTTGGTTGCTAAGGCGGGTGCGACCTTGGTCTCTCCTTTCGTGGGCCGTCTTGATGACGTTTCGACAAATGGGATGGAGCTCATTTCACAAATTCGCCAAATCTACGATAACTATGGCTTCGAAACAGAGATCTTGGTTGCGAGTGTTCGACATCCTATCCACGTATTAGAGAGCGCTTTGATGGCTGCGGATATCGTGACGTGCCCACTTAAAGTGATGAAGATGCTTTGCAATCATCCTTTGACCGACTCAGGTATTCAGCAGTTCTTAAAAGATTGGGAAAAAGTTCCTAAGTGATGACCAGGGCTTGGATAGGCCAGTGGTCACGCCAACTCAAGGCCTGGATAGCCATGGCTACCCAGCTCATTCTTGTCCTGATTCTCTGTAGTTGCCAGAGTCTCGCCACGATCGAAGATATTGATAAACCCCTTCAAGTCGCGCGTTCAACGATCAAAGAAAGTCTCCCCGGTGGAGCCCGCAAGGTCAGCGAAAACGGCCGAGAATACGACTCCAACTATTTTGCTCCAAAAGGTCCATTCGATGTTGACGGTTCAGCTGGAACTTTTCGAGAGACTGCACACGTCGTTGTTTTAGGCGCCGGAAGACCATACGCAATCACGGTCGAAGTCTTCATTGAAAAGCGCGAAGGCCGCAACTATGAGGTCATTGGTCGAGATGGCGCCAGGACTAAAGAGCTTGTGAGGCGCATCACGACGGGATTGTCCAATCGTCGAGAAAATCGTAACATGATTGACGATTTCAAACCTTTCTAAGTACCATATAAGACAGAGACCGTTTTGCCTTTTTAACACTTTGTCACGGAAGACAAATGTACAAACATTTCTCGCGCCCTAAAAAACGAAGCTCATCTTACGTCGCGATAGTTTCGGTTGCAGGCCTCGCCTACGGCGCAATGATGGCACTTTCTCCTCAAAAAACTGAAAGTATCGACTCAAGAGTTTTTGTTGAAGGCGTGACTATCCACATGAGCCACAACGCTCCACCCGTGGCGGCACTTGAAGACATCTTGATGGAAAAAGATTTTGGTGATGATCAAATTCCCGCAAGTGTTCCGAAGATTGCTTTGATTTCTGGTTTAAGCTCAATGAAAGAAATCGCCGAGAAAATCATGAGCGATAACGAAGCAATTCACAAAAACGAAGTTCAAGATATTTATGTTCCGGTTGCGCAAATGGTGCATCCTGCGCATGTTCAAAATATTGATTTGAAATCTGTCGGCGTCACTCGTGAAGAACTTTTAAACGCATTGTTTATTCCGATGATCAATCATGATCCTGCGATCATCAACCGTGGCGGACAAAATCAGCGACAGCCGAGCGTGTCAGTCGCTTCGAACGAAACGGTCATTGTTCCTCACCGAAATAAAGATGTCGCACCAACAACTGCTTTGCTCGCAGCACATGTGTCAGGCGAAAGCTTTATTCAAAACTCAGATCCTTCTCGCCAGGTTACGATCAATGGCGCCCTCGAAATGAATCAAGGTTTAGCATTTACGTCTCCGAAAGATCGCATCGTGGTTTACCGTGAAGACAAAGGACAAGCCTTTGAAAACGGCGTCGTGTGGACAAAAGAGGGTCGCTTCGAAATCAATGTCGGAAGCACCTCGGGACTTTTAGTTGCGGAGCTTCGTACCCAGACGGGCGAAATCTTAGGAAGTGGCCGAGCAACGATGGACGCCGCAAAAATTTTGATTCGCCTGACTCCAACCACTCAAGGCCTCGTCGGAAGAGTCGTTGCCGCAAACTCAAGCGATATCTTTGAAGCGAAACCTCTTAAGAGTACGAAGCTGATGGTGGATATGATTCCGCATGAGTTTATTTCTGAAGCGGGCGGCCGCTTCTCAGATCCAAATTTAGTGAATCAGTCAACAATGATTTTAAAATCTCAGCGTACGGGCTTTCTACCAGGAATCACGGTCGCAAGTGCGGGTGACGACAATTTGATTCCGATGTATTCGAAAAAAATGGTGACCGAACTTCTTAGCCTCCAACCAAATGCAGATAAAATTAATAATCCAGAAGGCGAAGCCACGGCACCACTCGACATGAAAAATTTGGCAATCGTTTGGGGCCGCATCACTAAAAATGGTGAAGCAGTCACCGGCGGACAAGTTGAGATCTTAAGTGTCGATCAAAATTTAAAACCAGTTTATTTTAATAAGATGATGATTCCGGATTTAAGCTTAAGTGAGACATCATCAAACGGTTACTATGCTTTTGTTGGCGTGAACCCAGGAGTTCAATCTCTTCAGGTGACATACGCTTCTCATTTGACCGAGCCTTCGGTTGTACCGGCAGACGCCAATAGTATTTCGCAACTCAATATCGATGTCTTAAAATCAAAAGAAGCCAACATCATGGTGTTCGACGGCTTTCATACCGAAAAAAGTTTGCCGGCGGCAATCATGAATCTAGGTCAAAATTCTGGCGTCGAAACCGACGAACGCGGACAAACCACTCTGAAGTATGCCGACGGCACCGGTCTCATGATTTTAGATGTGGATGCAGGTCAAGACTACGAGCTGACGAGACTGACTTTGAATCGCAGTCGCAATACGATCTACGCACCTCTCGTTAAGCAAGCTTGGTTTGAAGAATTACGTAAGCAGGCGGGTCTCGACGTGATCGCCCATACTGGTAGCATCATGGGATTCATTCAATCGGATCGCCCATACAAAGCAGCATTCGGTGAAGCGGTGTCAGATACGACGAAGATTGTTTATTTCAACTCTCGCGGAGAAATGATTAAAGGCGATGTGGGTGAAGCCGGAGGAGGCTTCGTGGTGTTTAATGCTCCAGAAGGTTTACTCACAGTATCAGTTTTACTCTTAGACTCAGAGAAAATTCTCACCCAGACCACTTACGTCGATCGCAGTGTCGTGAGCACGTTCAGCCATTGGTTTCACTAGTACTCTGTCTCAGTTAAAGCGACGGCTTTGCTATAGGCGGGCGGCGAAATTTTCACAAAAATCTTCGGATCTGAAAGCTTTTTATCCGCAGGGATATGAAGCTTAAATCCTTTTGGAAGAGGCGCATTCTTCTGAACCGCTTTTCTTAGCTCCGGATTCAAATCAATAAAATCATCGGCCGGCATATCGATTTTGCTTAAAAGCTCATTGGCGCGCATCTTACGAGAAAGGCGAACCACTTGAGTATGATTATCTTCATCGGGGCCTGCGGCTCCAAAAATTTCGTCCTGATATTTTTCTGCATAGAGCGCAGCTAAAAACTCCGAATAATAATTGCTCGTCGCAAAGCCAAAAGATTTAGATTGGTATTTTGTGAGAATCGTTGCTAGCTCATAGGATTTCGAAGTCTTAGCCGCATGTCTGACACCACCGGGACCGTGGTTGTAAGCCGTTACTGCAAGAGGCCACTGATGCTTGAGGAGCATATAATCTTCTTTAAGAACAAGTGCTGCGGCATAGGCTGATTTAATTGGAGAACGTCTTTCATCGATATTGCTATTGACCATCAAAAACTTTTTGCCGGTGTTTCCGATGAATTGCCAAACGCCACTCGCGCCAGCTTTGCTTGTGGCTAAGTCGTTAAAGCTACTTTCAACCAGCGGAATTCGGGTTAGCTCTGACGGAAGTTTCTGGGCTTTAAAAATTTCATCCATCTGCGGAAGAAACTGACGGCTGATCGAAAGGCCTTCTTGAAAGACTTCTTTCTGACCGGTTTGAATACGGAGACTACTCGCAACAAGTTGAGCATTTCTTTGAAGCTTACCGGGAAGCGCCTGAAGAACCGCAACGAGAAGTTGTTCTTCTTCAGTGAGTTTCTCGAGCGATTTTGAGTGAGCAATCTTTATGAGTTGGAACTTCGTTCGGCGAAGTTCCGCGTGAACGATGTTATCGGCATTTTGATTGCGAAGCCACTGAAGGCTCGGTGATTCGGCATAAAGAATCGGGGCCACGTCGATTACTTTAAAAATCAACCATGGATATTTTTGAGAATGGATCACACGTTCTTCAAGACCGTATTTAGTATAAACATCAAACCAAAACTGAACCCGTAAACTGAGACCTTGAGGAACATGAAAATCCTGAGAAATTCTATTTTTATAATCGCTTAAAATACGGACGCGATCAAAAATAAGAGAATTAGATGCAACCGCAGCCGTCTGGGTATCGACATCGTTTTCGTGAAGAGTAGACGTCGGAAGATCGGACTCAACGAGCGCCGACGAATCAGCACTGAGAATTTCTTCGTCTGAAATCCCTTTCGGCGGCTGAAAATTCATCGTCGAGATTGTCGCGAGAGTCGCAGCGGCGGTTGCGGGTTTAAAATATTGAAAGCTTGAGAAGATAAGACAAACAAGAATCAGAAACAAAACGACACGGCCCTTTGAAAGAGCTTGAAAGCCTAATTTTGTTTCGGGAGAAGCGAGGCCTATTGAGGCAGAGGCGTTCGAAGTCCTATCGATTTTTAAATCATCCATATGGCTTAACAAGAGCAAAACAAATGCCACCGGCTATTGTAAATTCTCCTTACACAAAGCGGGTTTGTGGGCTTTCTGTCGATCTGAGAAGCGGCCTAAGCCATCTTAAACGGTGAGAGAAATGGCTGCCCAAAAAAGGCAGTCAAAGAGCGGAAAAAGGTATCTTACGTCAGCTTCAGCGCAATTTCGTGCGCAAGAGGTCTTCGGGCCGCCCGGAAATAGGTGCGAGGGGAGAGCTCGAGCAAATCCGACAATCTTGCCATGTAAATGCAGGCGAAACGATCGACCTGGCTGGCAAAATAACTTTCTTCATTGCCGGCTCTAAAAACCTCACCCCAGTTAGCGTTGAACATTGATTGTTGCTTCTTAATCAACGGACTAATCTGCTTATCGAGCTCGGCCAATTTATTTTGAAGACTCGTGATAGTTTCTTCATGGGGGTCAGAAGGCTTTTTATCTTTTTTAATTTTACCGAACTCAATTTTCTTAGAGATCTCATCAACGAGATCGTGCTCGAAAGGTTCTTTCGCGAGCATCAGGGCCGCAATCTTATCAAAATAAGGATGAGCGTGTTCTGCATTCTTGATCTCGGTTTCGAGTTCTTCGACGACGAGCGCGGTTCTCCAGTTGCAGTCTTTTTTTAAACGCAAGATATCGCCGTAGATATGATCTCCGATATAAAGAATATCGTCGCCTTCAACTCCGAGATCCGCGGTGAATTTGGCCGCACATCCGCCTTGGTAAATTCCTTTCGAGAGTTTACCTTCGTAGTTGGTCATGCTTCCGTCTTCGGGACTAATTTTTAAGAAACGCAAATTATCAAAGAAGAATCGCGGCTTCTGAGCATTGGTCACGACGATTTCGAAAAGGTCCATCCAAGAATCATGTTCTTTCAAAAATGGATTCACGGCAAAGTCGAGCAACAACTTACTGTAAGAATAATCTGAGTTCGTTAGAATAAAAATTTTCTTGTCGTGCTTTTTAAAACGCTCAAGCCCGGCGACTGCTTCGGGATCTTTCACGATGTAAGTATCGAGATTCTTGGCGACGACATCTTTAAGGCTTCCGTCGCGATGAGATTGATCGAGCACGTACATAAGATCGCCCGCAATCGTATCGTAGTCAGGAAAAGCATCTTCGTTACGATCTTTTTCATCTACCAACTGTGCAAACAATGTTGCGATCGAAATTGAAAAAGTCGTATCGATGGCCATGTATTTTGCAGATTCAGACAAGTCGATATAAATCGATTTGTAATCAGACTGCTGAGTATGAAAATCGATTGGCTTTGTTCCATGAAAGCTTGCGCGGATGGCTCCGTGACGGCTGACTTTTAAAAGATTACCCCGTTTGCGATCGATGACGAGCCCGCGAATGGCGAGATCAAAATCGAACTTGAGATTCAAGATCTTTGCAGGGTAACTTTTTTGTTCGACCAGCTTCTTGACCATACTTTCATGCGCAAGCTTTTCGAATGCCTGACTGTTGTAGCGCACGAGAGTGTGATCCATATCGAGGCCAATGTATTTAATTTTTCTTAAGTTTAAGGTGCGATTAACGAATACTTTTTGTTGTGACATATTTTTCTGAAGGAGTGCGATTATTTTTGAACTCTTACTTTTTGACTTCAAATCCCAGTTGATTCCAGCGCAGCATTCCTCCCTTTAGATTATATACTGCGCTTAAGCCAGATTCGAGTGCAAAAGCAGTGGCGCGTGCAGATCTTCCGCCGCTGCGACACACAAAGACGATCGTCTGATCCGGTGAAATCTTGTCGATCTCTTGCGGAAGCGTTGCAAGCGGGATGAGGCTTGCGTTTTCGATGTGGCCGAGCTCACCCGTAAATTCGTCCGGCTGCCTCACGTCGATCAAAATGACCTTACCAAGTGAGTCATGAAGATCTTCAGCATGAACGTCGAGGACGCCACTAAAGTCCGAATTCGCAATTGTGTTTTTAAAAATAGACATGGCGAGAACATAGCGAAAGTTTGCGGCAAGGTCTAGTACGTTGACAGCCATCGCCACATAAATATAAATTGAACGCCATGGCGATACAGAATCTTGAAGTTTCTCATAGAAGTCGTAATAAAAGAATTCGCGATATGATCGTGGTGCTCCTGATTTTAATAGGCACGATCGCGCTCGATCAATATACCAAAAACTGGGCGAAGCTTTCTCTGCGTTCGCATGACGTCATCGAATACTGGAATGGATTTTTTCGTCTCGAATACGCCGAAAACCCGGGTGCTTTTTTAGGTTTAGGTGGGGGAATGTCGGCAGAAATGCGCTTTTGGATTTTCACCGTTCTGGTGGCTTTGTTTCTGATTTTTGCGGTCGCTTCACTCTTTCGCGCCCAAACCGACCGCGCTCAACAATTGGGATTGGCCCTACTGGTCGGCGGCGGCCTCGGAAATTTGTGGGATCGCCTTCTTTACCAACGCGTCGTAGATTTTATGAATATGGGCTTGGGCCCCCTACGTACCGGCATTTTTAACATCGCAGATTTTGCGATTGTGGTCGGCATCTGTTTTATGGTATTTGGATCGTATTTTGCGCCAAAGCCTCCGAAAACTGCCTAAGACTTGTTTTCATCTCGTCTCCCATATATAAATATCCCGAATATTGGCGAGTAGACAAAAAAGGGGCCCCCTCATGCAAAATCCACTTGGATTAGACGGAATTGAGTTCTTAGAATTTTGTGCAGACGACGATAAAACGCTCTCAAATAAATTCAAACAATTCGGAATGACCGAAGTCGCTCAGCACAAAACTTTACCGCTGAAGCTCTTCAGACAAAACGATATTAATTTCGTGATCAACCAAACAGAAAATTCATTCGCATCCGAATTTAAGAAAATGCATGGGCCATCGATCTGCGGGATGGGCATGAGAGTCAAAAATGCTAAGCAAGCATTTGACGAAGCGGTAAAGCGCGGTGCACGCCCTTTCACTGGCGGAGAAAAATCGTCTTCTTGGCCAATGCCCGCAATTTACGGGATCGGCGATTCACTTGTATACTTCGTTGATCAATATACTCCGTCTCCGAATGGTGCACCAACTTTTGATCGCGGCGATATTTATAAAAAGTTTGAATTCTTGAGCGACAATCATTACCCAACCGGAAATAACTTGAGCGTCATCGATCACCTCACCAACAACGTTCCGCGTGGTGAAATGAACAAATGGTCTGAATTTTACGAAAAGATTTTTGGATTTAAAGAACAAAAGTATTTCGATATTCGCGGTAAAAAAACGGGTTTGATTTCAAAGGCGATGCAGTCACCATGTAAAAAGTTTTCGATTCCAATCAATGAGCCAACAGAAGGCTACTCACAAATTCAAGAGTACCTTGATGAATATAAAGGGTCGGGCATTCAGCACGTCGCTTTTTTGACCGACAATATCGTTCGCGAAGTTGAGGCGCTCGGCAAGATGGGCGTCGATTTCTTAGACCGTCCAACCGATGCTTACTACGATATGCTTCCGGGTCGTCTTCCGAATGTGAAAGAAGATTTGGCAGAGTTAAAGCGTCTCGCGATTCTCGCCGACGGAGACAAGGAGGGCTACCTCTTGCAACTTTTTACTAAAAATCAATTTGGTCCGATCTTTATTGAGCTGATTCAACGACGTGGTCACGACGGTTTCGGTGATGGTAATTTTCAAGCACTTTTCGACGCGATGGAAGCGGATCAAGCGAAGCGTGGGGTTTTGTAATGTATCACTTCAAACAAGGTGATCCGACAAGACAGGCCCACAAAGGAATTCCCGAAGGGCGCTTCGAAGAAGAGCAAGGCGAAGGCGGATTCTTTGGACCCGTTTCGCATTTGATTAAAGAAAAACCCAGCACCCGCTGGACAAACATTGAAGGAAACCTCAAGCCTCGAATGTTTGACGTCATCAAATTGAATCACGTTTCTCAAGATGATTTTAGGCAACGCATGCTTTATAACAACGACGTTACACTTTCGTATGCTTGGATGAAACCATCGCTTAAGCCCGTGGGTATTCGAAACGCCGATGGTGACTGGATGTACTTTTGCCATAAAGGTTCAGGTAGCGTCCTCACCGAGTACGGTCTTCTAAAATTCAATGCTGGTACGTACGTTTGCATTCAGAAATGTATGACCCATAGTTTTTTCTTAGATGAGCCGTCTGAGTTTTTCGTCATTGAAAATCGCACGAGCCATTTTAGAGAGCCCGATCGCGGTATAGTCGGACGCCACGTACCCTACGACATCAACGCAATTGGCACGCCAGACCTTGAGGCGCTCAATGTTTTCATGAAAGAAAAAAATGTCGATATTCGTGAAATTCAGATTAAACACAGCGAAGAGATCACCAGGATTTCTTATGACGCGAATATTTTCGACGTCAAAGGTTGGAAGGGCGATCTTTTTCCGTTCACTCTACATATCGAACATTTGATGCCGATCATGAGTCACCGCGCGCACCTCCCGCCAAGTGTGCACTCGACTTTTGTGGCCAATAACTTCGTGATTTGTACTTTTTGTCCGCGTCCGCTTGAAGAAGATGCCGATGCTCTGAAAGTTCCATTTTATCACCAGAATATGGACTACGACGAAGTTCTTTTCTATCACGCAGGTGATTTTTTCAGTCGCGACAATTTACACGCGGGCATGATGAGTTTTCATCCGGCAGGATTTCCGCACGGGCCGCATCCAAAAGCGATCGACAAAGCTTCAACCCGAACACACACCGATGAGTATGCGGTGATGATCGATACGCGCTGGCCTCTCAAGCGTGATCCGGCCATGGAGTCAGTCGAACTTCTCGAATACTGGAAGTCATGGCAGAAAAAATAATCTCTTCAGGTGAAGCGATGAGGCTGGCAATTGCCGAAGCTAAAAAAGGCCACGGCTTTGTCTCTCCAAATCCTGTTGTGGGTTGCGTGATTTTATCTCGTGACGGTCAACTCGTCAGTCTCGGTTACCATAAAAAAGTGGGTGGCCCTCATGCCGAAATTGAAGCTCTGCGTGCCGTGAAAAACCCGGCATTGCTTGAAGGCGCACAGGTTTTTGTCACGCTCGAACCGTGCTCTCATTATGGCAGGACTCCTCCTTGCGCGGAAGCTCTTGCGAAATTACCTTTGAGTGAAGTGACATTTGGTTTGCTCGATCCAAATCCGAAAGTTTCGGGGCGTGGCGCCGAAATGGTTCGCGCCGCCGGAATTAAATGCGAGCAATTCAGCGGGGATAAAGAAATTGAACAAGAACTTCAAGACCTCGTAGAAATATTTTTGTACAATCAAAGTGAGCAAAAGACCTTTGTTTCTTTGAAAGTCGCGACCTCTCTCGATGGACGCATGAGCATGAGGTCAGGCGAGAGCAAATGGATCACCGGAGAGTTGGCTCGCTCGTATTCTTACGTTTTGCGTGCGCAATATGATGCGGTATTGATCGGTAAACGTACTTTTTTAGAAGATGATCCGAGTTTGAATATTCGTTTGCCAGGCTTTGATGGCCACCAAAATACGGTGGTAATTATTGATCCTCGCGGAGAATGTTTGCCTCATCTAAAATCTTCGAAGCTTACCGAAACGAGACCGCTCGAAAAGATCTGGGTTGCGACATATAACGATGTGCCGGCGGCTCCACATGTTTTGCATGTTCGAAGAAATGCAGCCGGCAAAATGGATCTTTCGCATTTGCTCGAACTTTTGTGGCAAAAGGATGTGAAGTCTGTGTTTGTTGAGGGCGGAGCATACACCTTCGCGACTTTTTTAGAAAAAAATTTAGTTCAAAGGCTTCACCTTTTTATGGCACCGACATTGATTGGCGGCTCTCACGGAGTTTCTTGGACTGAACATTTTGGTTCCGAAAAATTTTCTGAAAGAAGAACAACGAGCGAGCTTACGCCCGTTCATCTGGGGCGTGATTTGTATCTCGCACTTAAATTTCTCCCTATATAAACTGAATCATATCACAAGGAGAAAGAGATGTGTGGCCGACCGAATTCATTACAGCTGGGGTGACGATCTTGCGCTCAAAGTGTAATGTCGGATAATTTAAGTGGCTTTTTCTTTGAGCTTACGAATATTTTGTTGAAGAATCGATTCGAGAACTCTCAGTTCATCAACGGAAGGTTCGTTTTCGAGCAAAATGCGAGACAATGTTTTTTCAGCATTCACGTAGCGGCTATCTAACTTAAAGCCTAAAACTTCGAGCCAATCATGAATCGTCTTCTGCGGAAAAAACTGCGAAGTTTTTTCTGCTACGGGCTGAGCGATTTCGCGACCCGCAAAGTTTGAACTAAAAAGATAGGTTGAGAGCAATACCGCGTGGGATATATTGAGACTGGTAAACTCACCGTAGGTAGGTAGGCGGCAGACGTGGTGGACCATCGTTAAATCTGAATGAGAAAGGCCGTCATCTTCGGGGCCAAATATCAAATAGACCCTCTCAAAGTCTACGCTTGGGCGTGCCGCCATTTCTTTCATACGATCATCTAAATACTCAGAAGACTTCGAACGCAGGTCCCGCGCGCTGAGCGCAATGCGAAGACCCTCTGGCTCGGTAGTAAAGAATTCTTCGAAGCTCGCGTAGACTTTGATCTTACGAAGTTGCTCTTGTGCTCCAGCAGCCCCTTCTCTCATTTGATCATCGAGATCACACTGAGGAGCGATGCAGATGAAATCTCCGCCACCCA
>JAYTQQ010000151.1:0-14778 GCA_043746635.1 Bdellovibrionales bacterium | reverse complement strand
GTTGAGACCGGTACGAGACATCTTAATCGAAGTTGCGAGCGCGGTGATGGCAGCATTTTGACCAAATACTTTTGCCTGCAGATTCTTTTCAAGATCTTTGAGCTGAAGCTTATCATTTGCTCCCACAGAATGAATCGGAACTTGCGCGATACTCGAAACAACTTTCTCGATATCACTCACACGGATGTTTACGGGCTCCAAAGTTTTTGCTTTGATGCGTGCTTTTGCACCGACCTCATCCATCACGTCAATCGCCTTATCTGGTAAATGACGATGTTGAATGTAGCGCGCGGCAAGTTCGGCCGTTGCCTTAAGTGCTGCGGCTGAATATTTCACGTTATGAAAATCTTCGTAATGAGTTTTGAGTCCGGTAAGAATTTCGATCGTCTCTTCAACCGTTGGTTCACGAATATCGATTTTTTGAAAACGTCGTGACAGGGCGCGATCTTTTTCAAAATGCTGACGGTATTCTTTGTAGGTTGTTGAGCCGATACAACTGATCGAACCATTGGCGAGGGCAGGCTTTAGCAAATTCGATGCATCCATCGATCCGCCGCTCGTCGCACCAGCACCAACGAGGGTATGAATCTCATCAATAAAAAGCACGGCATGTTCTTCTGCTTCGAGGGCTTTAATCACGGCTTTAAGCCGTTCTTCAAAATCACCACGAAATTTTGTGCCGGCGAGAAGGGCTCCCATGTCGAGAGAGTAGATGACGGCATTTGCGAGTGCTGCAGGGACCTTCTCTTCGACGATGCGAAGTGCGAGGCCATCGGCGATGGCAGTCTTACCAACGCCAGGTTCACCAATCAAAAGAGGATTATTTTTAGTTCGACGACAAAGAACCTGAACCATGCGCTCGATCACGTCATCTCGACCAATGAGAGGATCAATTTGATTTTTCGCGGCCTTTTCATTGAGGTTCACGCAAAATGCCCTGAGTGGAGATTGCTTTTTCGTTTTGCTGCCATCTTTCGGCATTCCGTCGATGTCGATGTTTTCAGTTTGCTCGTCTTCTTCAGAAGCGTTTCGTGAAGAGACATCGATATCGCTTTTTGAAATTCCATGAGAGAGATAATTAACAACGTCAAATTGCGAGATGCCTTGTTCAACTAAAAAATGAACGGCGTGAGAGTCTTTTTCGCTAAACATAGCGACGAGAATGTGGCCGGTCGTCACGAAATCTTTTCCTGAACTCTGTACTTGAATAACCGCTCTCTGTAAGAGGCGATGACAAGCGAGCGTAAACTCAGGTTTATACGTTTCAAGCGAGGGTGTGTGGTCATCAAGATCATCACCGGTTGCGATCTGCGTATTCGAAAACGTCACCCTTGGGCTATAGCGATCAATGAATTGCTCGAGATTTTTTCTGAGTTCAGAAATATTGCCGCCGCAGGCAAGCAAGATTTCATTCGTCTCGGCATCGCCTAAGAAAGCTAATAAAATATGTTCAAGGCTGACAAATTCATGGCGTCCATTTTTCGCGAAAGTGGCTGCGATGTTTAAAAATTTTTCTAGATTTGAACTGAGCATAGAAGCCTCTTTCCGTGAGTTTAGACTTTCTCCATCGTGCACTTCAGCGGATGCTGATGCTGTTTCGCGAACTGATTGACCTGATAAACTTTGGTCTCTGCAATCTCATAAGTGAAGACGCCGGCAACGCCGGCCCCTTGCTGATGAACCTGCAGCATGATTTTGGTTGCTTCGGTCATATTTTTCGCAAAAAACTTCTGTAAAATGAGAATAACAAAATCCATAGGCGTGAAATCGTCGTTGAGTAAAAGGACACGATACATCGAAGGAGTTTTCGTGCGAGGTTGAGTGATCGGTGCGGTGCCAACTGCAAATCCGTTGTCAAAACCGTCACCGTTACCACTGTTTTCATCATGGCTACATTCAATTAGAAATTGAGTCATGAACTCGGCCCACCCTTACCAAAAATCATATCATAATCTGGAGTCACAAGGAAAGTTGTCAAGTGGCGCAAGTGAAAAGGTCTGGCTAGGTTTAAGCGCCCACATGAAGTCTTCAAATTATAGCTTATGGGAGCGAATTTATAGGATCGAAAGAGATCGGGAGATTTTTTCAAACTTGCGTCGGGATAGAGTGTTTCATCTTGGTTCACTCGACCTTTTCGACGAAGGCCTGGTCTCAAAACGCTATCTAAGTTTTTGACAAATTTTGGAGGAGTGCTTCGGTTTTTAAGAACTCTTCTGTGATTCGTATCACTTAACTGCAGTGATGAACTTTCAGACAGATGCCGCGCAAAAAAGCGCGCAACGGCACTTCTCAAAGTGAGGCGACAAAGTGATTCATTGTAAGGCAAAAAACTTTTTGGTCTGTATCGTTATGAACTGGTCTTCTCAAAGTGAATCACAAAATTCATAATGAGTTTGGCATTTGAATTGAAGTAATAGGTTTTGTGGTTATCGTTCAAAGTTTCTTGTTTAGAAACCTAGAATTTGGCCGATAAGATCCATAGTAAAATTTATGTCAGAACTTAATAAACATTTCCTAAGGGGGAAAAATGAAGAACGTAAATAACAAAGGTTTCTCTTTGATCGAATTGATGATCGTGGTGGCGATTATCGGTATTTTGGCAACTGTAGCGATCCCGAACTTTCAAAAGTTTCAAGGTAAAGCAAAACAGTCTGAAGCTAAGTCACAACTTGGTGGTGTTTATATGGCTCAAAAAGCTTTCTTTGCCGAATACAGTTTCTATTCAGGGCAGTTTGGTATGATAGGCTTTGTTCCTCAAGGGAGCGCGCTCGTTTATCGTATTACTACAGGTAACAACGGAGCTAGTAACGTTGTTGACCCTACTAACCCGGCGCTCATACGTGGAACAAACCTTCCAATTGCAATGAACGTCGGAGCTTGCGTAACGACAGCTCCGGGTTGTACGAATGCGGCTTTTGGCGGTATTTTGCCAATTTGGAGTGAGTCTCCAACAGCGAGTGTTTCTATTGCTGTTGCGGGCGTCGCAACTACTGACACTACATTTATAGCTGGTGCTGGTGCTAGACTGGGCGCCTCCGTGGCTCAAGACGATCAATGGACTATCACTGATGCGAATGTTTTAATGAATCTTAGTTACGGTATTTAATTATCTCTTAAGTTTATTCTATTTCTTCTAAAATCCCGTCAGAATGGCGGGATTTTTTTGGATATCTAACGATCCAATACGGAGCACAAGGTACGGTCGTGGGACAGGTTGAGCGCGCACTTCACTCTAGCCGTCTTACTTACTGCTTGAAAGAGCAGAAAACTTTGGCAAACTAAAACAATGAAGCGTAAATATTTTTTGGTAACTGAATTATTCGTTTTTTCTGTCGCGGCGATAATTATCATTACCAGCGAAGTTAATCTTCCTGCATCGAAGCATACGACACTTCTTTTTCCGCCCCAAGATATCAGGTATTTTTCACTGGGTTATCAAGAATCACTTGCTGATTTATTCTGGATTCGAGCATTGCAAGATATTGATCTTTGCGGTCAAACAAAAGAAATTAAACTTAATCCCTTGCCAGGAATGAAAATGGCAGACGAATTAGAGCAATCGGACGACCAAAAAGTTATGCCCGATATAAATTCGCTCGCTAAGTGTGAGAATGGATGGAGCGCAAAAATGCTCGACACCATCACGGAACTCGCGCCTCGCTTTAAGATACCCTATATCGCCGGGGGTACCATACTGAGCATTGTCGTTCGTGACAATGTCGGCGCAGGAAAAATTTTTAAGAAAGGTGTGGATCGTTTCCCTACGGATTGGACAATGGCTTACCGGGCGGCTTACCATTCTATGGCGGCTTTAGCTGATTACCCACAGGCCGCATCATATCTCGTGCAAGCGGGTAAAAATGGCGCCCCCGGCTGGGTCTTTGCCCTCGCTTCGAAGCTTCAGTCACGAGTAGGCCAAGCCATTTTATCAAAGCCGATTCTACAAGAGGCCATCGACGCCGACCCAGAAAGTCGTTGGGCGCCCGACCTCCGTAAACGTCTCGATGAAGTGAACAAGATCATCGAAAAGGGCGAGTAAGGGCCCGTCTAAAAATAAATGCTCGTTCTTTCGCGTAGTGGATTTTACCTCAGTTTGAGGCGAGAGGACGAAGCGCTTGCCAGAGGCGCAAACGCAAGGACGAGCAACAAAAAACTGAGGTAAAAGACCAAGCGAAGAATGAGCAGTTATTTTTAGACGGGCCCTAAACCTATTTGTTCAAAGTCTTCTGCATCTCGGTCAAAGCATCTGCGTACTTTTTATTCTTTTCAAATTTTGCATCGGGCATCGAGAGAGCGCGATTCACAGTTTTCATGGCGTCTTGATTTTTACTGAGGGCCTTTTGAATTTGCGCGAGCAGTTTCAGATTTCGAAATGCGAGCTCGGGCCCAAGTACTACGGCTTTTTCGGCAGGGGCTAAAGCTTTGTCGTATTCTTTGAGCTCATTCTCGTAGTTGGCGAGCTTCGCATAGTAGACGAAAGAATCTGGGTTTTTTGCGATGAGCTTTTGGTACCAATCAAGGACTTCTGTTTTTTGGTCACAAGCCTTTAAATACGCGATCGCCAAAAGAAGTTCTCCAGCTTTCTCAGTCGAGAGCGATCGATCGTGAATATTTTTTGAAAGCTCTGTTTTTGTCATGGTCATAGCTTTTGCGTCATTAAGGAATTTGAGAGCTTCGATTTTTTGATTCAGGAGCTCAGCCTTCTCAAAACCTGAAAAGTCGCCTTGAAAAGAATTATCAAAAGCCTTCATCATTGCGGTCTTTTGCGAAATCATGTGATTAATTTTTTGAATGTTTTGGTTCGCGAGATCTTGAGGGGAGGTCATTGCAGAATTTGCGTCTTTCACATTTTTCTCGGCAATGATTTGTGCGAGTTCATTTCTCCAAACAATGCTGTCAAAACTTTCAGGAAAATCTTTGATGGCATTTTGGTAGGTTTCTATTTTGGTTTTATCATTTGGGTTCGAGGTGTCGAGCTCACCGAGAAGCGTTACTTCGGCTGCTGCGGACATCAGGCGTTGTTGAGCCGTCGGAGATTTGAGTTGATGAAACCACAGAAGAGCATCTTTGAATTTCATCGCGTCTGAATTTCGTTTTGCCAGAATCCAAACGGCCTTTTGATCGTGCTCTGCAAGTTTCACAAGGTCTTGATCCGACACGAGGTCGGATTTTCTAAGTTTTGAAATTTCTTTTGCGAAGAGCTGAGCGGTCTTGAAATCAAGACTGCGATAGAGTTCGGTCTGATCACTCGAAAGGATAAGCATGGTCGGAATCGACTTCGCCGAATAGCGATCAACTAAAGTCTTATTCTCGGCAAGATCAACATTGATGCTGACCTTAACAAAATTGTTCGTAGCGGTCTTGAAAGACTTTTGATTGAATGTTTCAGTTTCAAGTCTCAGGCAAGCCGGGCACCACGGCGCGCGAAAATCGACGAGAAGGAGTTTGTTGTCTTTCTTTGCGATCGCTATCGCCGCATCAAATTGATTTTCTAAAAAACCATTTTCGTTAGGGACAATTGCGGTCTGCGGTTTGACCGCATTCGCAGGCTTTATGTCACTTTTTTCAGTGGGGGTGACATAAGATGCGATCTGCATAATGCGGTTGTCGTAGACTCTCAAATCAAGATCGTGGGGTTCGCAGATGGTGAGTGCATCATCACAAACATAGAAATGCAGTCTGAAAACATCTGTGCCGGGAGCAGAAGTATTAAACGCGATCGACTTTTCTTCTTTGATTGTTGGCTGATATTTTTTGCCGTTTACTTCGAGAGAAGTTGGCGCCTTCGTATTAAAGTGAAATCCAAAATCAACATCGCAGTAGATCATTGAGCCTTGAGCTCTGATATGAACCTTATCATCCGAAATCCCGCAAAAGCTCTGTGCGCACCATAAAAGTCCGAGTCCCGCGATGAAAAGTGATTTCATATTTCTCCTTATTTCGATGCTTCAAATACTCTGATAATATAGGCCACTGAGGTTTCGAGTGCAAAGTAAAGAATCTAAAAAAAAGAATCTAAAAACGGGCCGTTAAATGTCACCGACTTTGAAAAAATCCCCCAAAAGCGGCAGCGGCTAGCAATTGGCGGGCATTTGGCATGTGCCAAATCACGAGGCTAGCAATTAAATCGGGGCCTGGGGTTCTGCTCAGATTCGACCTCCTGCGACCTAAATTGCAACTACCACATTACATTGCAGACCTAAAATTCAGTTTTTGACACGAAATATAGAGGCGGATTTGTGAATCACATGACAGCAAAAATTTTACTCGCGCTGATAACTTCGGTCGCAGTTCAGGCGCATGCCCAGTCTGAGCCAGCGGCAGATTCTTCTCCTTATTTTTACTCAGGGCCATGCTCTTCGCAAGGCTCTTGGACGCACGCTGCTCTGTCGCAAGCTTCGGAGCTTAAACAAGTCATTAATAATATAAAAAATAATCCGGCCTGTAATGCTCTCAAAGCGAATATCCAGTCAGGGCTCGATGCTCTTGACCTAAATATTAAAGAAATTCAAAATATCGATAAGACCAGCAGCGATAAAACGAGAAGGCTTTCTCAACTGCCCCAAGAGATCAGTGCACTCCGTACTTTCTCCCGTGGAAGTTCTTTGTTTAAAGACAACGTTGCGCAGTTGTTAATGGGTAAATCAGTCACTTTGTCGGCTCTTTCATCGCAAACAGTTGATAGACAAGGTGACCCTAACACGACGGCAACTTCAATTTCGTCTCTCGGCGAGCGCGCTAAGGCTTCGACTCAATCGGGGCTACAACTTTTTAATTCGACGATGCAAGTGATTCAAGACGCTCAAGCAAATTGCCTCGATTCGGTTCAAGGCCCAGCGGTCGCAGCCGGAATGGTCAAGATTTTGTCTTCTTTTGCCTCTTCTGGAAATAACGGCATGGGAACTCAACTCGCTCTCGGAGTTCAAAATATCAGCCAGTACTTGAGCCGTGATGCAGGCTACATCGACTCGCTTAGAATGTTAAATGACCGAGAGTTCTTGTCATCGATGTCTTGCCTCATGGAAGTAACGACAGATGGTTATTGCTCTACCGTTGATGCTCAATATCTATTTCAAGAAATTACAAATAGCCAGTCGGTTCACGTTAAATCTTTTACCGATGCAAAAACTGGTCGGGTAGAGAAGAAAATCGTTGGTGAGAACAAGAATTTTGCGGCGAAGCTAGCTGCCGGTCCTCTCGCGGGCTATTATATTTTATCGAGACAAGTTCCGGTCGTGACCAATTGGATCCAAAAAGTGCAGTACGGTATTACGCCGCAGTTACCGACCGAGGCGTCGTTTCAGACCTCGGTTTCTTCGAATGTTTATTTACACTATAATCTCTTAAAGACAATTGAGGGTGATTTTAACTTTCAACGCAAACTCATGGGCGAACTAACAGATTTCAAATCAAAGCAAACTTACGTTTTGAATCTTCTGAACAACGTAGCTTCTACTATGACAACCGTTAATCCGGGTAGCGAAAACTTTTTTCTGAAAGTTTCTTCTGCTAACGAGATTTACTTTCGTCTTCTCGGCATGCCAGTTCCCGATGCTGTTCTAGGTTTGAACTCAAGAGAAAATATGAATTTCGTGAATAATCCGAGCGGTTGGTTAACGACTCAGTACCGAACTTTACCCATCTTCAACGATCCAGATAAATTGGCTGAAATTATTTCAAACAACATGCAGGTGCTCTTTGGTGAAGCGACCTCGATGGCGATTTCTTACTACAATAAATACTTTATCGTCGACAAAATCCAAGTCGTTAATAATTCGCTCTTAGGTCTTGATGTGAACGTGCGCGATGCGCTCGTCAATATTGATCAGTACCTGGCAAATTTAACGGTTCGAATTTCAAAAGATTCAACCGATCCGACGATGATCGCTTCGATCTTAGACACAAGAGTACGAATATCGAGGATTTTAGGTCGGTACGATGAGATAAGAAATTATAGTTTACAGCTTTTGAAAGATTCTGCGAATGATCCGACTTTTAAAAACGGTACGGATCCTGAGCTTAATGCAAAATTACTTAAGATTGGTGAAAGTCTTCTTCAAGAAGTTTACACGCAGTTCATGGTGATCGAAGCCCGTACGGGTTTTCTCTCAAATCGTATGGCGACTTTCGTTTACGAAGATTATACGATCAGCCTCCGACATCGCGAACAATTCGGCCAGTATTTTGAGGACCTCATGCTCGCAACTGGTTACGATACCCTCAACACGATGACGAATATGTCACAAACGATGTATTCAAAAATTAAAACCGACCTCGATCAAGCGATGGATATTTATAAGAAGAGCATCGACTCTCTCGAAAGCGTTGTTTCGCCGGTCTACATTCGAAATATCTTTGATCTTAAATTAATGGCGATGAATAAAGAGATTTCAAAAACAGAGAGAGCAGAGCTCGCTCATGCGTATGCGTATGAAATGGGTGGGGCGCAAATTCCTGGCGAACATTCTAATAAGTTTCAGCGCTTCCTTCGAGGACATCTCAAAGGTGCTTGGATGGATTTTACCGGCAGAGATGCGCAGCTTCTCGGCGCACCGGGCTGGGTAGGTAAAGTGGTCTTACCTTTCGAAGAAATGGGTAACTGGTTTTTTGGAGAAAAGGCATCGATCGTAGACAGCCCCGTCGGAGCCTCAGATTCAGCCAAAGGCGAGATGGCGAAGCTTTGCGTACAGACTCTCGCGTTTGCTAACTTAAGACCTTTTTGGGATCTTTGTAAGGGTACTCAGCTCAATTCTCCGTTCCTTAAACAAGACGTTACCGACGCAGATTTAAAGAGCCTTCTCAATACTTATTTGTCGGTAAATTACGTAAATAAAGCCTACGAGAACATCGAGCCAAGTAAGAAAAATATCACGGGCACCGATCGCGCAAATAATTATCAGGCCCGTATTTGCGCGCTTAGAGATTACCATCGTCGTAATGAGATCGCGCGCATCACGGCGGCCATGATCGACAATGGTGACACCTATGCAGGAATGAAAAATACATCTCCGCCTCCGCCAGCGGTCGTACCTTCAAGGGCAGCGACAGATCCGGTACCTAAAGGTGGGGTCGTTGCTCCCGAGGCAAATTAGAAATCGCTCATGCGCGGCGGACTCATAAAGCTGTCTCCAGAAATTTTAAAAGTAAATTTCTGGCCTCCAGCCATGGGTTTTTTAAATGATGGTTTTAGCAGTGCGAAAAGAACAGAGTTTTGATCATAAAACTTTTGCAGCACCTTAATCTCGACGTTAAAATTATAGGCCCCCAAATCGGGACTCGGCTTTCCCTTAACGAGCTTTATCGCGATATCGCCGTGAAGCTTGCAGCTTAAATCATCTTTGTCATCACCCAGGGTAATATCGTCAATTTGCATCTTACCATCAGCGAGTGCGGTCTTGATGTATGATTTTTTAAATTTAAGTTCGGGCAAATTAAACATCGGTGCTCCGCCCATGTAAATCACATACGACGGAAAGATGAAGTTCTTGAGAGAGAGTTCGACGTTGCCGGTCGGTTGATCTTCAAAGCTCGGATCAATTTTTGCTTGCCCGACGATGTTGAGTGCTCCACCTAATTTGAAGTCTCCGATACTCATGTCACGAATGAAAGAGCTTAACGATGAAAGTGCAATATCTGAAGCATCGAGTTTAATTTTTTGATTGCGCTGGCCTTGTTTGTTTTTCTCAGCCGCTTCGAATGTGAGGTCGACGTTGCCTTTGAAAAGCCCTTTCGCGAAAACGTCCGCCCCCAATGCACCTCTGAGAAGTGCCAGAAAAGACGGTGAGAGGGTCAGTTCGTCGGAGGCAATATTCGGGAGACCTACGATTTGAAGTAGCACCGATGTCAACCTCACGCCCGGAGTGGGCAGCCAGTGCAGGCCTAGACCGTCGGCCTGTACGTAAACGCTGCCGCCAGAGGCTTCAGATACTTTTGTCGTCATGAAATCGCTGAGATCATCGAATGGAAATAAAACTACCAGAAACAAAAGTACGAAGAGTAAAAGAACTAAGAATTTCGTTTTGTGAAAACGTAAAAGTTTTGAGAGAGTGCCAAATACAGCTTTCATTTTTTCTTAGCTCCATTTTTAGGTGGTGGAACAATTGCCTCAGCCGGCAGAGAAAAATTGGTGAGTCGATAGATGGCATTAAAATAATGAAGTCCGGGCAGAGCCGGTTCGCTGGCTTCGACGTCGAGAGAAATCATTTTAACATTCGGCAGATTTTGGAGTGAAACTCCAATTTCTTTAATTTGGGTCAAGTTTAGTTTTAAGAGCGAAACCTCAACTGCATTTTGGATGATCGGCTTCGTCACTCCCGGAAGGGCGTGGTCGTAAGCTTGAACCAATTTAATTTGATCCGCTTGCAGACGAGCTCCGTCAAGTTTTGCCTTTGCCTGCGAAACGAGATCGGATGACGTTACACCCAGCGGAAGCGGTGGTAGTTCGCTCGTCGCATGTTGCAAATGAAAAAGTTCGCGAATGAGACCCTTCTTAGTCTCAAATTGTTCAACATTGTTCGATGCCGAACTATAGTAAGCCATCGGTATAGACATTACGAGAAGAAGAAGAACGACCACAGTACCGAAGAGGCTCGCTTTTTGACCCATCGGAGAGAGGCCTTCGTACTTTTCTTTGATATTAGTATACGAAGGATTTTCTTGAATTTGACCCCAGAGTTGATTCGACTTCTCTACAATTGTCTCTTTTATGTCATCAATGATCATTCAAAATCCTTACTGTACATCTGTGCGGTGAATTTTCATTCGGTAAGCAAAGGGAGTTCCGGTCGTGGCATGACTCGAAGTTGCGACGGTTTTTTTAATATCGCCAAGCGCGATTTGTTTGAGTGCCAATTCAATTGCGCCTAAATGAACCGGAGAAGCTACGCTTCCTTCGATCAAAAAATCTTCGTTGTCGATTGAAACTTTGGAGACTTCTATCGCGACGTTCAGCCCTGATTCTTTTTGATTTTGCGGAAGTTTTTGCGTGAGTTTCGTGAGCACATCAAGGGCTGACGAATAATGATCAAGTTTGGCGAGACTCTCTCTGCCCTTGATTAAACTTTTTTGTTCGCTCAGATATTTCTCGAGATTTGTCGAGGTTTTACCAACGGTCTTTGCCTGTTTGGTGAGTGCGTCTTCGGCTGCGTCACTCAAGTTTGAGCTGAGCATGTCTCTTAAAAACGCGTGAATGAAAACGATGACGATCGCGGCACCCGCAATCTGAACGGCGCTCTTCCATTTTTCCAAAAAGAGATTAAAGTTTTGATTCTGTTTGACGAAATCTCCGCGCCTTAAATTCAAGCTCGGATTACGTGCGGTTTTCAAACCTTCAATAGCGAGACCAACCGCGATCGGAGCCGCTGCTTCAATTGCCTGTGTCACCTCAAACGAAAAACTGACATTCGTGAAAGCCCTTGTTTGGTTTACGGGAAGTTCGATGACCTGCGTAAGGTAGGGAGCAATGTTCTGAACGTTGCTCACGCCCCCCATTATTTCGAGTTGTTGAAACTGGAGGTTGAGCTCGGTCTGAAGCTCGATAATTGAAAATTTCAAATCGCGTGATAGCTCGGTCAGTGAGTCGGTCACCGTTTTTGAAAGTAAGATTTGGTCTTTATTCGCGCCGGCGCTGTTCATGAGAATGTAACTTCTGAGCTGAACGACTTTAAGAGCCTCCGCCGGGGGAACACTAAAAACGAGCGATAAATTTTTCGCAATGTCAGATCCGCCCCACAAGATTGAGCGTATCGAGACTAAACTTTTTTGATTGTACGCAAGGAGGAGCGAACGTTGGTGGCCCATCATTAAAATTAAGCGGCCCGTTTTTTTAGTATCGATTTGGGTTCGTTCAGGATCTTCGGTGTTTACATTTTGAGGCGGAGGTAGTGCCCAGTTCTCGAAAAGATTCGAAAGTGCAAAAGCGTCGACACTTAAGATGGTCGGATCAATGTGGCCCTCTTTTGCTCGCGCCAAATGCTGCGAGATGGCCTCATTCGGACAGGCGCATGCGAGAACAACCGAAGAATTATTTTGAAGCTCTAAAATTTTTGCTTCGAAAGTGGTGTCGTCTAAGTCGAGCGGGATTTCGTCTTCTAGTTCGAATGCCAAACTCTTGATAATTTTTTGTCGTTCCCGGAACGGAAAAGTCTTTAGTCGAACGCTCACTTCATTTTGTGCAACAGCGATTACAAATTTTGTTTGGGTGGCGTCGTACTGCGATGAAATATTTCGAAGAATTTCGATGATCTCAAGTGATTTGTCAGCATGAGGTTGAGTTGATAAAGGATATTCTTTGAAGTCAGTAACGACGACATTTTTGCGCGAGACATTTACTTCAGCGACTTTTACGCTATAAGATCCGATGTCAATTCCGACACTTTTCATCTCATCATCCTTGATGTAAAAACATGATGCTCAAACGAACTAATTCTCTTCCCAATATATCATAACAGGACGCTCATTTGGCACATCGATTTTTTGCGTAGTCGGACTAGGCGAAGGGCTAGGGGTGGCGGCGACGGTTCCGGCCTGTTGCGGTCCGGGAGGGGGAGTCGGTGCCGCATTGTTTGCCGAATGGGCTTGTTTCTCTTGTTGCAGTTGTTGGGTGAGGTTTGCTTTAACGTGATCGTAATCATAGACAATTGCTTCGAGCGTTCTTTGAATTTTTCCGGAGATTCCGATGCTCTTCACGCGAAAATTAAATTCGGATTCAAAAGACAGTGGTATGGTTTCATTGGTTTTAGGGTCGGTGAAAGGATCGCCCGAAACGCCGAGCGAGTTGAGGGTTCCTAAAAAGTCTTTCATATCATGAAAAGGCCCACGTGAAGGTAGATTTTTAAGCCTTAGGAGCTCGGTGACTCGGTCGAGGGTAATTTGTGGGGACAAAGACATGAGAACTTCTTTTGAAGCCTGATTCACATTAATCCCTTTTGATCCGTACACGGTTATGTTCGGCGCGAGCACATTAAAAAAATCATCTTTCATATCTTGAACCATGTGGAGTTCACTCAGAGTTTTAAAAGACTGGCTCGCCGGAATAAAATCATTACTAAATTTTGAATAACGAGACTTTTTATCTCCGCCATCAGCAACGCTCGTCGGGCTATCACTTGCCCAGTCAGCGATGTTATTAATGAGCTTATCGAAATCGTAACCGCTATATTCATTGGCGAAAGCTTCGTCGTTTTTAATCTTCGTTTGAAAAATTTGAAAGAGTTGGCCGTGAACGGCTTGCGCGATTACCTTCGAAGGTGAAGCCAAGTCATTGATGTCAATTTTTGCCCCTTCACTCGAAATGATAGAAATATATTTTGCCTGCATCCCGCTGGTCTTTACAACTTTATCGATATCAGATTTTGTCGATTTGTCAGACCCCATCGGAATAATCGGAGGCCAAGCAAAAGGAAATTGCCAAATCTGATCGAGGATCGATTTGTCCGGTAGAGAATCCCCGATCATGGATTTAGCTTTTCGATAGATTTGGATTCGCAGGAGACTCATTTCAAGTCCCGCTTTTGCCGCGTAATAGGCCTTTACTTGGTCAACGCTCTTAGAACTCATCACAAACTCAACCGAAGTTTCGTACATCACTTGCGT
Organism: Bdellovibrionales bacterium; assembly: GCA_043746635.1. Classification (GTDB taxonomy): domain Bacteria; phylum Bdellovibrionota; class Bdellovibrionia; order Bdellovibrionales; family JAMPXM01; genus JAYTQQ01. The sequence continues at coordinate 1,185 of JAYTQQ010000151.1, read as the reverse complement.
TGCGATAATGATCATGAGGCTCACAGAAAAAATGGCAATCATAAGGGCAGATCCCGTTTCTTTTTTCAAGATCTTGCGGCTTAGGGCAAAATTCACGCCCGGAATTTTAATTTCGATCATTAAGAGTTTCCAGATTTTTTGACCAATATTTCTCATCGTCCTGGTGCCCCCGGTAACGGTGGTCGTGGAGTTGGCGTCGGGGTCGTGCCCGATCCCGGAGATGCATTCGGGTCTTTTTTAATTTCATTATTCGGAAAATGCACACTCGCGATCATAGACATTTCAAGCGGTTTCGACTTTGGATTATTTTTATTTTGGACTTTAATGTAAATTTCGACCGCATATGGAAAATTATCTTTCATATTGGCATCGCTATCGGTTGTTTTCCAGGCGGCGAGCCACTCTTCGTGACCAGGTCCAAAATATTTTAATCTAAAATCTTGAACATTTTCGATGATAACAGATTCGGTCGCATTGTGATCGGCAACGTCGATTTGATCATCGAGAGTTGGCGAAACACGCCGCCACAGACAATTGCTCGTGCTTGATTTACCACGGTTCGAGAGACTCTTGCAGCTCTTTAAAAAGTATCCAATCTTTGCCTGATCAGACGCCTGTTCATCTCTTTGTACTCGAACATTCGAGAGCGAAGTAAAATACAAAGATTTTTCATCGCCGACAAATGCGGTGAGCTCTGTCGGTACCGCTTTTGGTTTCGGCGTAGGGTTTGCGTTCGGCGCCGTGACCCCCCCGAGCAGGGGTGGGGGCGTTTGGGTAATGGCATTTCCTCCCGTGGGAGACACGGCACCGGCAGGCCTATTCATGTCCTGATTAATTTGGTTGATCATCGTGACGTAAGTGTCTCGGTGATGAAAGGCTAAGCCAATATCTTTTTCCATCACGCGGAGGGCTTCTCGCACTTGAGTATCTTGTTCAATCTGGGCTTCAAATTTTGATTGAGTCTGCACAGCGCTACGAATCGAAGTGCTCGTGAGAATCGTCAGCACGGCTAAGATCGTCATCGCGATCATCATTTCAAGAAGGGTGAAGCCTTTGAAGTTTATTTGGTACCGGTCCCGCCGGTAGCTCCGCCGGCACCACTCGCTCCCGGAATACTCGGAAGAGTCAGTTCTTTTTTGTAATCGATAAAATAGCTCGTCACCGAATTTTTAATTTCACGCTTCG
>JAYTQQ010000150.1:0-4448 GCA_043746635.1 Bdellovibrionales bacterium | reverse complement strand
TTATCCGCACATCACGGTCGGATTTAGCTTGAGAGATTTACACGAATCTGATGGAGTTAGAAAGGGCAAAAATGCCTGTATTTCAAAACTCAGGCTTCAAAATTAAGAGGCAAAATTAAGAGAAAGTAGCGGCCATGGCTTCATCCAAGACTCCATCCAAGATTCCATCTAAGAAAACTCTAGCGGCTCCAGACAAAGACGTACAATTTTTTAAAATGTCATTTAAGACTTGGATTGAGACCGCAAAGATCTTTTTTGAAAACAAGACGGCTACCAGCTCAAATCAACCGTCTTCGGGAGCAAGCTTTGCGAAGGCCATTTTTGTTAGAGACACTGACTTTGATTCGGCCAGTAAACTGATCTCGAGGGAACTGAGTCTTAAGCAAATTGATTTTATCAAGAAATCAAAGCTCGAGTTTTTTGAGTTTCACGGCAACAAAGGGCCCCTCTGGATCGTGAGACCTATTGTTCCTAAGGCCAGTAAGGCCCCGAGAGCCCTCAACATCCATCGTGGATTGATTCAGTCGGGCGAAGCCTCTCGTCTACGTGATTTTTACGGGCAGCTTCTACGTCATACCTCAAACTTTTCTCTCGCAAAAATAGAGCTTATTTTTGCTGACGCAACTTCTGAGGAAATTCGTCAAGCGCTCCTTGGCCTCGAGCTCGCATCATACCGTTTTACACAAGAGTATTTCGGAAAAGACAAAAAACTTCCGAAACTTGAAATCTATGATTTGAGATTTCAAAAGCTTGATCGCAAGAGTGGCAACACTCTTTTGCAAAAGAGCATCAATACAGAAAGCCTTAAGACCATTGCGAAAGAAGCGAAAGCGATTAATATCGCCAGACATTTGGTGAATCTACCTCCCAATATTTTGAATCCAGAAACTTACGCAAGTGAAGTCGAAACAGCTTTCAAAAATTTTCAGGGCCTCAGCATCGAAGTATGGAAAGACGAAAGACTTAAAAAAGAGAATATGAATTTGCTCAGGGCCGTCGGGCAAGGTTCTGAGTTTAGTCCGCGTTTGGTGCACCTGAAATATCGTCCCAAATTTCAAAACGATAAAATAAAAGCGAAACCGATCGCGTTTGTCGGTAAAGGAATTACATTTGATACTGGCGGTCTCGATATTAAACCTTCGAGCGGGATGCGTCTCATGAAAAAAGATATGGGTGGATCGGCCGCCATTCTCGGCCTTTGTTACTGGGCAAGTGCGACCGAATACGCGTACCCACTCGATTTCTATCTTTCAATCGCTGAAAATTCGGTTGATGAAAAAGCATTTCGCCCGAGTGATGTGATCGTTGCCCGCAGTGGAGCCTCGGTCGAAATTCACAACACCGATGCGGAAGGACGGCTCGTTCTTGCAGACGCCCTCGACGTGGCCATTAAGCAACAAGGTCCGAACGAACCACTTCTTGTCATCAACGTTGCGACTCTGACGGGAGCTATCAAAGTCGGTCTCGGAACCGAAGTGGCAGGCCTCTTTTGCAATCATGATTTGCTTTCAGACATGTTATTCGAATCGGGTAGAGAGCAAAATGATCTCTGCTGGCCAATGCCGCTCTTTCAAAATTACCGCAACCAACTTCGAAGTCAGTTTGCCGATATGAGCAACTGTTCAGATAGCGGCTACGGTGGAGCTATTTCAGCGGCTCTTTTCTTAGAAAGTTTTGTCGGATCAAAACCGTGGGCCCATCTTGATATTTACGCATGGAGAGAGGGTACTTCTGGAGCTTACAGCGAATCGGGCGGAAGCGGGCAATCTGTATTGATGCTTTCGAACTTTTTAACTCACATTGCTCAGAGTTTTGATCACGGCGAGAAGATATTCGAATAATTAAGCTGAAATCAGTTTAGTTTTTTTCCAGGTTCGCATATCGCAAATACCATTTTCGATGTGCACGTAAGTGGTATCCATCAACCAAGAGCCTGGATTGAAGTAGAATTTTCCTTCACCCATATCGACTTGTCCGATGTGGTGAGTATGTCCAAAAATAATATGGTCAAAGCCTCGCGCGAGCAGTTCGCCCGCAGCATTGATGAAGTTCTCGTGTTCACCTTCAATCCCTTTTTGAGATGATTTCCAAAGGCGCGACTGCAGTTTTTCAAATTCGATCCAAAGTTTGTAAAAACTTGGATGTACTTTGAGGGCCAAACCAGCGGCCCAGGTGAGAAACTCGTAGAGCTCCGGATTTTTAATGAAAAGCGGGTCGTAGAGATGGCCATGTTCGATACGGATACGAAGATCTTGATTCTTAAGATTTAAGAAGGGTGCGACTTTAAATCCGCCCCAATCGTTTAAGAAATTTTCAAAAACGATATCGTGATTGCCGACCACGTAATAAATATTTTTGCCCGATTTTGTGTGGGCTTTAAGAGCATGAAGGACTTCAGGAACATCTCGTGCAAGTTTGGCGAAAGAGACTTGGGCAATTTCAAATCCGTCACCGTTAATGCAGACATCGTAATCGTTGATGCGCGACCAGTTCAGAAACTCGACCGTGTTCATTTTCGCTTTTGAAAATGGGTTTCCGAGGTGGAGATCCGAAATCACAAGCATTTTGTCAGACTGAATGTCGGTAATCATCGAACGCCCACTAGGCTATCTTTTTCGACGTCGGGGTCGCATTTGAAAATTCAGATCCGCTCACGATTTGTCTGAGAGCTTCGGAACTGACTTTTTCATGGCTGAGTTCTTTGACTAAGCTTTCGTTGGTGAGGCGAATGCGTCTTGAAAGACTCTGGAGCATTTCGAAAGCAAAAGTAGGATCTCTGCGAATCTTGAGCAAGAAGCCGCCTGGTTGAATGACCAAGAGTTTGGTGGTGCCGATGGCTCTCGCGGTCGCACTTCTTGGAAGACTCTCAAGGAGTGACATTTCACCTACAAAGTCGCCTTTGTTTAATTTTGCGAGGTGCACTTCTCCTGATTTGGTCTTTTTTATAACCTCAACGCCGCCGCTGACAACGACATACATCTCACGGCTGTCATCGCCTTCGGTGAAAATAATTTCACCTTGTTCAAAAACTCGGCTCATTTCTTGAGCGAACTTCTTTTTGTTTTCTAAATTTAGCATCTTTTGATTTTACCAATTAGAAGGCCCACCTACAAGAGAGCTAAGGTCGGGTTTGCGCCTATTAGAAAGCGATGTTTTTTTGAGCATCCGAATAACACAAGGCTTCAATTTCCTTCGCGAAAATTATTTTTTCTTGCATTTTTACCGCAGCTCAGTAAATTTGGGTCTGTAACCAGATCTTAAAACCGCTCTATTCTTATCTGAAGCTTTTTTGCTTTTTTGCAACAGAGCAGCCGGACGAGATTAAAGCCTATAATAATAAAACAACGGGCATCTGCCCACTTAAAGGAGAACACATGAAAAAATTTAACGCACTTATGCTCGCGGCTATCGTAGCAGTAGCTTTCTCAGCTCACGCAGCTGACACAACTGCACCTGCAGCTGGTACAACTGCTCCTGCAGCAGCTCCGGCTATGACTCCTGATACTTCTATGAAAAAAGAAGAAAAATCAGAGACAAAATCAGAAGCAAAAATGGACAAAAAAGGCAAAATGAAAAAGAAACACACTAAAAAAACTGAAAAAACTGAAGAGACTAAGTAATTAGTTTTTGCATTTTAGTTTGTTTAAAAAAGGTCCTTCGCGGGGCCTTTTTTTTTGCCTTTTATCGTAAGCTTTCGAACTTCAAAATTTTTCGTTTCGCTTTTATTTTTTAAGCACTTTCTCGAGACAAAAACTCGTTCTCAAAGCTCTCTCACAACCTCTTGATAAAATACTTTTATACGTGACATTGATTTCACCATAAGTTACGAACTAACAGCTATTATTAAAAACCAAATGATTTAAACGTTTCTCATAAGGAGAAGATATGACAATGACTCAGCTCTTAAAGCAGCTGAAGACTTCGAAACTGGGACGAGCTCTCAGCATGTTGTTGCCACTTGTGGCTAGCAGCCAAGTTTTCGCGAACGAATCCACTCTGCGCGTACCAAGCTTGAACGTTACGTTCAATATGTTTGGCAGCCAAGTCGGTGGAGAAACGATTCTCTGGACGGGCATCCTCGTCGGATTCCTCGGAATTATCTTCGGAATGATCGAATTTTTCAAAATCAAAAATTTACAGGCTCACAAATCAATGCTTGAGGTTTCTCACTTGATTTATGAAACTTGCAAAACTTATTTACTTCAACAAGCGAAGTTCTTGATCATCATCGAAGTTTTTATCGGTGCTTGTATCGTTTATTACTTTGGCGTTTTGTCACATCTCGAAACAATGAAAGTTGTTATGATTTTGGGCTTCTCGATTCTCGGAATCTTGGGTTCATTTTCGGTTGCTTGGTTTGGTATCCGAATCAATACCTACGCAAATAGCCGTACGGCTTTTGCTGCTCTCGAAGGTAAAGCATATCCAGTGATGGATATTCCTCTTCG
>JAYTQQ010000149.1:0-5958 GCA_043746635.1 Bdellovibrionales bacterium | reverse complement strand
TCGGGGACTGAATCTCGTGATGGATGTCGCTGGAGTTCCGCTACTGAAGGCACTTTTGCCGTCTTCAATTTATGAATTTAAACCGGACAGCAGTGCTTTTACTCTCCAAAAGTCGTTTCAATTGCTGCCGCTGATAGGATCCAAAACTGTCTCCAATCTGACTATTAAAAAGAATGCGTATTAAAAAGAACGCGTATCAAGGGATCTTCGAGCACCTCAAAATCAGAGAGGTCATGCTCGACTGTCGCGCTAAACACGTGGTCGTTCACTCTTAGGTACATCGATGTCAGAGTTTCTCCGAGATCCAGTGCCGCATAAAGCTTCGCGGCGGGAACTTCGGTGAACCACCCCAAATGTTCTGGAGAATCGAAAATACGTTCGATGAAAGTCCCTCGAATACGGTAATGAAAATCAGTCTTTTCGCCGCCACCATCGTAGATTGAAAGCCGCCAAATCCGCTCGCGAGAAAAGTACGAACTTATTTCTAGCTGGCGATAGCGGCCAAGGAGCTCGCCTTCACAAAAACTAACGACTTTGGCGAAATTCTCACGACTTGTGAAACCACATTTCATCGCAATTTCCGAAACAGCTAAAGGAATGGCGCCGGGCTGATAATCATAATCGACGTCCTGGGGGCCTTCGGGTAGAACCCATGAAAGTGCCGGCGCCGGTCTCAACTCACTACGATCGAGGACAATTGAAACTGAGGGATTCATCCGAACAACCTGCGTTTCAGGCAGAGCGAGCTCAATTGCGCAAGCGAAGTCTTTGTAGGATATGGGAAACATCGCGTGATTGTACCAAGACCAGTTCTCATGAACGAACTGGCAGGAACTTGGCACCACGTAGCGCGGCTTTAAACGACCCAGTTCGCAAGTCCACTCCGGCGGGATGGACGCGTGATCGACTTGACGCCGTGATGGCGCAAGGACACTCGTTTCGAGCATGGTTTGAAAAGGCCAAAGTACAATATCCCAAGGCCCCTCTGTGCTGAGATGCGCGAGCGTCTGCGCATCCATGAGAGCATCGACAACGTTTAATACCTTAAGCCCGGCCACGTGGATTTCCAAAATCGAATCGATCTCGGGCTCGAAGGCTCTCTGGGCGATGACCTTAAATTCTCCGATGACAACAGCGACACCCAATTCAAGTTTATTGACGTTGTGGAAGCCCAGCTCGCGAATAAGCACAAAGAGCTCAGAATGAATGCAGTAAAGAAAGATAAGCACTGAGCGGTCCAGGAGATTAAGGCTATCGAGGGAACAATGATCATCATGAAAATGTGAAATAAAAACTGCAGAAAACTGTATTTTGCGAATTTCTTCCACATTGAAACGAACTGATGGAAAAGCAAAACAGTTGCGGCTAAAGGGATTTTCAAAAATCGGATCGAATAAGATTCGATGGCCGCCCGCCTCAAAAACATAGCCGGCATGGAGAATTCTGGAGATTTTAAGAGATGCTGGCAGTCTTTGTTCAGTCGCTTTTGGCATTTGTTAGAGCGGCTTCTAGCTGACGAACCCGCCAATTGATAGATTTTTATGCCCAAACCACCTTTGACCAGAGATTATTTTCAAAAGTTACAGTCTCGAGATTGATCATGCCCCCGAGACCAAGTACAAATGCGCGATGATCAGCACTTCAAATGTCACTTTACGATTCGGCGCCCGAAAACTTTTTGAGGACGTCAATGTCAAATTTACTCCAGGCAATTGCTACGGCCTGATCGGCGCCAACGGGGCGGGAAAGTCAACTTTTCTCAAGATTCTCGCGCGTGAGATCGAGCCGAACTTCGGCGAAGTGCAACTGCCGGCGACCGAGCGCCTGTCCTTTCTGAAACAGAACCACTTCGCCTTTGATGAATTTGAAATGCTCAACACTGTGTTGATGGGCAACCAAAGCCTTTACAAGATCATCGACGAAAAACGCAGTCTCTACGCAAAACCAGATTTTTCCGATAAAGACGGCGAGAGAGCCTCTGAACTGGAATCTGCTTTTGCCGAACTCGGTGGGTGGGAGGCTGAGTCAGAAGCGGGCCAGATGCTTGAAGGTCTCGGAATTCCATCGTCGGATCACACATTGTTAATGAAAGACCTTGATCCCGCCGTCAAGGTGAAGGCACTCCTCGCCCAAGCACTCTTTGGCCATCCAGATGTTTTGCTCCTCGACGAACCAACCAACTATCTCGACATCTACGCGATTCAGTGGCTTGAGAACTTTTTGCTCGAATTCCAGAATACCGTCGTTGTAGTTTCGCATGATCGGCATTTCTTGAACAAAGTTTGCACTCACATCGCCGATATCGATTTTGGCAAGATCACGGTTTATACTGGTAACTACGATTTTTGGCGACAGTCGTCTGAACTCAATCAGCGTCTGCTGTCGGAGCAAAATCGCAAAAATTCAGATAAGGCCGAAGATCTCAAAGCCTTCATTCGCAGATTTAGTGCCAACGCTTCTAAATCAAGACAAGCTTCTTCGAGACAAAAACAACTGGAAAAACTCGAGATCGCGGACTTACCGGTTTCGTCGCGCAAGCAGCCGTACGTGGGCTTTACGCCGAAACGCGAAGCTGGTAGCGACATCCTTACCGTCGAAGGACTTAAAAAATCCTTGGCGGGTGAAACGCTTTTAAACAACGTTAACTTTACATTGAGAAAAGGTGACAAAGTCGTACTTCTGGGACGAAATGATCTAGCCAAAACCGCGTTACTCGACATTCTCGCTGGCGAGCTTCAACCCGACGCAGGAAAAATCACCTGGGGCATCACCACAGCCGTGAGTTATTTTCCGACCGATAATGCCAAGTACTTTCAAAAAGTTCCAGGTGTCGACACTCTGGTCGATTGGCTCCGGCAATACTCGGAAGAAAAGGATGAATCGTTTATCCGCGGCTTCCTGGGCAAAATGCTCTTTAGCCGTGAAGAGGGCTTAAAAAGTCCTCATGTCCTGTCGGGAGGAGAAAAAGTTCGCTGCATGCTCGCGAAAATGATGTTGTCGGGCGCCAACGTTTTGCTTCTCGATGGTCCAACCAATCACCTCGATCTTGAAAGCATCACCGCAGTCAATGAGAGTATCGTGCGCTTTAAAGGCACGGTCGTTTTCACCTCACATGATCACGAATTCATCCAGACTTCGGCAAATCGGATCATTGAACTCAACGGCAAAGTCGTCGACGATCGAGAAATGACTTACGATGAATACATCGCCTCAAAGCCGGCTGAGGCGACGCTCTAGCGATCAGTCGAATTTAGTGAAGCCTCGAGATCCTTACGAATCTCTTTCAACTCACGCCTACGCATTGCATCTGTCGGCGGAGGTTTTAACTCAAAGTCTCTAAAATTATCGAGAATGATTTGTGACACAATCAACCGGGCATTGAGTTTTTCGTCCGCCGGAACGATGTACCAGGGTGATTTTTCGGAGCTGGTCGCAGACAAACACTCCTCGTAGGCCAACACGTAGTCGTCCCAGTACTCCCTCTCTTTGATATCATCGGCGGTGAGTTTCCAGTTTTTGTGAGGGTCGTCGATCCTGGCCAAAAAACGATGGGCCTGCTCAGTGAATGAGAGATGCAGAAAGAACTTCAGAATTTTAGTCCCATTTTCGTGAAGGTGTTCTTCGAAACTGTTGATCGATTGAAAACGCCTGGTCCAAAACTCAGGCTTGCTCCGTTTCTTGTGCAGGTTGGTAGGCCTACCTTCTGCCTTTAGAATCTCGGGATGCACACGGGTAATAAGAACTTCTTCGTAATAGGAACGGTTAAAGATGCCGATTTTACCCCGGCCAGGCAAATCGCGAGCCGATCTCCATAAAAAATCGTGCTCCAACTCCTCCTTACTGGGATGTTTGAAACTCACGACTTGGCAACCCTGCGGGTTCACTCCTGACATCACGTGACGAATCGTTCCGTCCTTGCCCGAGCCGTCCATACCTTGAAAAATCAAAAGGAGAGCGCCCGCGTTTGCTGCGTAGTGAAGGTTCTGAGCGTCGCTCAGCCGTTTCACGTGATCGCCAAGGATCTCTTGATAATTTTCCGTTGAATTGTACGCCGGCTTGACCACAGTCGGCCGACTCTTAAGCCTAACTTTTTTCCCTTCGCGAACGCGAAAGTCTTCTGACTTAATTTTCAAACCCGCTCCTTTTTCTGCAGTTTCAGAATGATTATCAATTCAAAAATGCGCGGTTCAAATCATTACTTTCCAACATTCGGCTGCTACGCTCGCAAGCGATCACTTGACTCCCCGCTTTGACAGATCGCTTGGCCAATGCCAAACCGATTCGGCTCCCACCACCTAGAATTAAAATCGTGCATCCGTCTCATTTCATATTATCCACACATGATTAGAAGTATAGACCGACCGCGAGGTTTCCGGAAACGTAATTAATGCCGCTAGAAAGGTACTGATCGTCCATTGCAGATGAGCAACTTCGATATGAACCCAAAATAGATAAGTGCAATTTTTATTTGAAAGGTCGTGTATCTTTTCGGATTGCCCTTAATTTTCCGGTGGAATATGAGTTGCCGGTGGACGATCCGGTTGATCGGACTTAAGGCGAAGATCGCCGCCGAGACGATAAGAAAACTCAGGTAAGTCGACCAATCGATAGACCGCTTTACCTTCAACCAATTTCACTTTAGGGATAGTCTCTTTCGTTAGCACAAATTTATGAGTCTCTGGATCGTAGACAAGATAGTCATACAACGCTCCAGAATGGAGAGAGAGAAACGCCAGTATCGCCAAGTCGGTAAAGCCCTTAGCGCGAAGATCAAACGAATAAAATTTAAATGGCTCGTTGAGATAAACTCGTGTGATGTCGCTCAGTGGAATTTCCTGGTGAACTTCGTTTTTACGGTTGCGAACGATGATTTTCTCCAGCGAACGAAGTTTTTTTTCTCGATCATCTTGGGTAACAAAATAAATGGAGAATTTTGTGTTATCCGGGCCTTCAGTGACTTCACAAGGCTTGACCACATCGCAGGTCAAATGTTTGTCAGAGAGCATCTCGTGCCAATCGGAAGAGGGAGTGATTTCGGCGCGAGCCAGCGTAAATTTCAAAAAGAAGGCTAGAAAAAAAGACAGCAATTTAATTCCTCACAGCGATGTTAGGAGACCCATGATGCACGCAAGCCGATATCCTGTTAAACGCTGCGGTCGATTTGTCGATCACGCCGGCGACCGCTGGAGGAAGCGGTTTGTCAGAGCCGGTGCTGCAAATTTGTCCGACCGCAGGGCAAGTTTCGGAGCCGCCGTTCACCACATTGGCAAATTTCTTTAATTTTTTTGCATTTTGCCACCATGAAAGTGAGCAGAGCGCTGAGTAGTAAGCGCTGTCCTTATGTTCCTTTGATACCTCAAACGTATCGGCGGGCTCACCTACGCCTGTTTGGCCTATGGCCATTTCAGCGCCTTGCCCGTTGTCCTGATCACAATGTTCAATGGCGCTAATGGTCTCCGGCGGAACTTTAAAATCGCATTGCTTCGAGCCGCCGATATTGCCCTTCATAAACTTTGCGCAGTTCTCGTAAACACCGTGAGTTGTGATCTGAATCGGCCCGCGTCCCTTGCAGGGCCAGCTACTTGACGGGTACTTGCTTTTGCCTTCAGAGAGAAGCTTCAAATCTCCGGTCTCTTCCATAATCATGGCAAAGAGGTGGAGAATTTCATTCTCACTCGGCCGCTCGCTCCCACATGATTCCATTTGTCCATAGGCTCTGGAAAACGCATCGAGAAATTCTTTTTGTCGATTCTTCGCCACTTTGAGCGAGCTACACGTCAGAATCTGTTTAACTAATGCATTAGTTTGATTGTCGACGGCAGGTAGCCCTGGCTCTCGATCGCTCTCTAATGTCTCTGATGACCTAGCTGTAATGGTTGATTCTTCACACTCTTCTTGAAGCAGCTCGCTAGACCGGCATTTGATGGACCGGATTCCTCGGTGTTGATAACCGTTTGA
>JAYTQQ010000148.1:0-2288 GCA_043746635.1 Bdellovibrionales bacterium | reverse complement strand
TTTCATAAATTCTGGAGCCGTCTCTTTATCGAACGTCGCCATTGCAAGCGCGCTATCCGAAGTCGCGGCTGAATTTGAAAGGACGCGAATTTGACGACCTGATTTTGCCATTGCCCAATGCTTTAAGCACTCGCGTTCATTTTTGGAAATGAAAATGTAAGGTGTACAAACATCAATCGTTCGATCTGCTTGAGCGATCAACTTAAATGTTTGAGCATAGATGGAATCTCCATTTGGAAGATCTTCTACGAAGTTAGCGTCTGGATCAACCATCACTTTTGTCAAACGACGTTTCAAATTCTGGATTTCGTTTCCGCTATGGAGCTTACTAAGCTGTAGATCTTTTTCTAAAAAGTTTTCGCTATTCATTTTCGCGAACAGTTCTACCATTTCAGATTTTGCGAGAACGAGCTTAAGGGCTCCGTTGAAATCTTTTAAAGCTTTTTTAGTGAGAAGGTCGGTTGCAGATTCGAGATCAATTTTTTCGAGTTCATCGTCAAATCTTTCGAGGCTCAACCAACGATTTCCTTTTGAGCAGAGTAAGTCTTGAAAATGTTGTTCAAGTGTATTGGCAATATTTTTACCGGTAGATGTTCTTGGGACGTCTTTCATCAGAACTTCCATATCTTCATAAGTCTTGTCATCCACCCTTGGAATTCCGTAATAACTATTATCAATATTACGTCCACCGACGATCGCCATCGTTTCACCAGGAAGTTCCTTGTCGATAATAATAATTTTGTCGTGAGATCTGCGGTCCCAATTGAGAGTCGTTTCTGAAGAAAGTAAATCGTGACTAAAGAGACGATTGTCAAAGTGACTCAAGATTGAGCGAGCACGAATCATCGGGTGAAAAATAACCATATCGACCGTGCCTGGATTAACATTTGAGCTTCTGCTTTCAGCATCTTGCTTTCTGGCTTCGATCAGCGCGCGCAAATGACGATACTGATCTTTCATTGCTTCGCCCATTGATCCGCTGGCGTCGATCATGAATCGAACGTTCACTCCGCGTGCAATCGCTAATCTTAACTGCTCCATATAAGCGTTTGAAGCTTCATCGACGCTAAAAATATAAGTTGAAATATCGATACTCTTTTTAGCTTTTTGAATCATCAAGACTTTTGCTAAAAAAGCTTCATGAGGATCAACGAGTGCTTTCGAATAGCCTTCGAACCAACCGGTCGTTTTAGGAGAAAAATTACCAGTAGAATCATGAAGAATCGAATCGGCACCGCAAACTTCAATTTTGCGTGTCAATTCTTCGGGTCTCAAAGTTTCTCCATCAAAGTGCTTTTGAATGGCGTCTGATCCGAAAGCAACGCTCGCAAAGTTAAGAATACCTAAGGCTAAAATGATTTTTTTTTGAAATTTCACATCGTCTCCGATTTTAGTAATTTTTTGACTCAAAGAGATGTTTTGCAAGGGGTTGGCCAGAGCGCGGCCATGCTAGCCCTCCGCCCTAGGTGGAGGGCTGTGAACTTTTAGACAGTACCGCAAATTAGGGCAAAATTTGATTCTTTATCGCGCCTTTGCACTGGTTGGCTTCTATCTTATTTTAAATTGGTTCTTCATTGCATAAAGTATTCAATCCCGTTCATTAAAAATTGACGTCACTCGCAGGGCTCAATAAGATATCATTTTTCGAATGAGAAGACGGGGTAGCTTTGAAAGAAATTTTCTTAGTAATGATTTGCTCACTTTCTTTTGGTGGATGTACAAAAGGTTCAGTACCGGTAACTTCAAATAAATTTACGTCAACTGAGCTTCAAGCTCCGACTCTGCCAACGACGGCTCCCACAGCCCCTTCCGCGCCGCAAGCTCCGCATTGCGATTCTGATCATCCAATTGTCGTTACCGATCAGAATGCGCCGACAAATGATTGGGAGAAAGCTTGGTGGCTGGGGAAAGTCGAAAAACTTCTTGTGCCAGCATTACGCTTAAGTACTGCCGAGACTTCAGAGCTTTTGAAGTTAGATCGGGTATCGATCATTGATCGTCTGATGCAAAAACCAGAATTTTTAGATGGAGCGCTCGGGTTTAATTTATTTTTTCTAGGATTTAAACAAGACCAGTTGCGAGATTCATCAGGCGCTTATATTTATAAAGTTTTTGATTTTCCGACGGCGATTGAATCAGCGCGAAGCCTTTCGGAGAAGTTGCCGTCTGCAGGAAACTACTTTGCTTTATTTAATTTATACCAAGATTTTTATTCTGATGCCTTGGACGACATTGAGAAAGAAGGCGAAGAAAAAATCATTCCAGAGCAAAGACATGAAAAAAGAATC
>JAYTQQ010000147.1:0-2297 GCA_043746635.1 Bdellovibrionales bacterium | reverse complement strand
AAAGAAAAATCCACGGCTTCGAATTGGAGTCGGCGGATGCGTTGCCCAGCAAGAAAAAGACAAGCTTTTGAAAGATGCTCCTCTCGTTGATTTCGTTTTTGGAACTGATGCCGTCGATCAACTTCCCGAACTCATCTCGCAAGTCATTCGAGAAGAGCGAAAGATTGTTTCAGCGAAATTCAAGCACGATGAAGCTTACCAGATTGAAACCCTGATCAGAAATCCTGGCGTTGCTAGCTTCGTCAATATCGGCAAGGGCTGCGATAATTTTTGTACGTTCTGCGTTGTTCCGTTCACGAGGGGTCGAGAAAAATCTCGCTCGATGAAAGAACTTGTTTTAGATATAAAAAAACTGACTGCTCGTGGTGTTAAAGAGGTGACCCTCCTCGGGCAAAACGTTAATTCTTATCGATCAGATTGCGGCGCTGGATTTGCAGAACTCCTGAAAAATATTTGCGAAGAGACAGACATTTTGAGGATTCGTTACACCTCACCTCATCCGAAAGATTTCGACCAAGAACTCATCGACCTATCGCAAAAATATCGCGCAAAGATCTGTGATTATCTCCACCTTCCAGCGCAGTCAGGTAATACCGAAATCTTAGCTCTCATGAATCGCAATTATAGCCGTGAAGAATACTTAGAAAAAGTGAGAATGATCCGGCAGGGTATTCCGGGGGTTGCTTTGTCGACTGATCTGATTGTGGGTTTTCCGGGTGAGACCGAAGCTCAGTTTCAAGACACCATGAAGCTGATCGAAGAAGTGCGATACGAGAATATTTATGCTTTTGCATACTCACCAAGACCGTTTACGAAGGCTGCCAAATTCGAAGGTCATCTCGATGAACCGACGAAATTTCGAAGGCTCAATGAACTGCTTGATCGTCAGCGCGTGATCGCATTTGAACTGGCCGAAAGTTATCAAGGAGCAGAACTCGACATTTTAGTTGAAGAACATAAACCTACAGAAAAGCTACTTGTCGGCCGAAGCACGCAAAACAAATTAACTTACATTTTAGCTCCAGATGAAAATCCAGAGCGCTACATTGGCACGGTTCACAAAGTGAAGGTGAACAAAGCTTTTCCGACGGTGTTAAGAGGCGAGCTCTTAGCCTTTGCAAAGGGAGCGCTCACTTGAAACAAAGCCTTAAAAAAAATCCCGAGCTGATCAAGCCCATTGGACAAAAGATCAGGCGAAAGCTTCGTGCTAAGCCGTTGAGAGGCCTTAGCCAATCGTTAAAGTCAGATAAAAATGGCAGAAAAAATGAACCTTGGATCGAGCTTTTTCCCTATGCGATTTCGATGGGAGCACTTCAGACAAGGCCCGTCCTGATTTTTCGGGATCAAGCTGAAACCTTAAATCTCCCGGTATGGCTCAATCAAATTGACGCAAGCATCGCGGCCTTGGATTTGTCTAAAAATACGAATTTTCATGCGCTCTCGCTTAAAATTTTTGCTGCCGCCGGCATCAAAATAGAACGCTGTGATTTTATCGAGCTTCAGGGTCATCATCAGTTTGTTCGACTTGAGATTTCAGGGCACCCCAAGCTCAAAGAGATGCGAGTTCGGGCTGACGAAGCGATTCCGTTCTGTTCAGCTCAAAAGGTGAGATTTTTTAGTACTGCTGAGTTCATAATGCAATGCCGTGACCTTGATGTGGCAATGCTTGGCCTTGAACAAAGCCTCAAACAAAGCCTAGGCCATGAGCCTGAAATTGGTTCCAAGAAGCAATCATATGTGATGTAATCTTGAGACATGATTACACCTTGTCTCGGCTTCACTCCAAAAATTGACTCCAGCGCATTTTTAGCACCTTCGGCAGACATCATCGGCCATGTTGAAATTGGTAAAGACTCTTCAATTTGGTTCAACGTGACGATCCGCGGAGATATCGGACCCATTCGAATCGGCGAAGAGACGAACATTCAAGACAACTCGGTCATCCACGGGACTTTCAATAAAGCCTTCGCAGTGATTGGCAACCGAGTCACCGTTGGTCATAGCGTGATCATGCATGGATGCGTGATTGAAGATCTCTGCCTGATCGGAATGGGGTCGATCATCATGGATAACGCCCACATTCCAGAAAACTGTATTGTCGGAGCTGGTTCACTTGTCACCGAAGGAGCAAAATTTGCTCGAGGCTCGTTGATTTTGGGTCGACCTGCCGTTGCCGTTCGTCCACTTAAGAAGGCGGAACTTGATTTTCTTCCTCAGTCGGCAAAAAATTATATCATGTACAAATCTTGGTACGAAGATCCGTCAAAGCGTCCTCCGCCACATATGAAATTTGAAAT
>JAYTQQ010000146.1:0-23291 GCA_043746635.1 Bdellovibrionales bacterium | reverse complement strand
GGATAGAGATCTGTCGTTATGGCAATGAAAGCAATCTGGCGTCATGCCAGATAGGAGATAGCAAGCGCAACGCCATCAACAGGTTGGGGGGCC
This sequence comes from Bdellovibrionales bacterium, assembly GCA_043746635.1. Taxonomy (GTDB): domain Bacteria; phylum Bdellovibrionota; class Bdellovibrionia; order Bdellovibrionales; family JAMPXM01; genus JAYTQQ01. The sequence continues at coordinate 23,198 of JAYTQQ010000146.1, read as the reverse complement.
AGTTAACGATATTTTTGAAACAAATGATCTTGCATATTCAAATCGAAATGCTAGCCTACGCTACGAAAGCATTCTAAATGTGCAACCTTCGGAGAATCTCATGGAAACAGCCGTTTTACTCGACCGCATTTCTTTTATTTTAAGATATTTTCATACTTTTGCTGCCCTCATCTGGATTGGTCTTTTGTATTATTTTAATTTCGTACAAGGTGCATTTTTCGCTGAAACGGATGCAGCAACGAAATCGGGAGCGACCCAAAAATTAGTCCCGCGAGCACTTTGGTGGTTTCGTTGGGGCGCTTTCTGGACGATGGCCTTTGGTCTCCTCTTGATCGGACTCAAATGTCACATGATCGGAAATGAACTCGCAAATTCTTGGGGCATCAACATCATGACAGGTGCCGCGATGGGTCTCATCATGGGGGCTAACGTTTGGTTCGTGATTTGGCCAAATCAAAAAATCGTGATCCAAAATGCGGTTGATACCGCTGGCGGAAAACCAGCAAATCCTGCAGCTGCCGCCGCCGGAGCGAAAGCAGGCCTTGCGTCTCGTACCAATGTTCTCTTTTCAATTCCAATGTTGTTTTTCATGGGAGCGGCCTCTCACTGGAATTATGGCGTGACCGATAATTCTAAAATCATGATCTATTCTGTCATCGCAACGATCATCATCGTAGCGATTGAAGCAAACGGACTCAAAGGAAAACAAGGCGTGATGACGACCATCAAAGGTGTCATCACTTGCGGTTTTATTTTGACTCTGGTCTTCGGTGGATTGATCTGTGTTCTCATCTAGATTCTATTTAGGTGCTATTGTCGCGAGTTTTTTATTCGCGGCCTGCACTCAAAAACTGGCGGCCTCTTCTTCTGCCGAAACTGGTAAAACTTCTGGTATCATTGATCTCGCCGTTCGTGGACAAAAAGTTTATTCGCAAAACTGCATTACTTGTCACAATCCGGATCCGAAACAGGCCGGCGCCGTCGGCCCCGCGATTGCTGGCTCCAGTCTTCAACTCATCACCGCTCGCGTTTTACACGGCACGTATCCCGATGGGTACAATCCAAAGCGTGATACGAGACTGATGCCCCCGATCCCTGCGCTTGCGCCCGCGATTCCCGTACTCCATGCGTTTTTGAATAAATGAAGCCACTCTCAAACACACGCATCACGATTTTATCTTTTCAAGAAGCGACCAAGCATTATTTAGGATTTTTACAAACCTACGTGAAAGAGATCATCGCACTCTTCATCTTGCAGCTTGTGATTGATCAAAGTGTCGAACACTTGAGCTCCAAATTTAAAAGTGGCGCAAACCAAACGATCGCGCTTATCGTCTGCATTATTTTACTGAGCCTTTTTTCTGAATTTTTTTTGAATAACGCATTCCTTTTACTCGCCTCAAAAAGTTTTCGTGGCTCTAAACAGCTGGGCCCAAAAGATATCGACAGTTACTCGCAAATGATTTTCGAAGAGATCCGTGTTGCCGGCGAAGTTCTTATGGGGTTTTTACTTTTCATATTTCCAGGATTTAATCGCCTTGTCGACTATGCCTGGGTCCCGTTTGTAGTCTTGTTCGAAGACGAATACAAAGAAGGCAAGCTCGACGCGCTGAAAGCGTCTCGCTTCATGGCTCGCGGGCATTTTTGGTTTCTTTCGACGATTCTTTCTCTGACGGCACTTGTTAGCTTTGTCGCCGACTATCTTATAACCGATGGCGAAAGCTCAATCTTTGTAAAACGCTTGCCTGTGCTGATCTCTGCGGTTATTTGTATTTTGATCAATTTATATTTCAAACTCTTTTATTGCGCGCTTTATAGACATTCGAGAGAGCGATCGCAAGTAGAACTTGAGTGAGAGATTCTGTTAACGGAGAAAAATACATGTACAATACCGACTACAATTTTGATTACAAACAAATTAGAAATCGCGGCCGGGGACTCACTTTCGACGACGTGCTGATCGTTCCGTGCAAATCAGAAGTCCGATCACGCAGAGATCCAAGTCTTATTTCGCAGCTCACCAAAAAAATTAAATTTGAAACACCAATCATCAGCGCCAACATGGATACCGTTTCTGAAAATGAAATGTGCATCGCCATGGACAAGATGGGCGCGTTCGGTATCCTTCACCGTTTTATGTCGATCGATGATCAGTGCGAACAAGTGAAAAAAATTAAAGCTTCTGGCGCAAAACATATCGGCGCAAGTGTCGGCGTTGGCGACGAAACAAAAGAGCGCACTCAAAAATTAGTCGAACTCGGAGTCGACGTCATCACGATCGACATCGCTCACGGACATTCCATTCACATGATCGAGACCCTTAAGTGGATTAAGAGCAATTTTCCTCAAATAGAAGTTATTGCTGGCAATATCGCTTCCCCCGCAGCGGCTGCAGAACTCATTGAAGCGGGCGCTGACGCCATCAAAGTCGGGATCGGTCCGGGCTCGATGTGCACCACTCGCATCATCACTGGCTGCGGAGTTCCGCAGCTGACGGCGATCGCTCTCTGTTCAGAAGTGGCCGAAAAACATGGAGTACCCGTCATCGCCGACGGAGGTATTCGTTTTAGCGGAGATATTTTCAAAGCTTTTGCGGCAGGTGCGAGTTCAGTGATGTTAGGGTCGATGCTTTCGGGCACAATCGAAACTCCGGGCGAAATCAAAGGCGGCAAAAAACAATATCGCGGAATGGCTTCTAAGGATGCGCAAATTTCTTGGCGCGGTGGAGTTCCCGAAGGGATGGCTGCGGAAGGCGAATCGCGTATGATAAGCGTGAAGGGTCACGTGAAAGACGTCATCTCTGAACTCATGGGCGGCGTTCGAAGCGGCATGAGTTACGTGAACGCGACCGAATTTAAGGACATCAAAAATAACTCGCGCTTTATTGAAATGAGCTCGAACGGTGTTCGCGAATCACGCGCGCATGGCCTTTCGCAATGATGAAAGGTTTTGTGATCGGTCAAACTCACCTCGGTCTTGATATCCCAGGTTTCGAATGGAGTTTTGCTCCCAAATACCGAAGCGTTCTCATTTTAGGTGGCGTTCATGGCGACGAAGTCGAAGGTGTTGTTGCTGGCAATGCGCTCGCTACCTATATGCGTGCTCAATTCAATTTGCGCCTGAATCTTTTTATTATTCCGCAGTTCAATGTCGACGGCGTGCTTGCGCGTACGCGAGGCAATTCTCGCGGTGTTGATCTCAACCGCAACCTGCCGACTTCTGATTGGTCTCCGAATGTAGCGACTCCCCGGTATCATCCAGGCTCGTCGAGCTGTAGCGAAAATGAAAATAAAGCACTCGTTTCGTTTATTGACGAGAAGAAGTTAGATTTTATTTATTCTCTTCACTCTTGGAAACCGATGTTGAACGTGAATGGTGACGCCCGAGGAGTCGCCGAAGTGATTGCAGCTAAGACCGGTTACATCATCGATGAAGATATCGGCTACCCTACTCCGGGCTCTCTCGGTAGCTACGGCCTGCAAAAAAAACTTCCGGTGCTGACTTACGAAATTGAACGCGGCCTTGATTTTCAAAAGATTATTGATGTGCACGTCCCGGCTATTTGTGACAGCTTAAAGGTTTTAGAGGTTCCACTATGAGTTCGTATGATGATTATAAAATTGCGATCGAAAAAATCTTTAGTGAAATGAGTACGCCCGATTTCGCTTTGAACGCCGAAGGTGCCGACGCACTCAAATACGTGATGCTTGCTCTCGATCAAGGGCGATTGTCGGTTGTTGCACGTGGGCCTGATGGCAAACTCTCTCACAACGAGTGGCTCAAGAAAGCGATTCTTATATTTTTTAAAACTCAAAAAATGGGACCGATGCAGGCCGGAGAATTTAATTTCTACGATAAAGTTCCGGTGAAGAAATGGGCGGGCTCTGAAGGAGTGCGCGTTGTTCCTCCTGCTTTTGTACGTTATGGATCGTTCGTTGCGAAGGGTGCGATCTTGATGCCGAGCTTCGTGAATATCGGTGCGTACGTTGATGAAGGCACGATGATCGACACGTGGGCCACCGTTGGTTCTTGCGCTTACGTTGGCAAAAATGTTCACGTCTCTGGCGGTGTCGGCATCGGCGGAGTGCTTGAGCCCCTGCAGGCTTCGCCGGTCATCATCGAAGATGATTGCTTCATTGGTTCACGTTCGATTTTGGTCGAAGGAGTTCATGTCGAGCAAGGTGCTGTGATTGCGGCGGGAGTAACAATTACGGGTTCGACTAAAATTATTGATGTGACGGGTTCTTCGCCAGTGCAGCTGACGGGCCGAGTGCCTGCAAGAAGTGTCGTGATCCCGGGATCGATGCCGAAAGAATTTTCGGCGGGTGTATTTAGCGTGAACTGTGCTTTGATCATCGGCCAAAGAAAAGCTTCAACCGATAAGAAGACCTCTCTCAATAATACATTGAGAGAATTTAATATTAGTTAGCCTGCGTGACTGACGACGATTGGCGACGATTAGCGACGATTGGCGACAAATCAAGAAATGAGTCGAAGGTGTCGCCGTTTAGCAAAATATGTAGATTAGTGGTAAGCAGTGCCGCTCGATATCGTCATGTTGATAGCCCTCAAGGCTGAGCCGCTCGTTCATTGATGCGCGATCTTAAAGCATCTGCCGGATTGAGATTGGTATACTTTCTCGTCGGGAGCCACGCACTTAAAACCGAAATGATCGAAGCAAAAATAATAGTCACAACAATGAGAACCGGGTCGACCTTTGCGGGGATTGTCGCGTCGTAATAAATGTCAGGCAAAATCGGGAGCGGATAATGATCGATCAAAAGACAAATGATCGTACCGATAAAGAGCCCGCCGAAAAGGCCGATCGAAGAAAGGGTCAGACCCAGTTTCAAGAATAAATTTCGAGTGTCCCTTTTCGAAAGTCCCATTGCCATAAGAATACCGATATCTTTTCGTTTTTGGGTGAGGAGTAAAACGAGTACGGTCACGATCGAAAAACTTGCAATGAGGGCGCTGAGACTTAAGAAAGATCCCATCGCGAGTTTCTCCATACGGAGGGCATAAAAGAGAGTCGAATTGCGATCGCGCCAGCTCGCTACGATCGCGCCTTGTTTTTCGAGCGAAGTTTTGAGCTCCTGAAAATTATCAGGATTCGGGAGGCGCACTTCGATGCCCGCTTCTTTACTTGCAGAGTATTTCAGATGCAAAAAACTCTTATCCCTGGCGTAGTAAATAAACTTCGAATCAATTTCGGGGATATTTGTCGAAATAGTCGTTTTCACTTTGAGCTTTTCAATTTTCGGAACTTCTGACTTCGGCATCAATAAAGTCTCGGGAGAAATCGCGGTGATTTGATCTCCCTCAAAAATACCCAGGCTATGCGCGAGATCAACGCCAATCACGACTTCGCCTTCTGCGAGATCGATCGTCTCGTCGACAACTTTGGTCACGAGATCTTCGGTTTTTTTAAGGGCGCGCCTCTGATTGTCGGCCTTATGAACTTCGTCAAAAATATTTTTAAGAGATTCTTTTTCGACCGATCTGGCAACCGCTCCGCCGTAAAGGCCTTCGGCCGTTCGAATGATTATGTCTTGCGATTCGTAAGTTTCAACCTGAAGACTTTTATCTTTTTTGAGATTCTGGTAAATTGGATCCGCTTCGATCTCGCTGATTTGATTTTTACCTTTGAGAGTCACGACGAGGTGAGGCTCTACCGCAAGCAAGCGATTTTTGATGCTGGAGTTAAATCCGTTCATCACCGAAAGCACGATCACAAACGACATCATACCGATGCCGACTCCTAAAATGCAAAGCCATGCAACGATGCGAACCGTGCTGCCCGCTCTTCTCGATAACAGATAATGATGAAATAAATCCCACGCGAGCATGGAGTATTATGTAACGAATTTTTTTGATTTAACAAGCTTATTTCTTTATGCGCATCCACTTAAGAAGAGCTTGAAAAGTGGAGCGTTCGCACCTCGACTGACGTTTTGCTGAGTGAAGAGGCGCCAAAGCTTTTTGGCTGAGCACGTCGATCAAATGCTTCTGTTCGTTTTGAGCAAGTTCGCTCACAAAACCTAAGAGTCTCGTGGCCTGCTCAACCGAACCCAGTTGCGGGTGTTGATCAAATTCAATTACTTCGCTTGGATTTTCGCCGTGAATTTCGTTTTCGATGATGACTCCCGTTCGGACTCCATCAAAAATGCTCCATTCAACGACTTGCCCGAAAAAACTGAGTTGATATTTTATAACTTCAGAATCTGAACTGAGCTTCTTTTGATTAACGTCGGTCCAAATGAAGAGATCAGCATCACTATCAGACTGAAACCAACGGCTTTGCAAATTTGAATCTTCGGTCTCGATATAATCGATCGCTATTTCTTTAAGACTCTCACCGAGGGTTCGCGGATCGAAGTGAATCGGGATCCGATTCCAAATTTCAATTTCTTTTTCTGCGCCCATATTTACTCTTTTGGTTCGATCGTTTTTGCTGCCGGCAATCGCTCTTTTGCTTCTTCTTCTTTTACTTCTTTGACGTTTCCGCGAAGGATAAATGATTTTTGAAGCGCTTTAAGCGTAATGACTGTCTCGTTCAATGCTTCGATCGCGCGGTGGCTCGCCGCCGGAATTTCAGGAGCGATATCTTGAATTACGGGCGCAAGCGCTTGCATTTGATCTGTGAGTTTGGCCATGTTATGCGCAATCTTGGTGAAATCTTCTGCAAGCACCGGACCTTGCTGGGTCAAATACGGCAGCGCTTTATTCACTTGAGTCGTTAGCTCGACTAAATTATTCAGCGTGACCACGAGCTGCTGTTTCTTATTCATTTCACGGAGTAAAATATTAGCCTGCCCGCTCATCTGCGACATATTAGTCACCAAAGGATTGAGTTCGCTAAACATTCTAACAAAACTATCAAGATGTTTTTGATCGAAGATCGTCTGCGCAACGACTTTGAGATTCTCAGAAATTTTACCCATCGAAGAAAAGTAAGGTCCCAATTTTTTCCCGCTTAAGAGGTCCATGAAATCGAAGCTCTCTCTCGCCTTTATGATCGATCCCTCTTTCATCTGAGGACTGGCATCCGTACCGCTACTGATATCCATTACTTTTTCACCAATAATAAATGGACGAATCAGCTGGGCCGATGAGTCTTCGCGTACTCTTTGAAAATATCTCTCAGAAATTTGAAAATGAACCTCGACCACGTCTGAAGATTTGAGTTCGATATCATCGACGCTTCCGATCCGAAGACCCGACATTTCGACCTGCGTTCCGACATGGATCCCGTCAGCAGACTCAATTTGTGTGACGAAACTTCTCTTTGATTCGAACCAACCTTTTTTGACCGCAACGCCAACGCCAAAGGCGATACCGCTCGCGACCGCCGAGAGTACGAATACTCCGGCCACCCGCTCAAATTTATTGAATTTTAGTTTCATGCAGACCTCTTAAAATCATTTTCTATATTTGAACTTTCAACGACAATCGACTTACCACCGAGCATTTTCACGAAGCGCTCGTATCTCGTAGAATAAAAAACGTGTCTCAGACCTTTAGTCGCACGGTGCTCTTTGATGAGCTCAACGATATTTTCACCCTGCTCATCATTGAGGCCTACAAAAGGGTCGTCCATGATGAGCATTTCGGGATTCAAAATAAATCCGCGAGCGACCACTGTCGCTTTTCTCATCGCACCCGAAACAGAAGCCGGCCGTTGATTCTCGTGGCCGTTAATTTTAAAAACTTCGAGCAGGTGGTTCACTCTTTTTTCGGCTTCTTCTCTGGTCGCAAGCTTGTGGTACATGAGTGGGATGAGTAAATTATCTTTGAGCGTACGGTTCGCGAGGAGACCGCTATAATCAAAGGTGTAGCCGATATGAAGTCGGTACGGCAAAAATTCTTCAAAGCTCATTTGCAAGACGTCTTCACCATTAATAAAATACGATCCCGTTTGCGGGACTAAAAGTCCTGCCAATATTTTCATCAGCGAGCTTCTGCCCGATCCCATGCTTCCTTCGAGGAGATAGTTATCATCAACGCTAAAATTAAAATTAAGATTTTCAAAAACGACTTTATGCTTTTCAGAAGCACCATCATCGCTTGAAGTGTAGTTGAGGCCAATTTCGCGGAGTTCAATTTGATCGATCGACTTATACGCCGAATTCACCTTGCGAAATTCTTCAAACTTTTTCTCAAGGAGTGTGATCACACAATCCCCAACGAAACGAGCTTGCTTAAGTAGAACAAGGTCGTGATGGTGAGATTAAATCCCGTCACGTAAATAATACTGTTCACAACGGCTTTGGTCGTCACCTGAGGAACTTCATGGGCCGACTGCTTCACGAGCATTCCCTGGTAACAACAAACGACGAAAATGATCATTCCGCTGAAAGAATTTTTGAGAAGAAAAATTTCTAAATCTTCGAATGTAAAAGCCTGAGCGAGAGATTCTGCGTAGAACGAAAAGGGCATGTCCTGAACAAATCTGGTGACGAGATAACCACCGATGAGTGCGATCACGTTAAAATAAAACGCGAGGCAAAGGACCGAAATCACGCCACCTAAAATTCTTGGGAAGACGATGTAGCTCAAAGGATTGATGCCGACACTTTCGAGCGCTTCCATTTCGCGATTAGCTCGCATGTTTCCGATTTCGCTCGACACGGCCGTACCGCTCCGAGCGATCACGATGAGTGCTGTCATGAGAGGACCCAGTTCACGCACGATGATCATCACCATGAGATTTCCGACGAAGGCAGCGTTTCCGATAAGGTTGAGTTGCGCGGTACTTTGCAAGATAATGATGCCACCACTTGCGAGAGCAAGTACGGTAATAAGAGGCATTGCCTCCCAACCGGTGAAATAAATCTGTGCGCTCACGACCGAAAAGATCGAACGCATACCCTGAGCTTGATCGAAGAGCGCCGCACGAAATGCCAAATACACCATCTGCAAAACGCTCAGCGTATACGAGATGGAGCGAATCAGCCGGCTACCAACGTTATCGAAGTAATTTAGAATGCCTGTCATATATTATTAGATCGGAAGGTTTTAAGAAAAACACGATCCTTACAAAGTCTAGAGATGCAAATATATATAGATTTAGTAAGCCCAGAGAGAATAGAAAATGCACTTGATGATTTCAAGACTTAGATCGTAGAAATTGGGATCGAAAGTTGGGCCAACGACCGCCCTTGGTATGATTTTAATCGTCGCCGGAAACTCTGACTGTATCGTCCTGAGAGCGCGGTACATGTGAATGCGAGATGTGACCAAAATAACATCCCGGCATCTCAGAGCCTGAATAATCGGAAGACTCTGTTGGGCGTTACCAAAGGTACTGCGCGAACGCCTTTCAAGCACAACGTCTTGCTCATGAACTTCTGGATAAAAAGGCCACAGCGGAAATATTTCTTTAAGATCCGTTAGCGGATTCACTCCGGAGATAATTACCTTCTGAACGCTTTTGTGCGCAAGCAAATCAAAGCCTTCGCGAATGCGATTCGGACCACCGGTGAGAACGAGCGCGCAATCCCCGGTGGCATCTTCACTCCACGAGTTGACATTTTGGCTCAAAATCTTTTTCGCCTCTCCGGTATAGAGAAAAACGGCCAAGATTCCGACCAAAAAAATGCTTAAGAAAAAAACTCTTGTTTTCAATGAGTTCTTGCGATCACTTCGATTTCAACGTTGACACCTTTTGGAAGGGCCGCCACCGCGATCGTACTTCTCGCCGGAGGATTTTTTTTAAAATATTTTCCGTAGACTTCATTTACCTGGGCAAAATCATTCATGCTGGTGAGGTAAATAGTTGTTTTGATGATATCGGCAAACTGAAGCGAAGAGGCCTTAAGAAGTGCTTCGATGTTTTTCATGACGAGCTCGGCCTGTTCGCTGACACTTCCCTTCATGACTTCTCCTGATTTTGGATCAATCGCGATTTGTCCTGAGCAAAACAAAAAACCATTCGAGAGCACTGCCTGCGAGTAAGGGCCGATCGGTGCCGGCGCATCTTTGGTGAGAATAATTTTCGAATTCATGGGGTCTCCTTTTTAGAAATTAAATCTCGATACATCGGATAATACAAGTCTTCAGACATTTCAAAGTGCAGATCCGACTCAAGGGTGTCTTCGGTGTATGTCACTGGAGCACCTTCGACAATCGCGAGCGGAGTTTGCTCGTTTGATTCGCCCATCATCATCACCGCACTCACGGCAACCGCGTCGATCAGGCTGAGTTGGGTCATCTTGAGCTTGCGACCGAAGAGGTCGCTTTCGCCTATTCTATTTTCGATAGGCTTAAATCCAAAGCAGGCAAGTCCGCAACCGAGAACTCCGGCTCGAAGCGGCGAAGTTCTTGAGTCGGTGATGAGAACGCCAAATTCTTTGAGACCGAAATGTCTTTTAAGGGTGGCATGAAGATTTTTAGCCGATTCAAAAGGATTTTTCGGAAGCAAAAGATAATTGCCGTCTTCGGAGTTCGATTGGTCAATGCCGGCCGAAATCATCAAAAGATTGTGCTTGATCGTAAGATGGCAGCCATAGCCGAGCTCTCCTAAATAGAGATCGGCTTCGGTTTTGATGAGCAGCGTTTTATCGGTCTCGGCCGGTGCTTTTTGTTTTTCTGCAAGGCTCACGATTTTCGATGTAACCACAAGAATTTTTCGCTCAAGGTCAGACACGTGACGGATCACGTATTCAACGAGGCTAGCGTTTGCACGAAAGACTTCACACTTGATCGCGGTGACCTTCAGCACCTAATTCGCCAGGGCTTTTTCAATCGGAACCATGAGCTCTGCGGGCTCCACTCCCGATTTGTAACGATGAAGCACTTTGCCGTCTTTTCCGACGAGAAATTTTTCAAAGTTCCATTTAATTTCGTCTTTATCGGTCGAATGATCGATCAAAAATTTATAAAGCGGATGTTGTTTCGCACCTTTTACATCGGCTTTCATCAGCATCGGAAATTGCACTCCAAATTTCATTTCGCAGAAAGCTTTGATTTCTTTCTCAGTGCCAGGTTCTTGATCGCCAAACTGATTGCACGGAACACCGATCACGACGAGCCCTTGATCTTTATATTTTTCGTAAAGAGCCTCGAGCCCCTTGTATTGCTTGGTGTAACCACACTCAGACGCAGTGTTTACAAAAAGCAAAACTTTGGACTTCATTTCCGAAAAAGGAAGAGCCTTGCCTGCAATGGTTTCGAGTGGAATTTGAGAGATGTCGTTGTTGGTCATTTGAAATCCTCCGTTGAGTTTTAATATGAAACATTTTAGGCTTCGAATACAAGTCTTTACGTGGAGCGCCTTCATGAGACCTACTATCGCTTCCGAAATCTTTCAGCTCGCCGACTGCGTCGGACAATTTATCGAATACTGGGGATTTAAAAAAATTCACGGCAAAATATGGACTTTGCTGTATTTGTCGCAAGATCCCCTCTCGGCGACAGAGCTTTGCAAACGCCTCGGTGTTTCAAAAACTTTACTGAGCTTTTCGGTCGCCGAACTTTTAAAATACAAGGTGATCGAAGAAGATAGCAGGGGCCCGAAGCGTACGGTCTATTACCGCGCCAACGCAGACGTGACCAGCGTGATCTTGAACGTTCTTCGAGGTCGAGAGCGCGTGATGCTCTTCGAAATTGAGGCAGCCCAATCTTTGGTGAAACGCGCGCCCCGTGGTGATTTTCGAATTCAGGCTTCTCGAATGGCCGAGATGCAAGCGATGACTGTGGGAGCGAGAGGTGCACTTGAAGCTCTCACCGAAGGAAACGATCTTATTTCTTGTTTTGCGGCCGTTTCATCCATAGGAGTTGAGCCGTGAGCAAAGCCCCTCCAAGATCGGCGTTCCAAAGGTCGGCTTCACTTTTCAAAATGGTCGGATCGCTCGCCTCGAAAGAAGTCGCCTCCCGCCTGAGTGGAGACGACAGCCCCCTGGTTCGGTTGAAGCAAGCGCAGACTCTCGTTAAGGAACTGGGACATCTCAAAGGTGCGGCGATGAAACTCGGACAAATGCTCGCGCTAGAAGCTCGTGATTATTTACCTGACGAAGTTTGTCAGGTGCTTGAACAACTTCAAAGCGAAGCTTCTTTCATGGACTTTTCGGTCATTGATTCAATACTGGCGCAAGAGCTCGACGAAAAGAAAAAAGAATTTTCTTTTATTTCAGAAATTCCACTGGCAGCCGCAAGCATCGGACAAGTTCACCGTGCAAGACTTTTTGATCGAGACGTTGTCCTGAAGGTTCAGTACCCAGGAATTCAAGAATCGATTCACTCCGACATCAAAGTTTTAGGACAAGTGCTGAAGGCGGTCGCGGTTCTCATGCGTAAACAAGTCGATCTCGACGGCATCATTGGCGAGTTCGGTGAGATTTTCTCTCAAGAAACCGATTACTTGCAGGAGGCTGAATTTTTGCGTGAGTACCGGGAGAAAGCTCAGGTTTTATCGTCGGTAGTGATCCCTGAAGTTTTGCTGAATTACAGTTCGTCACGCGTGCTGTGCATGAGCTATGAAAGCGGCGTCACGCTTCCTCAGTTGATGCGATCCTCTAACGAAGATCTTGAGCTGCGAAAATATTTTGGGCATTTGATTCTCGATATTTATACACGTGAATTTTGTGACTGGGGCCTGGTGCAGACAGATCCTAATTTAGGAAATTTTTTATTGCGGCCAGAAGCTCGTGAATTAGTGCTTCTCGATTTTGGAGCAACGAAGACTTACGATCTTGAATTTCGGGTTCAGTATTCGAAGTTAATCGTGGCTGTTTTGTCTCGTGACGAAGCCGCTGTCTTGCGAATTGCGATCGAAATGAAACTAATCGATCCTCGCGAATCGGCAGCAGCCCAAAAAGTTTTTTGCGCTTTGATGTTTGAGAGCATTCATCCGATCACTTTGCCAGAATATGATTTTAGTGATGCTTCTTACGTTCGAAATATGCAACGTCTTTCGAAAGAATTAGTGGGCGCTCTCAAGTTTTCTCCTCCGCCAAAGAATTTGATTTTCTTGCACCGTAAACTAGGTGGTATTTTTCACATGCTGCGCATTTTAAAAGTGAGGCTCGATCTCAGACGTTACACCGAGCGATTTGAAACGCTGGCGGGGTCTAGTTTGGGCTGAGCCCGTTGACCTCTCGGTGATTGTTCGCAAATCTATTCTTAGGTGAATATCCAAAATGTTCTTAAGCATAAAAGTTTTCATGTTTTCGTAGCGATCCTTATCGGCGCCTTGATTGGCTTTCTTTCTCCAGAAAACGGAATCAAACTTAAATTTCTCGGTGATATTTTTATCGGTCTCGTCAAGATGCTGATCCCGCCTATTATATTTTTGAGTATCAGTACCGGCATTCGCGGCTCCGGCAATTTGCGCAACGTCGGAAGACTTGGACTCAAGGCACTTGTGTATTTTGAGGTCGTAACGACCTTGGCCTTGGCTCTTGGCTTGATCGTCGTAAATGTGCTGCGCCCGGGTGCTGGTGTTTCAACGGCAGGAGCGGTAGTTTCTTCGAGCAACGCCGTCACAGCGGCATCGACGGGCGGCGTGGTTTCTCTGAGCGTGATTCCGGAAAGTTTTTTCGGCGCCTTAGCTTCTGGCAATATCTTGCAGGTTCTTTTAGTTGCGGTTTTATTCGGAATTGCCTTAAGCGCAATGGGACCGACGGGCGCCCCGTTGCAGGCCTGGCTTCAGAACCTCCAGAAAATATTTTTTAAGATGATTGAGTTTATCATGTATCTCGCACCACTCGGTGCTCTGGGCGCAATGGCTTTCACGATCGGAAAATTTGGTCTGTCGAGCTTGTCGTCTCTCGCCCATCTCATGGGTGCGGTTTATCTGACCATGGGTTTATTTATTGTTTTGGTTCTTGGAAGTATTCTGAAGTTTTTTGATGTCGGGCTCTGGAATTTTTTAGTTTATATCCGCGAAGAGATATTTTTGGTTTTAGGAACTTCGTCTTCGGAGTCCGCACTCCCCCGCTTGATTTCTAAACTCGAAGGAATGGGATGTCCGGAACATATTGTTGGTTTAGTTGTGCCGGCTGGTTACTCATTCAATTTGGATGGAACCTCAATTTATATGTCGATGGCAACGCTTTTTATCGCGCAGGCTTACGCTGTTCATTTGAGTTTGGGCCAGCAAATTTCGATTCTGTTTGTATTAATGCTGACCTCTAAAGGCGCTGCGGGCGTGACCGGAAGCGGATTTATTACGCTGGCCGCAACACTTTCATTGACGCATGTTTTGCCCGTCGAGGGCATGGCTCTCGTTCTTGGAGTAGACCGTTTTATGTCCGAAGCACGCGCCATCACGAATTTGATCGGCAATGGTGTGGCAACGATCGTTATTTCGAAATGGGAAAAAGCTTTTGATACTTCGAAATCTGTTTTTTAAATCACGGAGGATTTATGATTCGCATTTTTTTGTTTATTTTTTTCTATTCAATGAGCGTTTTTGCACAAGATTTTAGTGCGGAGATTGAGGCCTCGTCTTCGAAGGCTTGCTACTGCGAGACCGGAGTTTGGCCGAGTAGTCAGACGAAACTGTTCGCTATCGGCTGCGAGATTTGGTTGCGTAGGCAAAGCCATTGCAATTTGAAAAAAGTGATTTTAGAAGACACAAGTTATTTAAGCCTGCAAAAGCCGGTGAGTACTCAAAGCTTAAATATCGGCTATGTCGGCCACTGGGATGATTCAAAACATTTTATCGATTATCTCGCAAATTCGATTCTGCCTTTTATGAGAGCTTCGGGAAATTCGGTGTTTGTCGACAATACGGCCTGCGATGCAATGAATTCTCCAGAAATCGTTTCGGTGTTTTTGAATGAGCAGAAATTTGGTGATCATCAGAATTTGACCGCTCGCGGAAACCAGGCGACGAGTATCGGAACTTGGGACGTGATCTTGCCTTCGAGCGATAATTTTACGGCCGAAGTTTCGTCCTCGGTCGATCATGTGATCTATCCGGATTGTTCGTTATACGAGGGTCAAAGCTGCTTTGAGTCCTACCAAAAAGGCGAATCCGGAACGTGCTCGGCTCCCGGAGAAAAGAAGTTGATTTTGACTTGCTGTCAGACTCCAGGATCTGGATTTCATTGGGAACAGGCTCTGAATTGTGCCGCTCCGGCGCCTCGCTTAGAGTAAGAATTTCAGGGAGATTTCATTTGCAGCCCTCGGTGTTTGGGTAGGCCATGGCATCTAGTCTGCAGTTTAAATAGCCATAATGAAGTCCGTCTTTTTCTTAGTATCTATTTTTTTAGCAAGCTGTTCGAAACCACAGTACGGCGAACCGATTTCGATAACGAACGAAGGCGGCAAAACGACTTACGCCTTTGCTTCGGAAACCGAGGCCGTCAATGCGGCGGCCCAGTACACTTTACTCTGCGTGACCCCTGGCTCTTGCCCAGAAAATGTCGGAACTCTCATTTACAGCGCTCCCCATACGCTTGAAATTTCTGTGTGTACTTTCTCGATTGTCGCCGATGATATCGCGATCACGAATCGCCACTGCATCGTAGCCGAATTTGCCCATCGCGGCGCTTCATGCGCTGGCCGCGTGCAATTTTTGTTGCTGAAACATGGCTCGTCCAATAAATCGGATATTTTCGAGTGCGATACCGTTTTGTCGGTACCTAACGAGTACGTTGAAGGCGCCGAGCACCAACGCGACTATGCAGTTTTAAAAATGAAACGAACGCGTCCCGCATTTGCGACGAAGGATCCTCGGATTCTTCCTTTCGGGATAGATGCAGCCGGCATTTCTCCGGGACAAAGTTTTCATGTCATCGTAACTGATCCGAATCAAGATAGAAAATTGGTCTCAACGATTCGTGAACAAACTTGCGTGGCGGATGCCAACCCTTTTATTTACGATGTTTATGCTGTTGCGACCGATCCGGTTGTAAGTTTTAGTAATTGTAAGATTATCCACGGAAACTCAGGATCTCCCATCTTGGACTCCTCGTATCGATTAAGAGGAGTGATTAATGAATTTGTCGATAAAGTTAAGTTAGATCCTGATTTTGAGGCCGAAATTGCGGAAGGCGGAGATCCGAGATATTTCGCACACATTAATCAATACCGAAACGCTCTGGATGTCGCAGGCGGAATTAATTTGAGCTGCGTCGATTCGCCGGAGCTTGGGCTCAAAATGTTTTCGGCGACCGGATGCAAGGTCGTGAACGGAAAGAACAGCCAACAGAGTGCTGACCTCATGATTCAACCTGAGTTCCTTAAAAATGAAAGCGCCGCGATGAATGCTGATTTACCGAAGATTGCGCAGGCAGCCCCCGTATTTCAATGGACATGGAGCGAACCGAACGGTGCCAATGTGAATGAATTGGGTTCTGTTCATCGCATGATCAATCAATTCTCGCCGAGATGCTTTGATGGTATTTATGATAATTTTAAGTGGCGAGAACTGGTATCGGCTCCGGATACGAATGGATACTCGACCTACATTGTCCAAAATATTCCGCTTTATATGGTTGATTCGGATGTAGATGCGACTTTGAAGGTTTTTCTCGTTTACACAACAAAACTTCAGCATATTATTTTTAAATTTAATTTGAATGAGTTGGTAAGTTCGCCGACGCACACAACGAACCTAAACATCGAGAGAAGTGGCTATGTCGTTACGAAGTCAACTGTGAGTACACAGTCGATTGGGTTTTGCATGTATTATATGGCTGTACCAGCGACTCCGCCGGCCACTCCGGTTGCCGCTCATTAATTATTTGGTTTTAAATTTCATGCCTTTTTGGGTGAGTATCTGCGAGATAAGATTTCTTTTGTCGCCTTGAATTTCGATCATCCCTTCTTTTTTCTCAAGCGAATAGGTTCCGCCAGAACCACATTTTTTTTTAAGTTCGGATGTGAGCTCTCTCAAAAAGATTTCTTGCTTCGGCAATTGATCTACGACCGTAACTGTCTTTCCGGCCCGGCCAGATGTTTCGAGCTTAAGAGTCGCAATGAATTTATATTCCGGATTATCGGACAGAAATAACTCCGCTCTCCATCATTTGTTCTTGGCAGCTGGTTGATTTGCAGATCGGATATCGCAATCAAGCGTAGCTTTGGAGTCATGAATGATCAGTGACGTTGAAAGGCGATCTAAAGGGTAGACATCGGCATCCGCCTGAGTTTCGATCTCGAGTGGTTGATACATGAGATTAATTGCATTGAGTTTACCTTCGATGACGTCAGCATGGTACGACCAGTCCCCTTGTACAAAATTAATCTCGGCCATTGCGTATTCATTAATCGGAACTTCTTGAATTTCAGTTTTAAGATCCATCCAAGAGATACAAACCAACTTTGTGGATTGATCTGCATAGGCAAATCCTGCGCCAAAAACGATCATGAACATTAAAATATTTTTCATTTTTTCTCCCTCTTACATACGCTATCGACTTTTCGAACAGAGTCAATGCTAGAGCGGCGACTGCAGTGATTCAGCTTGAAGGGTGCATGGCCGCACCTCAATGGTCAGGATTTCTGCTTCAGGCGTTAACAAAGAATTAACTTCACACGCGGGGATCACTACAAAAGTCCCTGCTTTTCATCCTGTCTCGTTATGAAACAAAAAAATTTAATTTTTGAGAATTTGTAGACTTTGTTGACGTGTATCACGAACATGTCACTTAACTAGACTCTATCCACCCTATACGCGGCACAAGCCGTGCATTACTAAGTTCGTAGGGGGCACCTATGAAATTTCAATTAAATATAAAAACCAGAGTCATCGTTTCGCTTTTTGTCGTAGGCGGAATGTCAGCAGCTTACCAAAACTGTAGTAAAGTTGCTTTTACTGAGGCTGCCCCAGCGGGACTCTCTGCGAATGGCACTCCCATACAAGGGCCCACAACGCCTTCAACGCCTTCAAACCCTTCGGCACCCGGTACTGCGGGGACCATTCGGCAATTTCAACCGGCACTTGCAGTTCGAGACATTAGTTGTTTAGCTTGCCACGCAAATATCAAAGCGAATGTCGTAACAGATTTCGGTTACGGAAATTCTTGGTTCATGAATCAAAATGGCGATCAAACGAAGTATGGTAACAACCATTATCTTCCAACGAGCTGGCAGTCGATTGCTCAAGTGCAAGGTCAGATCATCATCCCTGTCGGAAATGTTCCGAATAGTTCAGCGATGGCAGGACTTGCAAGCGGGGCGCCGATGCCTCAACTTCCAATGAGTATCGCGAACTACTTAAACCTCAACACAATCAAAGATTGGGATTCGGGCTGGACATATTCTTATTGGGGTCGTCCCGCTCCGACCAATCTTGCTCTCACGACTTACGTGACGCCTCCTTCTGGTGCATCGGCGGTTCAAGAACAAAATTTCATTTATATTGGAGCGCCGACTTCAAAAGAGATTCTGGCCCTGGTGCCGAACAACCAAGCGGCACCATGGGTTCAAGAATTTGGAGCACTATCGACTGGACTCACGGGCTTTAGTGTTGCGAGCGGAACCAATGGTAGTTACATCACGAACACTGGCACGGTTGAATGTTCAGGCAAAGATGTGATCATCAACGGGACTCTCCTCCTCAAAAATCTCAACGTAAGTGCAGAGAATAAAGGTTGCCGACTCTACGTCACTGGTTCGGTCTTTATCGAAGGTCCGATCACTTACTTCAATTCTGGAGTCACCGCTGATCCGACTGATAACTTGCAAATCTCAAGTAGCACTTCTATTATCTTAGGTGTTGGTATTGATGGCACAGTCGTGAATGGTGCAGGCGAAGCTCAATCCAGCAATCCGCTTCAAGAACGCCTCCTTGGCGACATCAGAACGAATCTCGTGATAAGATCTGCGCAAACGCCTTCAGCTTATATGTCATATGCGCAGTCGATCTTAAATGAAGGTATGGTCATCGGGACAAATTTACTTCCGGATGCTTCACGTTTGACTGCAGGTCTTCCGACTGCGAAATCAGCAGCTGGTCAATCTCGAGTCAAAATTGATTTTCAACATCTGCTGCTCAACGCACCTCTCATTCATAGTCGCTATCTCGGTACGACAACGGGAGTGATCGTGGCTGAGAGTGCCGAATTCTCTCTCGGAGAATTCACTTTTAATTATGATCCAGTTTTTCAAACAGTTCCGGTTTTGCCTGCACTTCCGCAAGATATTTTGTGTGCCGTGAACTCAACAACGAGCTGTAATCCTGCGCAACCTTAATTTCTTAAACTCAGAAATTTTATTGTTCTCATAAAGTTTCTGAGTTAGCTTTAAGAATGATTCAAAAATATTTATGCACGGGTCTGTTTCTATCAATCTTGACCTCGTGCTCAAATATACCGCAAAAACATTCGCTCAAAGAAAAGCTCGCTGCTCAGTGGTCGAACTACACGGCGGCAAGGACTCTCCTTCTTCAAAGAATAGATGATCCAACGATTCCGCTCGAGAAAAAACCGATTACGCGTGCAGACTGGGAGAAACGCATTCAGCTTCAAGGTGGATACGCAATCTTGCCGGCCGATCTTGCTGAGCTCAAAGCCGAACAAGAAAAGCGCATCGATGATTCTCGACAGCTTGCCCTACGGGATTCGGTCATTCAGCTCGACACGATTAAAAGAAAGCATCAGATCAAAAAGTTTTGTTCGGCTCTTCCCAAAGGAGGAATGCTTCACGTTCATCCTTCTGGAACGCTCAACGCAAAGAGCATCCATCATCTCCTGCAAACCCAAAACCCTCTGATTCATCCAAAAGATTTCTTAGAAAATATGAAGGTGGCTAAGGCAACTCTTTCTCCGGAAGAAATTTCATGGATCACGTCTCTCTCGACCGAAAAAAGATTTACTCAGCTTTCGCTCAAAGACCAGAAAAAGTTTGAAAGTTTTTTACTTTTACCGAAAGGCCATCAAGAATTTTCGAGATTTAATGCCGTCTTTCATTTCATCGGCCTTCTGACTCCAGAACTGAGTATTTACACCGAAGCGATTGAAGAGTTCGTGAAGCAAGCACGACGAGAACGAGTCCTTTACGTAGAATTCACCGGGCACGTTGATGCCGAAACGCTCGCTCTGGTCGAAAGGATTGAGAAAGAAACGCACGTCTACGTTCGCATGAATCGTTCTTTTAATCGGGCCGAACCAATCGAAGAAATCGAACGCAAATGGCAGAAGACTTTAGCCCTCAGTCCTAGTCCTTACCTCGTCGGAATTGATCTTCTCGATAACGAAGATTCAAATTCCGCCTTAGAAAAGGGTCAACTTCTTTACGGCGAAGCCCTATCGGCAAAACTTCACAGAAAAACAAATCTGCACCGAACGATGCACGCCGGAGAACTAGGAGACGCACGTAATCCGAGAGATGCGATGATTCTTGGAGCCGAAAGATTAGGGCACGGAGTCCTGCTCGAAAATGATGTTGTTGCTCTCGAATACGCTTCAAAAATTAAAATGCCGATCGAAACGAATCTCTCTAGCAACTTGCGACTCACGAGTGTTCAGAAACTGAGTGCGCATCCCTACCTTAAATATTTGAGACTTGGGCTTCCGGTGAGTTTATCAACTGACGACGAAGGAATTTTTGAAGTGGATATTAATCACGAATGCGAAATCGCTATTCAAGATACGGATGTCACGTACTCAGAACTTAAGAAAATGGCGATGAATTCAATTGAAACTTCTTTTGCGAGTGCAGAGGATAAATCTGCACTCTTAAAAACACTGAGCGATTCGTTCGCAAAATTCGAACCTAAATGGAAGAACTAATTTTCGCTTCCTAATTTATTGAGCTCGTCGTACCCAGGTAAAGAAGACAGATCAGGAACGACGACGATAGCGATTCGGCGATTGGCGGCTTTACCCTCGACAGTATCATTCGGCTTAACTGGTTGAGTATCACCAAAGCTTGCGGCGCTCACGCGTTCTGCGGGCAAGCCAGATTCGATCATCGCTTTTGTCACTGTCAAAGCACGCGCCGATGCAAGTTCCCAGTTCGAAGGAAAGACCGCTGTCGCTATCGGAACATTGTCGGTGTGACCCTCAATTTGATATTTCTTGCCGGCAATAGCCGCAAGCTGGGTGGTGACTTCTTTAATGGCGTCTCGTCCTGCGGGCGAGAGCTTTGCAGACCCTGAGCTAAATAAAACGTCGGAACCGAGACTTACGACCATTTTTCCGTCAATGATTTTAACGGAAATGGTACCGGAGTCGGTTAGTTTTTTAAAGCGATTGGTTAAGTCAGAAAATTCTTGAAGACGTTTTTTCTGTTCAGCCTGTCGCCGTTTCATTTCGTCCATCGCTTTTTTCATATCATCGAGTGTTGATTTTAACTGGCCGCGATCTTTTGCCGTGGCAAGAAGTTTTTCTTGAAGCTGAGAATTTTCGGTCATGAGAGTTTGGTTATCTAGCTTTGCCTTATCGTTGTCGGCCTTTGATTTGTCGATTTGAGTTTGTAGACCCTACATTTCTTCGCGGTGCTTAGATGCCGAAACGCAACCACTCGCTCCAACCAAAATGAGAAGACACATAATTACACTGACGAGAGCACTGAGATATAGTTTCATTTTTGAAGACCTCCATAGTTATATTTAACGTATTCTTATTCTGATTAGGTTTGATTTCAAGTAATCATTCCTCTAGGCTCATAACTTGGCTAAACTCGATGATCTTTTTAGACTGATGATTGATCAAAACGCTTCAGACTTGCATCTATCAAGCTGTTGGCCGATTTCGGGCGAATGCTTATTATCAGTTGCGCGGAATTTACCCGAAAGTATTTATTCAATTGCAGACAGTACCAAAGGCTTGGTTCTCGTCACCGGTCCAACTGGAATCAACTTTCGGTCATCGATAAAACTGATCCGTCGGCCTTCATCGGCTTGATGAATTTTTATGTTGAAAAGAACGATTTTGTTTCAGCGAAGAAAATGGTCGCCGAAGGTATTTCACGTCAACCCGCTTCGGCGGATCTTGACCAGCTTGCCACTAAGCTCAGCGTCACCGGCCATAGTCTCTGGTGATCTGGCTTCCCGAACTAATGCATCAAACTCAAATCGCGTAGAAAAAAGAGTGGGATCTGAACATCAAACTTTTTACCTTTTTGCGTGATCATCTCAAAAGAGCCGCGCATATTTCCGGTGGGAGTGCTGAGCGGACAAAAACTTGAATACTTATGAGTTTGACCGGGACCAAGTCTTGGCTGCTCGCCCACAACTCCTTCACCTTTTACTTCTTGAACAACGCCTTCGCCGTCTGTGATGATCCAGTGGCGATTTATTAATTGAACTTCGGACTCACCCTTATTTGTGATGGTGATGTGGTAGGCAAAAACAAATTGTGAGATTTGCGGGGCAGATTCGGCGGCTAAATATTCAGGTACGACTTCGACTTCGATATCTTGGGTAGATTCACGGTACATTTGGATGATCCTTTTTTAACGATAATAGTAGGCGACACCGCAGAGTGCAACGCCTACGCCCCAAGTGAACAGTGGCGTCGGAGTCAAATAACTATAGCCCATGAGGATGAGACCTGTAAACATTTGCGTCCCGTTTGCCTCTTTTTTTCCTTGCCGAAAAACGTAGAGACCAATCACGCTAAAGATAAATGAAGCAATGAGTGAAGATGCTGAAAAATCCAAAGTTTACTGCTTCAAGACGACGGCGGCTTGGTCCACCGGGTCTGCCTTAAACCAACAACCCGGACGCAATCCAACATGATACTGGAGGGCCATCATTGGATAATAAATATATTCATATTTATTAAGCAGAGAGGCCCATTGATCGAGACTGAGTCCGCCATCGGTAAATCCAACCGGAATACTGAAATCATTTTCGGGCAAAAAGCCACGGCACAAAATACGTTCGGATGGATGCGCTCCGAGCATTGCAAAACACGCAACAAAAAAAACGAAACGGAAAATCCTTTTCACCAAAAGCCCCTTTTGTCTGTTATCTATAATATTTTTTTTGCTTACCAAATAGATTAAAGAAGGCATTGCACTTATTTAAGTCATTTCTTTTGGACAGCCCCGAATCTAGTCGATCGAATGATCGACATAGGCCCAGCTTTATGTCTCGACCTCTGTAAAAATCGGTGTTCTAATTGACTCATGGGAACTTTCAGAAATATTCGCGGGTGGATCCAGAGATGGACAACCTACACCGATAATCGCGCCGACCTTTCGTATATTTTAGAGATAGCCAATCCGAAAGCGTCGCTCGCAGAACGCATAGAGTGGCTCGAACAATTAATCAATTGGATCAGGCATTCTGGTTCGGT
>JAYTQQ010000145.1:0-21683 GCA_043746635.1 Bdellovibrionales bacterium | reverse complement strand
CCTGTCACAAAAACCGCCACTACACTTTGTATCTCTACCAACGCAATCGAAAAAAGATATCGATGAAGTACACAGAATTCATTTATAAACCTATTTTGTTTATAAACCTGTGGATGACGTGGATAAAGCTCACTTTTCGGTTCGTTTTTCAATCACGAATCGGGGATTTGCGACTTCTCCTTAGAGCTATCCAAGATTAGTTTGATACTAAACCCGAACTTTCTTAGAAAATAAATAGATTTATATTTAAAAATGGGTTTTTAAGCCCCAAGAGCTGGGGTCTTTTTTCTTAAAGATGCTGATACTTTGTGCATCTTTGTCTCGATTTCTTGACTCGGAGTGTGGTTTTCAACTAAGTTGGGGAGGTTTTCAGATCACTGTATAGCTAGGCTTTGGAGGTCTAATCCTATGACAGCTTCGTCACCTCGCCCCATTTTGAGCGTTTACACATTCTATAAGTTTTTAGCTTTGGCGACTGCCAACATCGATTCGATGGTCGAAAAAATTGAATCTTTTGGCCTCGAAAATGATCTCGAAGGACTCATCATCTTCGGACCAGAGGGCATTAACGCCACCATCAGCGGATCCAAGCATGGTCTCGACAAGTTCATGAAAGACATTCAAATTTTGCTCTGTTTGCCAACCATCGACATTAAAGAAAGTCGGTCGGATTTTGCTCCCTTTAAGAGATTCAAAATCAAAGTTAGAGACGAAATCGTTTCGCTCGGTAAACCCGATATTTTACCGGGAGCTAAAAACAATCATCTCTCGCCTACCGAATGGAATGAAGCCCTCAAAGAAGAAGACATTCTTGTGCTCGACACCCGCAATTGGTACGAAACTAAAATCGGAAAGTTCGCAAACGCGGTCGATCCTAAATTGAACGAATTCAATGAATTTCCGGAGTACTTAAAATCGGTGCAAGTTTCGAAAGACAAAAAAGTTTTGATCTACTGCACCGGAGGCATTCGCTGCGAAAAAGCGATCATCGAAATGCAAGCTCGAGGATTTGAAAATGTTTTTCAACTCGATGGCGGAATTCTCAAATACATCGAAGAATTTCCGAATCAAAAATTTGAGGGCGAATGCTTTGTCTTCGATCACCGTGTCGCGGTTGACCAAAATTTAAAGCCTTCGCAGAATTTTAAGATGTGTCCTCATTGCGGTCAGCCATCGGCAAACAAAATTGCTTGCCGAAAGTGTGACCACGATGCTTGGATTTGTGAGAGGTGCATGCCTGAAGAAAATCTTCAGACATGTTCAAAAAACTGCGAGCACCACTACCGAAGAAATCCATCTGTGAAAGGTCGTAAACAGCTTCAGGGTCATCAGTACGAAGTGATTCAAAAGAGATCTCGCTCATGACTGAAGGTCAGCCTAAAAAGCGAGTGATCTATAAGTCTATTATTGAGAAGATCGTCGATCACACCAATGATATCCGTGAGCTCTGGATTCGCCTCTTAGAACCGACCGAATTTAGTTTTCGGGCCGGCCAGTTTTTGATGCTTCACGTCCCTGGCCAAACCAAGCCGATTCTCCGCGCTTACTCGATCGCATCGAGTGATAAAGAAAAATCTCTACTCAAGCTCATTTTCAAATACGTCAAAGCCGGAATCGCGAGCGAATACGTCTGGAAGCTCGAGCAAAACCAAGAAATTCAATTCACTGGCCCGTTCGGAAAAGTCTTTTTGAAAGAACCCGTCGCAGACCAAATCATTTTTCTCTGCACAGGTTCAGGAGTCGCTCAGCATATCTGCTTCATTAAGAGTCACGCCGAACTCCTCCGAGAAAAAGATATTTCATTTTTCATGGGTCTGACTTCACACGACAATATCTACTTTGAAGAAGAGCTCAAAGCCGTACAAAAAGATTTCAAAAATTTCAATTACGCCTATGTCCTGTCGCAACCAAACGAAGAATGGAAGGGCCTGAAAGGCTACGTCCAAAACCAAATCAATCACTTAGGTTACGATAAAACTCCTACAGATTTTTATATGTGCGGAAATGGCATGATGATCAAACACACCAAAGACAAGCTTACGGCCGAAGGCATTAGCCCCACAAATATCATTTATGAGGCTTTCGACTAATCACATCCGAAAAAAAATGGATACCTACTTAGTTCCAATAGCCTCAACAGGGCATCCTTCCATCGCTTCCTTACACTGGTCCTCTTCTTCAGGAGACCCAGGCTGGCGATTCAAAAACGCGTGTCCGTCATCTTCATTCATCTTAAAATTATTTGGCGCTGAAATACAGCATGCGTCGCACGTGATGCAAGTCTTATCGACGAAATATTTTCCGGGAGCGTTGTCGCCCCATACATCATTTTTATCAGCCATGACGTAGCTCCCTTGATCCAAAAGCATTTGGATAAGTTTGTCGAACAAATGCGTAAATAGAAAAAAGAACCGAAGTAAACATCAAATCACCAAGAAGCGATCTCTCAAAAAACGGCAGAGCCGCAACGTAGCATTCAGTTAGTCCAAGAGAATTGAGCGGATACATTCCTGAAAGAAAGAATACTCCAAGATTTGAAATCACAAAAAACAAACCCGAACCCAGAATCGAAAGCGCGAGACTTTGCTTAACGGGCCACGCCTTTACTGGATTTCGCGACTTCATCCAACTTCCTAAGAATACCGAAATCACGATGGGAGCATAAATAAAAAATAATAAAGAATGCAGTCCAATAAAAATATCAGAAACAAACATAGCCGTCAGCGGAACTAAAACTGCAGCGCTTTTATTACGAAAATGAAAGCCGCTGAGTAAAGCTACTGCCATGATCGGAGTCACGTTAAACAAATGGGGTAAAAATCTCATGCAGACAGCGAAGCCTACGAGAGATAAAAACATCCAGACCTGATTTGAAATCTTTTGCATGAAAGCTACCTTTTCTAAAAATCAACAAAGCAAATTATATGCTCAACTGCAATCACTTGCAAGCGAGTTTAGGAGCGAACTCCACCGACATGGTCTTTTCGCATCATACGAGAAACCAAGAAAAAACAGATCAGAAACATCACAATCAAAAGGGCTGAGGTTGAGATCAGCATTGCGCTCCAGGCAAAGACCACTTCGACCTTCAAAAACCTGCGGCAAATGTAATAGGCAATACCTAGTCCTGCTGCCGAACCCGTGATCAACGCGCATAAAGTCAGAATCATGTACTCGGCAATGAAAAGCAGCGCCACTTGGCGAGGCCCTTTTCCTAAAATTTTAACAATTTCAATCTCATCACTTCTCGAAAGAAGGTGATGCCAGATGACAAATCCTAAAATCAAAAGGCTTAAGATCGCCGAAAGTCCCGTTAAGAGTCCTGCCGGGATAATCAACGCCCCTACAATCTCAGTAATCTCGGCGATGCTCTTACGAATATCGATGACCGAAATATCCGAAAACTTTTAGATCAAAATATTTTCAAAACGGCTCGTCTCGTCCGAATCACCGAGCTGAAGATCGGCGAGCCAGGTTTTAGGAGCGTCATCAAGAATCCCACCCTGAAATTCGAAATAGAAATTGGGATTGAAGTCACTCCAACGAACGACTCTCAGGTTCCTTACGATCGCCTCAATTGGAACTCCCGCGACGTCAAAAGAAAGTTTGTCGCCGAGGTGAATGCCCCATCGCTCCGAAAAACCTTGCTCCAAAGAAACGTAGACCGGCTGACCGTCTCGATGGAGATTTTTATCGAGCGCGACACCTTCTAATAAAAAAGGCATGAGCTCTACTTTTTTCTCCTGGGCAATATCCGAATAAATTTTTGCAAAAGACCTCGTGTAGGTGTCGCCAAAGTTCGAATAAATTTGCATTCCAATCAGCAAAACTTTGATCTTACTCGCACGTGCCAAATCGATCGCTTCGGACAAATTTTTTCGAACGTATGCTGAGTCTGTTCCTTTCAGTCCGTCGTTTCCGCCGAGTTCGAGAACAATGATTTGTGGTTTCAATTTCATATAATACCGAACACGAGAGACGGCGCTCGACGATAGACTGCCCGAGATTCCGGCGTTAGTGACAACCAAATGAATATTCTTTTCGCTTTCGCGCTTGCCAAGCAATTGCTCTAGCCTCTCAGGAAAAGATTCTTCTTTAAGCACTCCGTACCCGGCAGTGATCGAGTCACCGATAAAAACAATACGAACATCTTGGGGAGGAGCCTCGGCGCGCGCGAGGCTTATGAGACAAAAGAAACAGACAGAAAACAGGATCGTCGGAGTACGGGTCATGACTCTTTATGCCCTGCGAGTCTTACTGATTCAACTCAATATGAGACGCTGATCAAAATTTTCTGTTTGATTCGACTCGGTGCTTAAGTCTCGGTCGATACACCCGTCTCATTCACGATTCTTTTCATGTCTTCTCCCATAGATTTGCCGTCCAGAAATTTGCTTGAGCTGCTCCGGGTGCAAAAGCTCGAATGTAATTTTTCAGTTTTGCTTTAGTTTTCACTATTGTTTAGCCGAAAAAAAGTTTAAGATTAAAAGATCACATAGACAATGTTTAAGAGGTACTCATGAGCCAAATTCCGAGCCAAGCTGGAAAAAAAAATATCGTTCAATATGTGCGAGCCAACGCTCGGACTTTAGGCCTGAACTGGAAAGCAATTCTGTTTCTGGGTCTCACTCCGCTGTTTGCACTTATTCTCGTTCCAATTTATTTTTACGATCACCCGCTGACTTGGGCGATGTCGATTGCGTTCGTTGTTTTATTTTCTCTAAATAATCTGAGCATCACAGTTGGTTACCATCGCTATTTTGCTCATCGCAGTTACGAAGCTCATCCGGTCTTGCAACTACTTCTTTTATTTTTTGGTACAGGTGCCTTTCAAGGAACAGTTCTTCAGTGGGCGACCGACCACAGACGCCATCACTTTAAAGTCGATACCGATGAAGATCCTTACAACATCAATAACGGTTTCTGGTACGCCCACATCGGTTGGATGTTTCTCAAAGACAAACCTCAGTATCACGGCAAATACGCGGTTGATCTTGAGCGCAATAAAATTTTAGCGTTTCAGCATAAACACTATGCTTGGCTCGCAACGTTCATCGGTTTTATTTTGCCAGGCTTTTTGGGTATGGCGATTGGAGCTGGCTTCTGGGGTGGGTTTTTAATTCTCGGACTCCTCCGTATTGTTCTCACCCAACATTCAACTTTCTTTATTAATTCACTTTGCCATTACTTGGGTCGCCGTCCTTACAGCGATCAAATCACGGCTCGTGATAGCATCATCATGGCGTTTTTGACTTTCGGCGAAGGTTACCATAATTACCATCACCGCTTTCAGCTCGATTATCGTAACGGGATTTTATGGTACCATTGGGATCCGTCAAAATGGATGATTCAATTCTTCGCTTCGATTCAACTAGCAAGCAAACTTCGAACTGTTTCTGAACCAGAAATTTTGAAAGCACGCATGACGATGGATGAAAAAAACATTCTCTCTCGTGGAGCAAGACACGAGACGGTCACGGCTCTCAAACTTAAGCTTGAAGAAGCACAGAATCGTTTAAAATCAATTCGCGACGAATACCGGACAGAATATCTGCGCCTTAAAACGAATGTCCAAAATCAATCTCGTGAAAGGTTTTTACATTTGAAGGCTGAACTTGCTTTAGCGAAACTCGAATTTCAGAATGCCTATGCTCAGTGGATTCTGTACGTTAAAAACTATTCTCGTATGAGTCAGACCGCCATCTCTTAAGGAATCCATGCGATCTTTTTTACTTGCAAGCCTACTGAGCCTGTTGCTCGTAACAGGCTTTTTTATTTTAGGCATGAACGCTCTCATTAAAAAAGATGTTGACCCTATCATTGCAGATCATATTCGTGTTGAAACCATCATGCTCACTGATTATTTGGCCGACAACGAATTCTTGCGCCAACGAAAGATTTTCGAGTGTCTTTTTCACGGACGCAAAACAATTGGAACCGACGCAGGGCCAGAGCTCAATCAACTCCTGCACTGGCTTCCCGAGCAGCCTCACTTTAAAAATTCTCCGCTGGTTCCTGCCGACATTCAAGATTTTATCTTGAGACTCGGTCGCAACTGGAGTCTTCATACGAGCCCGTTCAAAGTTTTTTTTGATCGCAAAAGGGTTGACCTCAAAATCTTTCAAAGTCTTTCGAAATACTCGTACTGGGATGTTGAAAAAAATAGTCCCGTCACTCGACTCATCAGCGAAAATACTCATGTGCCGACAGACTCGCTTCCCAGCATCGATAGTCTTGATCTGATTGCTCTCGCAAAACTTCGCTACATTCAGGCGATCTTCACCAATGATCATCTACAGGCGCTAAAGGATGGGAGGCAACTTGTTGATCTTCTTCTCACGACTGAAAACTATCATCTTGAGCTCACCGCCATTGCGATTCTTGAAGCCGAACATAGTGCTTACAATCTGTACGTTTCAAACAACTGGGTTCAACCTGAAGCGTGGGCGCCCGTCGATAGCAATAGCACCCGCAGAGCCAACCGCGCCTTCAAGGCTACTAAAGAGCTCCTCCGATTCTGGACGCCCATCCCTATCTTAAAGCAAGTTTTTTTAACTTCGGATTTTCCGATCGGATTTTGCGCAGGTATCGGCGACGCCTTTTCGAGAGAACTTGCAGTAAGAAAAGACATGACGGCAAATTTTCCGATGGAGCGAGATTACCGTGAGAACTACGAAGTTTTCGACTCGATTTGGGCAAAAGCTAAGACCGAGTGCCATCTTGACTATCTTAGCGCTGCTCAGGGCAGCGGAAAATTTCAAGAAATCAATCTTCCTGGTGGCTTTCTCGCATACCTTCCCTATTCGAAAAAGCTTTTTGGCCTCTCTCAAAGCGCCAACTTTTTTGAAGGATTCAAAGACTACATCGAGGCCAATCCGCACGCGACGAATTGATTGACTCTCACTTGAGAGCAAAATATAAAAAGCCTCCAATTTAATACCCGGAGGCCTCAATGAAAGTTCGCGACTTTATCACCCACCACTACCGTCATTTTAATTCTGCCGCCCTCAAAGACGCTTGCGTTGCCTACGAAGAGCACATTACAAAAGGTGGCAAGATGTTCGTGACCTTGGCGGGTGCGATGAGCACGGCCGAAATCGGACTTTCGTTAGCCGAGATGATTCGCCAAGATAAAGTTCACGCGATCTGTTGCACCGGCGCCAATCTTGAAGAAGATATTTTTAATCTCGTGGCTCACGATCATTACGTTCGTATTCCGAACTACCGTGACCTCACCCCCCAAGATGAAGAAAAGTTGTTGGATCGACATCTCAACCGCGTAACCGACACGTGTATTCCTGAGGAAGAAGCGATTCGACGTATCGAGAAAGCGGTTCTTAAACAATGGCAAACCGCCGACCAAAGCGGAGAAGCTTACTTTCCTCATGAATTCATGTACCGCATTTTACGCTCAGGCGAACTCAAACAATATTACCAAATTGATCCGAAAGATTCTTGGCTGCTCGCCGCTTGCGAAAAGAACCTACCGATGATTGTTCCCGGCTGGGAAGATTCTACCCTCGGAAATATTTTCGCTAGTCACGTGATCGAAGGCGACATCAAGAAAGTTCACACGGTTCGTACAGGTATCGAGTATATGACCGAACTCGCGAGCTGGTATACGGAGACAACGAAAAAATCGAGCATCGGATTTTATCAAATCGGGGGCGGAATCGCGGGAGACTTCCCTATTTGTGTGGTGCCGATGATTCACCAAGATTTGAAGCGTAACGATGTTCCTTTGTGGGGCTACTTTTGCCAAATCTCCGATTCTACGACAAGCTACGGTTCGTACTCGGGCGCTATTCCAAATGAGAAAATCACTTGGGGAAAATTAGCAGTCGATACTCCGCGCTTCGTGATCGAGAGCGATGCCACGATCTGTGCTCCGCTCATGTTTGCGTATTTGCTGAACTGGTAAGCGGCTGTCGATAAATCAGACACGTCGCAAAAGATAAATTAATTCCAGTCGAGCTCGAGTGGCGGCTCTTCTAAACTTGGAGGAGCCGGACCAGCTGGATCTTCGCTTAAGAACTCCAGTCCCATTTTTTTCTCGATTATACTCTTCACGGCAAGAACCACACGAAGCAGACTCGGCTTAATCGGGTCAACATCGTCGATCACGACTCGCCCCCAAAGTGGATAAATAAATCCCGGTCTAATAATTTGATCGGCAAGCAGATTCTGCGAATCGTTCGGCCCGAGGGCTTTCAACTTTTGGTATGATTTTTTATAAAACACAGGTATTTGTTTTTCAAAAACAATCGGCAACAAAGTCACATTCACCGATTGCCGCAAACTTAAAAACTCAGACCCACTCCGCCACACAGGATTGGTTTTTGATCTGAGCAAAAGATCATTAAAATATTCGCGGTGGTAAAGAGATTTGATTTTCGCCATCATTCTTAGGTAGCTGCTGTCTAAAATTTCGTCTGAGCGTGAAGAGCCAGAAACGGTTCCCGCGATGTTCACCCAACTCGCAACGCTGTGAAGATCGAATTTTTTATTTTTCTCATTCATTTTACAGAGCAAACTCATTTCGAGTGAGCCTCTGCCAAAACTGATAATCATTTTTTTAGTGTGCGTTGTCTGAATCGCTTCTCCGATGAGTCTTGCGTTCTGCATGATATTGTTGTCACTGAGCGTAACAAGCTCATTCCAGTCGTGGCCAAATTCTTCAAGCCATGAGCCGATCACTTCAACGTGTTTCCCCCATGGAG
This sequence comes from Bdellovibrionales bacterium, assembly GCA_043746635.1. GTDB lineage: Bacteria > Bdellovibrionota > Bdellovibrionia > Bdellovibrionales > JAMPXM01 > JAYTQQ01. The sequence goes on along the minus strand of JAYTQQ010000145.1, from coordinate 12,963 downwards.
AAAGACTCTGATTCGCACTCGAAATAATCCAGATCTCGATTGGGCTTTTAAAAGTCGACAATGCAATCGAGGGAACTGGCTTTTGCGTTCGTACAAACTCAATGAAGTTTTTTTGCTCGATCGAACTGAGGATCGCCTCGTAAAGCAAAAAAGCAACTTGATCGGAGCCTTGCTTCTCTGACCATTCTTTTAAAACTTCCGCGCTGGGAATTTCTCCTTGGAGTTCTCGAATGAGATCAAGGTTCCGAAATTTAATAAGGGAAAGACGAGCTTCGTGATCCATCAGGTTCTAATTTGTCGATTCTGCTGGATTGTTTTTAGGTTGTTGGCGGCTTTTTAGCTCACCTTCGCAAACGCTCAGCTTGTCGTCGAACTCATCTTGCTTTTTCATAAGAATTCTTTTGTAGTCAGCAAATCTTGCAAGACGGTCTTTCAAAAATTCTTCGCTGACTCCAACCAATTTGTCTTTTTCATCAAGGCCGATATTAAAAACTTCTTCTTTGTCTGTGATGCGATCAAGAGGCTCTGTCCACATGAGAGTTCCGTTGCCGCCATTTTCACGAGCTGCTAATTTTGTTTGGCAAGCTTTGAGCGAACCGTAGAGACCAGAAGAACCGTATTTGCGGCTTCCGTATACGCGATCTTCAAGTTCGTAAACTTCAAACTGTAAACGGCGAAGTTCTTCATTCATCGAAACCTTTTTTTGCCAAACCATATTGCCATCTTTGTTGACCCCAATATTTTCATCGTTCGTGACAGAGTCGGTTTTTTCAATTTTTGAATCTAACTTTTCGGCCTTGTTTTGGTTGTGACTACAAGCACAAGTCAACACGAGAGGGAGGGCGAGAAAAAAAGTGGTCCATTTTGAGTTGGGACGTGAGGTCTTCATGAAAAAAGCTCCTTGTTCAGACGATTGTTTACAGTCGTCGTCTTCGGATTTCAAAGCTAACGAGCCCCCCCCACTTTTACAACTAGTATCGCGGCGCATGAGCTGGTGTTAATAGCACACACCAGTGGCTAGCCCTTCGCCTGTAAGGAGTTGAAATGAGTGAAAAAGTTGGTTGCCATTTTCGCAATATCTGTAAGACTTGTTGAGTAGTTAAGTAAAACGGAGGTCCATCAATGAGTTCTCGCATCATATTAATTTTAGCTAGTACCTTTTTTCTGTTAGGCAATTCTTGCTCGATGTTTAGTTCGACTCCTGATTCAGGCAAAGAGACAGCTGATTCCGCCGCGAAAAAAGATGCCGACAGTATTGCCTCCGACACCGGGCTTGATGGCGCGACTCCTCCTCCGGCTGACGGTTCAGCCGCCGACGGAAGCAAGCCACTCAACGCAAATGAGAAGTCTCTCTTTGATCGCGTGGGCGGCAAAGATGTTCTCGTTAAATTTACTTCAAAATTTGTCGATGCGATGGCCGCAAATCCTAAGCTTTTAGCGAATCCAAAAATCGCCGACGGATTGAAAAAAGATCAAAGCAAACACAAAGCAAGCATGGCTGAATACCTTTGCCAAGTTTCGGGTGGCCCTTGCAAATACTCAGGCCCCTCGATGAAAGATGCGCACAAACCTTACGGAGTGACTGCCGACGAATGGAAAGTCATGGGCGGCCTCTTCATTAAAACTCTTCGCGAGATGAACGTCGGAAAAAACGAACGCAAAGAACTGGCGAACCTCGTGTCGATGTCAAAATATGATGTCGTTGTGAGCGGCGGTCAGTAAGATCTATTGATTCACTGGTGTTAATTTTATCGACGTCAAACATCGAAAATTATATGCACTTTCAGATTAAATTATCGAATCGAAATACTTATAAGAAATTTATCAACGCGATTACGTCAGCGATCGTCATGGCGGTGACAGGTGCCAGTCGCATGAAGAGGCTCTTGAAGCACGTTTGGGATTACCGACCATTTACGAGAATCGTCGTTGAATATCATTCGAAAGCATCGAGAAATATTTGGCTAACAGCGATTGGCAACAGACATATTGCGAATTTCTGAATGATCCGATCACGCTTAAGCCGTCTGTTCCTTCGGCTTCAAATCTTCAATGGCGCTAAAGCTATGTGGCGTTGCAGACCGAAAAGCTCGCTCGTATGATTTTGGCAAATTAGCTTTCAGTAAATCGCCATCATTCAAATATTCGAAGATCTCACCGTAGTGTTTTATGGTCAATGAATCGACCCGTCTCATGAGATGAAAAGGTCTCAGCTCGCTCGAATGCTTCACGCCCATCGCGCCCATGATTTCGGTCGCAGCTTTGACTGTTTCGAATTGAAAGTTCTTCGTGCGTTCTGATTTTGAAACGATATCGAGGCCACTCATCAGCTCTGGATCATTGGTCGTGATACCGACAGGGCAAGTATTCGAATTACAGCGAAGTGCCTGAATACAACCGATTGCCATCATCATTCCCCGTGCAGAATTACAAAGATCAGCACCCATAGAAAGTTTCGCAACCAGATCAAAACCCGTCGTTACTTTACCGCTCGCGATAACCTTGATGTCTTTGCGCAAACCAAATCCCATGAGCGAGTTGTGAACAAAGATGAGTCCTTCGGTGAGAGGGCATCCCACTGAGTTTGAAAATTCAATTGGCGCAGCACCCGTTCCGCCTTCACCGCCATCTACGGTAATGAAGTCAGGGAGAACGCCGCTCTCGCGCATTGCCAAGCAGAGCGCGATGAACTCTCGCCTTTTTCCGACGCACAATTTAAATCCAACGGGTTTGCCTCCCGAAAGATCACGAAGTTGTTTGATGAATTTCATCATCTCCATTGGAGTTGAAAAAGCGGTATGCCATGGCGGAGACATCACGTCTTTACCCATTTCAACTCCGCGCATCTTTGCTATTTCGAAAGTCACTTTTGATGCCGGCAAAATTCCGCCGTGGCCTGGCTTTGCACCTTGAGACAACTTGATCTCGATCATTTTAATATTGGGATGAACGGCCGTCGCGGCAAACTTTTCAGCTGAAAATTTGCCGTCCAATTCTCGGCAGCCGAAGTAGCCGGTACCGACTTGCCACACGATGTCGCCACCTTGTTTAAGATGGTAGGGAGAACAAGAACCCTCTCCGGTATTGTGATAAAATCCACCTTTTTTAGCTCCAAGGTTCAATGCCTCAATCGCATTGCTCGAAAGAGCTCCGTAGCTCATGGCGCTGATGTTCAAAAGAGACGCCGAGTAAGGTTGCTTACAAAGAGGTCCGCCGATTTTGACTTTCATGTCGTGATTGACGTGCACAGGAGCGATCGAATGATTAACCCATTCGTAGCCAATTTCGTAAACGTCTTTTTGAGTCCCAAAAGGAACTGTATCTCGCTCTTTCTTCGCTCGCTGATAAACCACCGAACGTTGTTCGCGGCTAAAAGGCTTTCCGTCGGAGTTGCTCTCGATAAAATACTGATTGATTTCAGGTCGGATCATCTCGAGCATATATCTGAAATGACCCACGACTGGAAAATTTCTACGAATCGAATGTTTTGACTGAAAATAATCACGAATACCGATGATCATAATCGGTAGAACCAAAATCAAAGACCACAAAACATTCGGCACCCAATAAGGCATCGCTACGTAGAATAAAACTAACAGATAAAAAACGATGCGAGCTTCTTTGCGCATAAATCACCTCATGCATAGATTTTATGCTTTAAGTAGGTATTCAGTCACAGACTTTTGCGTGGCCAAGACCTTGTTCTGTTGCTATGATCTCACACATGGAATTCTTCTATTTCGACAATCAACTCTTCGTAGGCAAGCCATCCGAACCAAAGGCTAGCTCGGTCAATTTATCAAAGTGGACTAGTAACCAAAGAACTCCGATCTATCTCTACGATTTTGAACAAATCAAAAGACGCGTTCAGTATTTTAAAAAAGTTTTAGCTTTCGTTCAAAGTCAGAATATTCACTTTGCTGTGAAGTCGAATCCAAACGAAAGAATTTTAAAACTTTTAAGCGACGAAGGGCTTGGTGCTGACACCGTCTCTATCGGCGAAATTAAACGCGCAATGAAGGGTGGGTTTTCGGCAAATAATATTATTTTTTCTGGAGTTGGAAAAACAAAAACCGAAATTGAGAACGCAATTGATCTAAAAATTAAACAAATTAATATCGAAAGTTTTTCTGAACTCAAAAGAATCATTAAGATTTGTAACGAAAAAAATACGTCTATCGAGCTCGGCATTCGGCTGAATCCACGGGTGAGCGCCGATACTCATAAATCAATTTCGACCGGTGGGGCCGACAATAAATTCGGTGTCGATTTGAGCGAACTTGAAGATGTCAAAAAGGCGCTCAAAGAAAATAACAAACTTGTAAAACTCAAGAGCTTAAGTATGCACATTGGATCAAACTTTTTAAAGCTCGCAGAGTTAGACAGCGCAATGAAAATTTTAGAAAATCACTTAGGTGAATTTCTAAAAGAAGGATTTGAAATTGATCGACTTGATCTTGGCGGCGGCCTCGGCATTGATTACGACATCTACGACATCCAAAAAGATGAAAGCCTGATTGCCGAATATGCTGACTTGCTCAAAAATTTACATGAGCGTCATCCGAAAATTCAACTCATGCTCGAACCCGGTCGCATTTTGATTGCACGCAGTGCTATTCTCATTACGCAAGTTCAATACATAAAAAAAAACGGCTCAACATGGTTTGCGGTGGTTGACACCGGCATGAACCATCTTTTAAGACCGGCTCTTTACGAAGCCCATCACCAGATTTGGCCTCTCGTCATCAGACAAAATGAGAAAAAAGCCATGAGCGTTGCGGGACCGATTTGTGAGTCCACTGATATTTTGGCTACAGACGTCCAGCTTTCGATTTATGAGGACGATTGCCTCGCTATTCTCGATTGCGGCGCCTATGGAATGTCGATGGCTAGCCAATATAATCTTCACGACTTTCCGCTTGAGTATTATTTCGAAAATGGCAAAATTTCTCATCTTGCCTAAATTGGGTTTAGTGATACCGTAAAAGAGCCACTTTCAGCTCAGGATTAAAGGACAAAAATGGAAAAAATTTGGCTCAAAAATTATCCAAAAGGGATCGGTCCAGAAATCGATATATCTCACTACAAAAATATTTTACAAGTGTTGACCGAAGCCTGCGAGAAGTTTCCCGAGCTACCTGTCTTTACCAACATGGGTAAAACAATATCTTACCGTGAGCTCAATTTACTTTCGACCAACTTTGCGGCGTTTTTACAAAATGGCCTTGGACTCAAAAAGGGTGATCGTATCGCGATTCAACTTCCGAATGTTTTGCAGTTTCCGATTTGTATGTTTGGGGCACTCAAAGCGGGCCTCATCGTTGTTAATACCAATCCGCTCTACACCGAACGAGAAATGAAACATCAGTTCAAAGATTCGGGTGTTAAAGCTATCATCATTCTTGAAAATTTTGCGAGCCATCTCGAAAAAATCCTATCGGAAACAAAAATTGAACACGTCGTCTTGACCCAGCTCGGAGATGCTCTTGGTTTTCCGAAGAGTTTGCTGGTCAATAGCGTTGTAAAATACGTTAAGAAAATGGTTCCTTCCTTTTCGCTTCCGAACGCGGTTTCTTATTCAAGCGCCATTTCAAAAGGGCGCACTCTCGCGTTTCATCCGGTTGAAATGTCTCTCGAAGAAATCGCCTTTCTGCAATACACTGGAGGCACGACCGGAGTTTCAAAGGGCGCGATGCTCACCCACCGCAACATCATTTCGAACATGGAGCAAATCAATATGTGGATGCGCCCTTCCCTTCGAGAAGGCAAGGAAGTGGTTTTCATGCCTCTTCCGCTCTACCATATATTTTGTCTGTCGGTGAATTGTCTGGCGCTTATTAAGTTCGGTGTGCACAATATCATGATCACAAATCCGAGAGATTTGCCGGCCCTCATTAAGGACTACAGAGCTCATCCGATTACGATCATGACCGGCATCAACACTCTCTTTAACGGGCTCAACAACAATGCCGAATTCAAAAAACTTGATTTCTCGACGCTCAAATTTTCGGTCGCGGGCGGAATGGCTCTCCAAACTTCGGTCGCTAAAAAATGGAAAGAAATCACCGGAAGCGAAATCTACGAAGGATACGGACTCACCGAGAGCTCTCCGGTTGCCTGCGTGAATCCAATCGATGGCACAGGCAAAGTAGGCACCATCGGACTCCCCGTTCCCTCAACTGAAATCGTGATCATGAACGACGACGAAAAAATCTTACCGATCGGAGAAACCGGCGAAATTTGCATTCGCGGACCACAAATCATGAAAGGCTACTGGAACCAAACCGAAGAAACCTCAAAAGTGATCACCAAAGACGGTTGGCTCAAATCAGGCGATATTGGTTTCATGGATAAAGATGGCTACACTAAAATTGTTGATCGCAAAAAAGATATGATCTTAGTTTCAGGATTTAACGTTTACCCAACCGAAATCGAAGACGTCATCGCGCATATGCCTGGAGTTCTCGAAATCGCTGCCGTTGGCGTGCCCGACGATAAATCTGGAGAAGTGGTCAAAGTTTTCATCGTCAAAAAAGATGAAAGCCTCACGAAAGAAGCGGTCATCGCCTACGCTAAAGAAAATCTTACTGGATATAAAATTCCGAAGCATGTTGAATTCAGAAAAGATCTTCCGAAAACAAATGTCGGGAAAATTTTACGGCGTGAACTTAAAAATGAGTCCGTACAAACAACAGCTGTATAAAGGCTAAGAGATGTTTCCGTCAAGTACCCGCATTTTAGTCGTTGATGATATGCAGAGCCTCAGAGAGCTTCTCGGAGCCTATCTAAGACGCCTCGGCTACAAAGATATCATTGAGGCCGTGGACGGCGAAGAAGCCTATAAGATGTTAGCCGAATCCAAAGTAAATCAAACTCCCGTGGGCCTTGTGATTTCGGATTGGAATATGCCAAATCTCAATGGCATCGATCTTTTAAAGTTGATTAGGGCGAATCCTGACTTCAAAAAGCTCCCCTTCTTGCTCACCACGACCGAAAGCGAAAAGCCAAAAGTAGTAGAGGCGATTCAAAGTGGAGTGACAAATTATATGGTGAAGCCGGTAGAAGAATCGACCCTCAAAGAAAAGCTTGAGCGCACTTGGGATAAGGTAAAGCCCACTTAGGCCTAAGCGGCTTTACGCGCAATTTTAGCGAATGAATCTACCAAAAATGGAACTTCAATCTCAAACTGACTCGACTCCCCGATCACGGTCTGAACATGAATCGACCCGCCCAATTTTTCGACGACTGATTTCACCGATGCGAGCCCCACTCCACGTCCCGAAATTTCTGAGACTTCTTCGCGACTCGAAAAACAATCATCAAAAATAATCTGAATGGTATCTTGATCACTCTTTTTTAATTCTACGTCAGAGTAATTGAGCTTTTTCATTCGTTCACGAATCTTATTGGCGTCGATCCCTCCGCCGTCATCCGAAATGACGATCTTAATTTTCTTATCGTGGTCGCCTTCAACAAATTGAAAAGAAATCTGAATCGAACCAGACTCCGATTTATTTTTCTCTCGACGATTGATCGGTTCTTCGAGACCGTGATCGATTGCATTTCGAAACACGTGGATCAAATTCGCAAAGAGTTCGCGATAATGTTTACCTTCAATGCGAAGATCTGGATTCACTAATATGAGTGGATTTAATTTTTTGCCAAGGCTCAGGGCCAGTTCGCTCAAAGACTCATCAAGAAATTTAAAATACGAGCCAATCTCTTCACGTAAAAATAGATTTTCTATTTCGTTATAAAGTTCTTTAACTTCACCAATGTTTTTAAGCTGACTTAACCATCCGTAGGCTCTTTCGTCTGAGATTTCAATTTGCTTTAGCCCCTCGCCAAGAGAGCCACCATAGAGCTCTTTATTTTGTTCTAAGAAAGTTGAAAAGCCCAATTGGATATTAATGATTGAATCTACTAACGCGTCAACAGACCCACTTTTTGAATACGCTAGTAGCAACTCTTCTGCATGGTGAGTTTCGGTCGCGAGTTCATTCAGTGAAAATGTCGCCGCTCCCCCCTTAAAAGTGTGGAGATCTCTGGCGTAAATTTCAGTGTCGATTTTCAATCCCGAAGATTGCACCTTCTGAGTGTCTTCAACGAGCCTTGCCAAAATCGCGATTGCATCTTTTGCAAAACCTCGAAATTGCGTGCGAAACTTCGTGATCTGCATCACCCGCTTAGCGAGTGAACGCTCGTGATCGGCATCTCGTTTCGCTTTTATTTCGTTGGTCTGATCTGTCGCAACCATGACAACGGCTTGAAGTTTTCCGGCTAGATCTCTCATTGGATTGTAATGAAGAGCTATTTCTCGATCGGTCATATCATAATCTAACTTACTAGGTCCTAAATCTTTAATATCTTCGAAATCGAGAACTTCATCAAACACAACACTGAGCCATTCACGAGTTTGATTTTGAACAACTTCGCTTTTTGAAAGAAGCTCAACTACATTTGAGTTTTCGATTTTATCAACGAATAATTTGCGGCTTGTTTTAGAAAAGAACGGCAAAGTTTGGCCCGATCTTTCAAAGACGATAATACCTTGATCAAGGCTATCAAGAATCGCGGCTAATAGGCGATTTGAACTTCGTAATTCAATGGTTCGTTGTTCGACTTTTAATTCGAGGTTTTTAGAATAGTCTTCGAGTTGCGCCTGAGCCGTTCGAAGATCTTTAATGACGTTTTCTTTTTGATCGAGCTCTCCCATGTATTTTTTATGGAGAATCTTTTCTAAACTCACATCACGCAAAAATATTACCCAGCGCTTTTCTTCGGCCGGGAGAGAGGCCGTGCTCGGATCAATTTGCAAGTTCACTTGCAGTGCCCCGACTTTTTGAGAAGTCGTCGTGAACTCTAATTCTCGCGTAGGACTAAAACCCTCTTGCGGAAAAGTCTCATCACCTAAAATACTTGTTTTAAAAACGATAAAATCAGCAAGTGCTTTGCCGTTCTTGAGACGTTTCACAGAGGCATCTAAGAGATTAGAAGCCGCTTGATTCGCATAGTGCACACCGAAAGCAGAATCAGCAACCAGTACGCAATCCTGAAGACTATCAAATACCGCGTAATCCATACTCATGCGGCATCCTTTTTCCATTCTCTGCCGACAACGAGGCGCAACGCTTTGACACAATCTTTATTAAACTTTGAAGGACGCTCGACCTCGATGATTCGAAACGCTCTTTCGACGTGATCTTTTGAAATGCGAGAACCCATTCCGAGAATGAGATCGGTAAAAGCGTTGGCGAGACTTAAAACTCTCCCAAAAGGAGAAATAAACAAATCTTTAATTCCCCTCGGAAAACCCGTCCCATCAGCCATTTCATGATGTTCGTAAACCATAAGTCGTACATCATCCGGAATCACACGCATGCGCGCTAAAGTTTCGCGACCAAATTCACTGTGTGTTTTAAAAATAACAAGTTCATCTGGCGTTAAATCTTCGGATCTTTTAGAATAAATATCTTCGGGCAAATTTAATTTGCCGATATCATGTAAGAGTCCGCCCAGCGCGAGCCGCTCGAGAGTCGAAGTGCGGGTCCAACCCATGGTGACGCCGATCATGCTTGCCATCGCGCTCACCATCAGTGAGTGTCGTTCATCCCGAGCTGAACCCGTGATGAACTTCTCAACCATTTCTGCAAGGTTCGGATGAGTTCCAATCAAATTCATCGTCGCGAGCGCTACGAGATTTGCGTGACCGAGTGCTACTTCATCGAAGCCGTTGACTCTGATCTCTGCAAACATCGAGTTACAGGCCTTTTCAAGTTCATGAATTTTAGAGGCCGTGGCCAAGTCTTTTTTTCCGATGGCGATACCTGCTACCGTAATCGCCTGATCGGCAAGGCGACTAAAATCGTTTGCCCGGATGAAGAAGTATTGAACATTTTTTTGTTTATACTTTTCGAGGTGTCCTGGCTCAAGTTTTTGGCCCATGCGCCCAAAAAGAACAAATTTATTAGCCGTAAGCTGAATAAAAACGTCGACATCGAAATGCCCTCTTTCGATGAATTGATCCAGACTGATGGGGTACATTTTATCTTCAGACATGATTTTTAATCGGCAAAATGAACTGAAACCTATAAATTTTGAGCGTGTCTCAGCCCCCGAGCTAGGTCCAATTATATTAAGTACTTACAAAAAAAGAGCCTCATTTTTAAGATACATTACGGCCCGTTTGGCGAATTTGGTTCGCTTTCTAGACCTGGTGTGCTAGTCTTTAGAGCTGAACCGGTCCGAGTTAAGAGTGTTTGACGTTTTTTTGTCCAATCTCCGAGACGGCCACTAGACCCTAGGAGGAATTCATGGGCAGAAAACTATACGTAGGAAACCTTTCATACCAAACAACTGATGAGTCTTTATCATCACGATTCCAAGAATTTGGAAGCGTTGAGAGCGCGCGCGTGATCACAGATCGCGAAACTGGACGCAGCAAAGGTTTTGCATTCGTAGAAATGTCATCGGATCAAGAAGCTGCCGCGGCAGTGACGGGTCTTGATGGACAAGAATTTGAAGGCAGAAACTTGAAAGTTTCTGAAGCTCGTCCACAAGAGACAACTGGTCGCGGCGGTGGTGGTCGTGGATTCGGCGGCGGTGGCGGTGGCGGCGGCGGTCGTTCAGGTGGCGGCGGCGGTCGTGACTTTGGTGGCGGCGGCGGCGGCGGTGGTGGCGGCGGCGGTCGTACAAATCGTTGGTAGTCCTTAGATTTTAATTTTTTAAAAACCACTCCCTCAAAGAGTGGTTTTTTTTCGTCTTTTCTAGAAGGCTAGCCTCAAAATGAGACGCCTTTGAGCCGGTAGTCCTCGCTGGGCTTTTTCTGGATTTTTTCTGGGCTTTTTTATTTTTTTCTCCAGTTCTCATGCCGAAGAAATTGTGTCGCCTCTTCCGGGCGTGCAAGCGCTCTACAAAAATGCAGAAATGAAATTCGTATGCCTCTAAGAAAATCCGGAGGCCAAGGGTGTTTAGACAAAAAAAACCCGCTCTTTCGAAGCGGGCTTTCTAAATTCGTAAGGATAAAAAATTTACTTAGCAGCGACCGGAGTCACGCCTTTCATTGAACTAGGCTTTACTTCTGTTTGGATGCGCATTCCGTAGAATGAGCGGTAAACGAAGAAAAGACCTACGAACAAGAAGAAAGTTCCGATGTAGGGTGCGACTTCTTTTGCTTCAACTGCAATTTCGGCAGCCAAGAGACCAAACAAAGTTGTGAACTTGATGATTGGGTTCAACGCAACTGAAGAAGTATCTTTGAACGGATCGCCAACGGTATCGCCAACAACGCAAGCTGCGTGAAGCGCCGTGCCTTTTTCTTTCAAGTCAACTTCGACAACTTTCTTAGCGTTATCCCATGCTCCGCCCGCATCTGCCATAAACAGAGCTTGGAAAAGACCGAATGCCGCAATTGAAATCAAATAGCTTGTGAAAAAAGTTGCATCGAAGAACGCGAATGCAAGAGTAAACGAGAACACAACGATGAAGATATTGAACATACCTTTTTGTGCGTACTGAGTACAAATTTTCACAACTTCTTTTGAATCTTTCATCGACGCGCGATCTGAATTCTCAAGATGGATATTTTCTTTGATGTACTGAACAGCCCGGAAAGCACCAGTCGTTACCGCCTGCATTGAAGCGCCCGTAAACCAGTAGATCACGGATCCGCCAGTGATAAGACCGAGGAGTACGCGTGGATCGAGAAGGTCAAGTTTGATTCCGAGGAGGAGGATGATCGAGAAAATCATCGTTGTCGCACCGATAACCGCAGTACCGATCAACACAGGCTTAGCAGTTGCTTTGAATGTGTTACCAGCTGAATCGTTTTCTTCTAACAATTCTTTGCCGCGTTTGAAATCAGGCTTGAAACCGAAAGTTTTTTGAACTTCAGCATGAATATCTGGAATCGCTTCGATCATTGAAAGCTCAAAGACAGATTGAGCGTTGTCTGTTACCGGACCGTAAGAATCAACCGCGATCGTTACTGGGCCCATGCCCAAGAAACCGAAAGCCAAGAGTCCGAACGCGAAGACCGCAGGAAAAATCATCGGAAATTGATCAGCAGACGTCACCGGTGTTGCAACGACAAACGAAATACCCATGAGGCCAACAATCGCGATGCCCTTCCAGAAAGCGCCGAAGTTACCGGCAACTAAACCAGACAAGACGTTGAGGGAGGCTCCACCTTCACGGCTCGCAGATACAACTTCTTGTACGTGACGAGAATGTGCTGATGTGAATACGCGAGTGAGTTCAGGAATAATCGCCGCACCCAAAGTCCCGCAGCTTATGATTGTTGAGAGTCTCCACCACAAAGAAGCTGGTTGGATATCTGAAATCATCACGTAAGAGACCGTATAAGTAACGATGATCGAAATGATTGAAGTGATCCACACTAGAGATGTGAGTGGGATTTCAAAATTGAATTTCGCTTTCGTGAGGAACCTCGCGCGAGAGATTGCGCCGTTGATCCAATAAGAAAGAACTGAAGTGAGAATCATGAGTAGACGCATTGCGAATAACCAAACGATCAATTTTCCTTGAAAAACTGCGCCGTCTGGAGTGGCAACGTGATTACCGTTCGGATCAACAACCGTACCAACCGCCAAGATGATGAACGTAATGAGCGCAACACCCGTTACGCCGTAAGTTTCAAAACCATCTGCTGTTGGTCCGACAGAGTCACCCGCGTTGTCACCAACGCAATCGGCGATAACGCCTGGGTTACGAGCATCATCTTCTTTAATATTGAAAACGATTTTCATCAAATCAGATGCGATATCGGCGATCTTTGTGAAGATACCACCGCAAATACGGAGAACCGAAGCGCCGAGAGATTCACCGATCGCGAAACCGATAAAGCAAGCGCCCGCGCTTTCACGTGGAACGAAGAGCAAAATCCCGATCATCATGATGAGCTCCACGCAAATCAAAACGACACCAATTGACATACCTGCTCGA
>JAYTQQ010000144.1:0-31045 GCA_043746635.1 Bdellovibrionales bacterium | reverse complement strand
AGATTTATGTGAATAGCAAATGCAATGCCTGCCAAATGAACGCGAATTAAGTGTGATGCGAGAAGGGGCGCAAAGAGAGAAAAATTTACATTTTAAGTTGGCTAAAATTCAGGGAAAAAAACCGGACCTGCCAAAAACCTGGTAAAATCGATCTAGTGTGCTCGCTTTGTACCCCCCGCCGCTTGCGGCGTGAGAGGTTCATAGAGCGCTTCTTGAAAAGCTCTTAAGCTCGCCATTCTCAGATTGAAAGCTGATCTGGATCGGCTGGCAACACACTTCGCAGTCCTCAATGTAGCTCTGAAAATCCTCAATACTGAGATCTAAGATCATCGAAATCCGGGCCAAACAATAAGGACATTTAAAAAATTTTTCGAGCTCTTCCATAGGGGTCAGAATACCGAATTCAAAGATGCTTTGCATTGCGAAAAGTCGCCAGCCACCCTCTCGAGAAGCGTTGCATCTAGAAAAGGGACCTGGTACTTTTCGCGGATGCGATGCATTTGGGCCGAAAATTCGAAAAATCCAGCGATGGTCAGATATCATGATGAAGAGTGGGGTAGGCCTGTTCATGATGACCGTGTTCACTTTGAATTTGTGGTTCTTGAGTCGGCCCAGGCAGGGCTCAGCTGGGAAATCATCCTTAACCGGAGAGCCAATTACCGAAAAGCATTTGCTGATTTTGATCCGGTGAAGGTAGCTCGATTTTCTGAAAAGAAGATTCTCAAGCTCATCGATGATGTAGGCATCATTCGCAACAAACTCAAAATTCGATCGACCGTTACGAACGCGCAAAATTTTCTCGCAATCCAAAAAGAATTTGGAAGCTTCGACAAATACATTTGGAGTTTTGTTAAAAACAAAACCATCGTGAGAAGACCCAAGGGTCGCGGCGATTTCAAAGCAACCGACAAGCACAGCGATGCTCTTGCCAAAGATCTGAAAGCTCGTGGATTCAAATTCATGGGCTCAACCATTTGCTACGCCCACATGCAAGCCATCGGATGCATCGACGAGCATCAACACAGTTGCTTTCGCGCCAACGGCCAAACCAATGGTCAAACCAAAGACCAAATCAAAACCAATACCAAACCACAGTAAAGCCAAAAATGCTTCAGTTCAGCCGCACAAAATTTCACTCAGTGATCAAGCTTCCCGAAAAATACGAAATTTACGATTTTACGAAGGGTTACGACGCTGACCGCATGCGCGAGTCACAATACGGCATCGGCAAATACAATGAAAAACGCATAGGTATGTACGAGCACGAAATTTTTCAAGCGAATGAAAGAAACATCCACGTTGGAGTCGATATCGCGGCTCCGATTGGCACTGAAGTTTACGCTTTCGCCGAAGGTAAAATCTTTCTCTTTGATTATAATCCTGCCGAAGGCGACTATGGCCACACGCTCATCACCGAACACGAAATTGAATCACAAAAATTCTACGCCCTCTTTGGCCATCTCAGCAAAAAATCCGTCGATGGCAAAGTTAAAGGCCAAGGCTTTGATCGAGGTGATGTGATTGCGTGGATTGGCGACAAACATGAAAACGGTGGTTGGAATCCTCATTTGCATTTTCAACTGAGTATAAACGCACCGACAAAAGCGGATTTACCAGGAGTCGTCGCCGAAAAAGATCTCGCAGAAGCGCTTAAGAATTTTCCGGATCCGCGAATTGTCCTTGGTCGAGTCTACGAGTAGTCTGTTTGACTCTTCTCGAAGCCAACGAGACAATTTTCGGATGGCTCAAACACCTCAAGATTTACTAATGCGCATTCAAGAACTTGAAAGCGAACTCAGCGAGCGCGAAAGCGACCTTTCACTTTTTCGCAACGAACTCACCAAAGCAAATGTGCAACTCAAAGGACTCATCGAACAAATCTCTCGCGAATTAAAAACGGCGGCGAAAATTCAGAAGGCACTCGTGCCGACAGAGTTTCCGACGATTCCGGGATTTGAATTTAGTACGAAGTTTGTGCCGAGCCCGATTTCAGGTGGCGATTATTTCGATATCTTTGAACACGAAGACAAATTTCGTTTTGGAGTCGTCGTCGCAAACTCTTCCGGCTATTCGATGTCGGCACTTTTCTTAAGTGTGCTCCTCAAAATGTCGGGGCAACTTGAAGCGCGCAAGGGAACTCCGGCAAATGCGATTTTAGAAATGATGGCGAAAGAACTCGTTCCGAATGTCGAAGGCAATGACCTCGCCAATGTTTTTTACGGAGTCATTGATCGCCGCAGTTTCGAGCTTACATATTCCCATGCCGGAAATTATGTGGGGCTTCTTGTCTCGGAGCACAAAGTGCAAAAGTTAGAAGTGGCGAATCCTCCTATCGGTAAAGGTTTTCGTTCAGGTCTTGAAAATAAAAACCTCAACCTGAACCCCCACGATAAATTGATTCTTTGCAGTGAAGGAGTTCTCAAAGTTTTGAACTCCAAAGGCGAAAAATTCGGAGAAGAGCGTCTCTATAAAGCAGTACTTGCAGCAGCTGAAAATGAAGTTCATGACCTCAGAAATGAAATCATGATTCAGGTCGAGAAGTTCGCAGGTGGTCGAGATATCCCGCAAGACATTAGCGTTCTGGTTCTTGAAGTGAAAGACCGCGTAATCAAATTAGCCAAAAGTCGCAATTAGATTATGAACTCTAGATTCAAGATTCGGCGCATAAGCCGAATCGATCTGGTTTGCCGCGCATTTAAATGTGAGAGACAATGAAAGAATAACGTCCCTTGAAAGGATTTTTTATGGCAGCAGAAGTTCAAATTTACGAAGGAGCAATCGACAAAGGATTAGAAGGAGTTGTCGCGTGTACGACTTCGATTTCTTTCATTGTTGGAGCCACGCTCATTTATCGCGGTTACACGATTGAAGATCTCGCTGCCCATTCCACCTTTGAAGAAACGATCTTTTTACTTTGGAATAATCGCCTTCCAAAAGCGGATGAACTCGTTAAATTTCAAAAAAGTCTAGCTGCCGAAATGGCTTTGAGTCCTGACTTACTGAAAGTTTTAAAAGAGATTCCGACGAAGGGTGTTCACCCAATGGCTTGGCTCCGAACGGCAACAAGTCTTCTCGCACTTTACGACAAGGATGCGCAAGACACTTCAGACGAAGCAAAGCACCGCGTTGCTTTACGTTTGACGGCTAAGATGACGACGCTGGTGACAACTTTCGAAAGAATTCGTAACGGAAAAGAAATCATCGCTCCGAATCCTGCTAAGACCATCGCTTGGAATTTCTTCTACACTTTGACCGGTAAAGAACCCGATGCCGAAATCGTTAAAATGTTTGATACCTGTTTGATCCTGCATGCTGATCACGAACTGAACTGTTCAGCGTTTGCGGCTCGTGTGACGGCATCATCATTAAGCGATATGTATTCTTCGGTGGTGAGTGCGATCAGTGCTTTGAAGGGCCCTCTCCATGGCGGAGCGAACGAAGCCGTTATGCACATGCTCAAAGATATCGGCACGATGGACCGCGCTCAAACCTGGTTAAAAGAAGCTCTCGATAATAAACAAAAGGTTATGGGATTTGGCCACCGGGTTTATAAAAACGGCGATCCGCGTGCGAAGATTTTACGTCAGATGAGTCAGGACATTACGAAAAAAATTGGCCAACCACAATGGTACCAAATGTCGGACCAAATCGACGATATGATGCAAAATAAAAAGAACCTATTGCCTAATGTCGATTTCTATTCTGCGACGGTTTATTACAGCATGGGAATTACGATTGATTTGTTCACTCCGGTGTTTGCGGCCTCTCGCGTATCGGGCTGGCTCGCTCACATGTTTGAGCAATGGTCGAACAATCGCATCTATCGTCCACGTGGTAAATGGCAAGGTAAAGAAGGCCTCACTTGGACGCCTACGGATAAGAGATAGTCAGAGAAAAATGAGGGTGCCGGGTCGGCACTCCTAAAACGAGCGTTTGCGTCTACCGTCGACGCCGATCCCATGCTGTTCAATCATCAAATTGATGTCGATATTATCAAGATACATTTCGAGTAAATTTTGAGCGTCGCTATCATCTTGTCCTCGATCGCTAACACATTCAACGAGCGAAAGATTGACGGCATTGATCGCGAGCTGAATGTTCTTCAATGCATCTTCTATATTGGGAGTTTCAACAAAAGAATTAAGACCTGCGCCGAGATCAGCAAGTTGGTGTTTGATTCTTCTCGCAGGCGGAGAAATGTTGCCGCAAGTTCCGACGAGTTGATTCGTTTCAGACGTGATCTGCACCACCGCGATGCGCGCCTGCGGAACAGACATTGCAAAACTCAGAGATCCTGCAAAAGTAACGACGAGACTGAGTAAAACTGCTTTCATTTCAAACTCCTTTTAATATAGAAACCTGAGATTTGCATTGGAACTGCACCTAAGTCAACTACTGGCAGAGGAGTAATGTTTCAGAGCAAATTTCCAAAAACGAATCGTGAAATAAATAAAAAGGGCTGATAAGCCTAAACTTAAAATCGAATCAGGGCGAGTGCGATTTTAGAAATATGATCACGCTTCTAGAAGCCGCGAAACGAATTGATAAACCCTTGTTCTTTTTTGTAGCTCTCGTACGTGCGCGCGAGCCCTTTACATTCGATGACGTACATTTTTAGCGGTCCTTTAAGGCATCAGGATTTAAGCCCCAAGCTTGCAAGATTTGAGACTCATCATCGGACGACATCGCTTTTTTAAACTTCGCGCCTGATTGGCCTTTCACTCTTCTTTCGCAATCGCTCCACGTCGCGTGTTTCATCGGGATCGTACCGACGAGGCTCAAGTAAGAAAGCGCAAGCTTCTTTTCAGCTTTTTTGCCCGTTCGTTCAGGCAAAATTTCAAGTGTCGGAATTTTAAAAAAATCAAAAGAGTAGTGCTCCGAAGAACCTTCGTAGAGGTCAGGTTGTTCTCTGTGAGAAAATGCGACCGCGATCTCGTCACAACGTTCGTTGCCCTTGATGCCGATGTGGCCACGAACAAAATTCCAAGAAATTTTGCCTTCATTCGAAAACTTACTTTTTCTTTTTGCGACGACGCTGACAAGCTCTTCCCAGTATTCACGATTTGAAACTGGCTTGCCTTCGGCGGTCGTCCAGCCTCTTTTGGCCCAGCCGAATGCCCACTGAGTAATACCTTTGATAACGTAGACCGAGTCGGTAAGCATGAGAACCGGGCCCTGAATATTTTCGACGAGGCGAAGTGATTCGATGGCGCCTCTTAACTCCATCTGATTGTTTGTCGTTTGACTGAGGTGTCCACCGAGTTCGGTGATGTATTTTTGTGAAACCCCAACAATTGAGCCCCATCCACCTGGACCTGGATTTCCTGAGCAGGCTCCATCACAATAAATAAGAATTTCAGATTGGTCTAATGACATAGAATCTTATTACGTAGCCAAGCTAAAATGTCAAAAAAGTATTTCGTCATAGGAGGAACTGTTATAGAATAAATCAATTCATCAGCAAAGGACTCATCTTGAAAAGCACAAATGCAGAAATCAAAAAATTGGCTTTTTTGGCCTTTTTGTTCTTGGCGATTACGTTGAATTTTTCGTGCGCGACCAAACCAATCGGCGACAAGCACATCTCGGATGTCGGCTTGATGATGAAAAAGCGTGTCGCGATATTTGATGCGCTGGTGAAAGAAATTGATCGCGTCGATGCTGACCGAAAAGATATTCTGAAGCTTAAAGATGAAAACTGGGATCTCAACATTAAAGACGTCAGGGCCGAAGTCGAAAAAGCAAAGACTCCAGAAGAATTTGGCCGTGCCTTAAGAAAAATTGATGCACTTTATCCCCATATTCAAGCTCAGCTGGTTTTGAACCCTGATCTCGAGAGCGTTGTTCTTGGGTCCAAAGTTGTTCTTCCGTTTAAGATGACCCCGACGATCGATGATAAAGGCGACAGCCATTTTAAATATTTTATTTCTCAGGTCTCGCCTGATGATTTCGAACCGGGTGAAGTTCCTCGGTTAGGAGACGAAGTCGTTGAAATAAACAAAAAAGCAATGGAAGGTTGGGAACAAGAAAACTTTACCCTTTGCAAATCAACTTCACATATCGTGTGCGCGCTCGAACTCAATCATAATTTCAGAAATGAAAACCTCAGCTGGAACCATCACTCCGACATCGAACTCAAGCTTTTACGTGGCGGCACAAAAGTTACGGCTAAGCTTAAACCAAAAATTGAAGTGAGTGGGGGATTTGAGCCGAGCGAAAATTCTGACGTTTATAACGACGTCTTTCCGTGCGGAGTTGATATTAAACGCCGTTATTACGAATTCGGATTTCTATATAAAGGCCGAAGACTTTGCGCACTCGGGTCTCACATTCATCCGGGCGTTGTCGTGATGAGAATTTCAAATTTTAACTACAGCGGGAATGACGATTCGATACACTCGATCAAGCAAGAAATTGAATTATTTAGAGCCGCATATTGGAATGAACATATTGGCGAAGTGAAACATCTCATCATTGATGTGGTCGACAACGAAGGCGGTGATCCACCGGTCGGTTATGAAGAGCTTCTCTTTGATCGACCGTTTCAGGGTCAGTACATTAAATACAAAAAACTCAAGGAGTGGGGCGAAGATCCCGTCGAAGAAAATCTTTTTACCCTTGATGGCGACGGCGGCAAAGCGATCTGGCTCAAAAGTCTAAAAGAAGAAGGAATCTACGAAAAGACAAGCTTAGGTGAATTTTTTGAACCGATTCCGCGGTACTGCGTGAACTCAAGACTCGATTGCCGCAAAGGAAGATTCGAACCTGACAAACATCATTTCAAAGGCGATGTTCGCGTGATGCTGAATCAAAATTGTATCATGGCGTGTTCGAGTTTTGTGTCCGATTTAGCGCAGCACCTTTCAGGCAGAATTTGGTTTTATGGTTTACCAGATTCGGGCGATCCTCTCGCGTCACAAATCGCAGTAAATTTGTATTTAACGCCAGGCTCTGCAAAGGCATTTGCCGTGAAGTCACAAGTTTGGAATTCGGCGGCTCCGCCGATCGCTCAAGATCTTCTCGTCACCCAAACGCTTGCGTTCACGGCGACGACCGATGCCGCCGGAAGTGTGATTTCGGGAGAAACGCGCAAGATTAGAAAAATGCCGTCTCTCAATTACAAAAATTACCCGACGAATTACTCGGGCGAAGTTTTGAAAACGATATTGAAAGATATTAAATAGTTGGTTGAGCTGAAATGCCAAAAAAGCGAACGAAGTTTTTAAATTTATCAACCGAGCTCATTAGTTTTCTATCCAAAGCTGAGAGTCTTCGTTGAAGTTTTAAGTCGGTCTCTACGTGTAAATGTTCAAACGAGAAATTAAGATTGAGCCAGAAAAAACTTTGCGCCTGAATCTCGATCCAATCTTCATTAATATGAAAATCAATCCCTACGGCCTGCTTACGGCTCACGCCTGCCCTTGCAAGCCCGCGATTGCTCCAAGGTTTGATTGATTGGCGCACATCTTCTTTCTTTGTATCGGCGGCCGGGGTCACCGATTTTTTCGACGAATTGCGCTTTCTGAGATCATCGAGTCCAAGAGACATTTTGCTCCTTAGAGGTTGTACTCTCTCTAGATGAATCCAAAAGCTTGGTTTTTTCAAGCGTGAAGTTTTGAAAGATGTTCTGAAGGATCAAACGCATCTCGCCGGCAGCCTCAGATGTGCTCTGAAACTCAGGGACGGAGAGATGCAGAGCGCAAGCTTCCTCGCCCACAATACTTTCTTTGACTGCGGTTTGGATGCAATTCGGCAGATTCTCAGTGTACCACTTAAATATTTCGGAGCTGAGTTTTCTTGAGGGCGAATATTTTGTCGGCACAAAAATGTGATCGAGAGTCTTCTGCATTTCATTTTGAAACTCAGAAATCAAAGCTCTAAAGATTTTCAAATTTCTGAAATTATTAATTTTGCATTCTACTGGCGAAATCAAAAGATCACTCGCCATGAGCGAATTTGTAATGAGGCGATTCCAGTTTGGAGAGCAATCCATGAGGATCAAATCGAAATCTTTTTTAAGAGGATCAACAACATTTTCTTTGAGCCAATACTCTCGGCGATTTTTATTCATGAGTGACTGATCAAGAGCCACGAGCTCGGGAGTCTCTGGGATAAATTTCAGAGTTGGCAGATCAGTTGAGCGCAGAACGTCTTCCATTCTTTGGGAGCCGTCAAAAACTTGGGCTAGTCCCGAAACGCTATTCACTTTTTCGAGTGCGGCTTCAAGGTTATCATCATCACCTACAATTTGAGCTCCACCTAAAATTTCGGTGATGTCCGATTGCATGTCGAGACCGATCACGCAGGTTCGAATATTATGAAGGGCGGCCATGCGGGCAATGTTGAGAGTGAGAGCCGTCTTTAAGACTCCACCTTTTGTAACGAAAATCGAAACCGCTTTAGGCGAAGAGGGCTTTCTTAAAAAACCAATCTGTTCACCAACGAGAATCAGTTCTTCGTTCGACCAAGATTTGAGTTTTCGACCATCACTATTTTTTGCGAAATCGGGTAGGCCTTTACCAACTTGTGCTTCGAGAATCGACGGTGGCAATACGCTACCGAAAATTTGGATGGCTTTTTTGATATTGTAATATTCGCTCATTATGAACCTCTTGGTTCACAGTTGAGCAATTTAAAGAAAGATTAGCAAATGAATGTTTGAATCAGATTGGCGGTTAAGCTTTTGAGAGCAATCGCCTATTTCGTAAATTCTATTGAGTTCGATCCGTCGCATTGGCTTTCATTGCGCGTCTCACGACTCCATTTTCATCTTTAATGCTCACCTCTTCAGCTGCAAAGTCTTTGATGGCCGTTCCACAGTCGACGCCTCTCGCCTTCATGCATTCTGGGCAACTTGTACAATCAACCGGTTCTCCGAGATCTGCCGTAGGATTAGGGCAGGGATCTTTCGGCATAGAAGGATCATCATAGTTAATATTCTTGGTGAGCGCGGCACTCTCGGCGCGACATTTTTTTACCGCGTCCTCATTTTGCTTTACGATTTTGGCGAAATTTTCGGTACTGATCATTGCGGGAGTAAAATTAGAAGGTGCAGAATAGTCATCTGCGTTAGCATGTGAAAACCAGAAAACGACCAAAGCAGTCAGCAGAAGTAAGAGGCTCTTTGTATTGCGCATGGCAGAGACCTTTCTCTTAAATAAATTTTTCATTAGAGACTCAATTCGCTTGTAGCCGGAGCGATCAGCTCGAGCAAGTTATTAAATGTGGATGCGACCTGCATCGCGACGCTAGGGCCATCTTTGCTTCCAACTTTTTCTATTTCGCCATTTGATTTATAACTCACGTTGATTGAACCCAGTTGTGGACGGGTAATGACAGAAGGTTTGCTAAACTTCTCGTCGTACTTGATTAGTACTTCTTTTTTCGCCTGGTCGATGATTGTTGCGATGCGACCTTTTGAATCGTAGCTAAGCTTCACGTGCTGACCATCCGTGTTTGCTGCGGCAACGAGATTGGCTTTTCCGTCATAGGTAAATACCGTATCACGTTTACGCTCTAGCTTTTTACCATCTGGGCTATAAAACTCGGTCGCTACTTTTGAAACCTTATTGAACTGGTTTTTATATTCAAAACTCATGTGGACGTTGTCTGTCGATTTCTCTCTGATCAAACCATTGGGATAGTAAGCGAAGTTTGTTACATTACCGTTTCGACGAATCGTTGTTGGACGACCGAAATCAGGATGATAAACGACGTCGAGACTTTCGCTGTTCGTACGGGTGAGAGCGCGTGCCAAATATTTACGTCCGTCCGCACGTTTCTTATGCCAGAACTCAAAACGGGCTTGATTGGTTATTTCTTTACCGCACTTTTTAGTTGCCGTTGACCAAAAGTGATCGCGAGGATCATTCTTATCAACTTCGTAAGTGTAGCTCTCTAAGCAGGGAACGCCACCTTTGGGAGTACGATCTGCAAAGCTCATGACCCAAGCGTTTTTTTTGTCGTAGCTTAATGCCTTGAAACTCTTATCCGGAAAAACAATTTTTGTTAAATTATGAACGTCATCGTATTCGTAAACATAGTCATTGCCCCAACGGTTGTTTACTTTAACGAGGTCTTCACCTCTGTATTCATAAATCGCACGGATTTTCTCGCCGTTAACATTTGGCCCAACGATTTCAGAAACACGTTTATTTTTGTAAGTGAAGGTTAACTTGCGATTGGTGCTGTCTTGCACTTCTTTGAGCTGGTCGCCTTGATAAACGAGCTTGAGGTAGTTCGCGTTTTTATCGTACATGAAAGTCAATCGACCATTGTTGTCGAATTTTTGCTGAGTTCCGTCAGTGAGGGTTCTGATGTAGTAAGTTCCGTCGAAGGTGATTTTGTCAGTCTCGCTGGTTTCTGACAGATATGTCACACCTTTCTTAATTTCGGGAATTGCGATTCCGACTTGTTTAGCCAGTTGGAGTCTTTGAGATGCGTTGGCGAGAAGCTGGGCGCGCAAATCAGCAATGTATTGAGGAGTCGCGATTGAAGATGGCTTTTCTTTTTTAACTCTCTCTAAAATCTGTTCGACAACTTTTTTAGAACCTTCACTATTTCCGTTGATGAAAACGGTTTCTTGTCCGGCCCCGCAAACTTGAAGCTTGATGCTTCCCTCTGCGGTTTTTTCAATTGAAGTTTCGAAATCAGTACACCAGCCGTAGCCCAAAATACCGGTAAAATTAAAGCGACTACTGTAAGTACGAGTCACGCGCAAATCGTACGCGGTCGACCCCGGAAGTGTAAGATCTAAAAACTGATCAACGTAGGCAGCGTTTTTCATATCAACGACTGCGTTCGCCGGGCTGATATACCCGAAAGATAAAGCAAAGAAAATAACTGAGAGTGAATTTTTCAACCCGATTTTAAATTGAGAAAGAACGCTAGATTTTTGCATGGACTTGCCTCCGAGCACGTGCCAAAAAGAAAATAAGCTATACATTTATTTTAACAATTTTTTTGATCATTAAGCCACCAGTAATTTGTAGGGCTAGCATGACCATCAAAGCAAAAACTCCAGGTACAGTCGTGAAAAGCGGCTTAATGTAACCAGGATCTGTTAGAGCAAAAACGATCAACATCAAGAACGGGACCATGGTAATAATTGCACCCTGCATGATCGACTGGGCGGTGAGTGCTTCAATTTTTTTCTCGACCTTTTGACGTTCGCGAATTGTACTGACGATGGTCGAGAAAGTTTCTCCCATGTTCCCGCCGGCTTCGTCTAAAATATTAATCGCGGTCGTAAACATCACAACGTCCGGCCGTGGAATTCGAATTGATAATTCATTCAGTGCCTGTTGCTGACTCTGACCCAACAGATTAATCGATTTCAAAATATCACCAAACTCTTGGCTGATCGGTGCTGGCAAATTCGTGCGCACTCGCTCCATCGATTGTACGGGGCTGAGTCCCGCTTTAATTCCGTTCGCCATAAGCGTGAGCCCGTCGACCATTTGGTCGACGAATCGTCCGCAGCGTTTTTCGTATAGATACATCATCACCATTTTCGGAATCGACCAACCTAAGACCGTGATGAATCCTCCAAAAGCGAGACCAACAAGGAGATGAGGCCAAAAAGCTAAAAAGAAAACAAATCCAATTCCGAAGCTGCAAAGAAGCATCGCGATCGTTACTTTTTTCTCATCGACTTCGATGTACATGAGACGCATGAGCCGAATGACTTCTTCGCGCTGCCCGAGACTTCGATGCTTGAGCCAATTAATTATTCTTTCATTGTAGAGAAAGCTGATAACGAAAACACTGATTCCCACGAATGGAATAACGAACCAGTCTTGCGAAAATACATTCACGAGCCACCAGCCTTTTTAAGAGAGGTTGTGACGGTCTGTGTGGGCGTCGTTGGCTTTGCCGCCGCCGATACTGCAGCAGCTGCCGCCGCGTTTGAAGCTTCATTCGTAAATAAACCCGTCGGAACCGTATTGCCATTTTGCTGACTCTCTTGAATAAATCTTGGAACGAGACCCGAAGCCGCGAAGCTTCCGGTAATTTTTCGATTCGCATCTACGCCTTTGCGTTTGAAATCAAAAACGTCTTGAAGCGTGACGACGTCGCCTTGAATTCCTTCGACGACTTTAATGCTCATGATTTTACGAGTCCCGTCTGAGAGACGAGAGATTTGCACGATCACGTTGACCGCATTTGCAATTTGTTCGCGAATCGCCTTCGCTGGCAAATCCATACCTGCCATGAGGCAAAGAGTTTCGAGACGAGAAATCGCTTCTTTCGGAGAGTTCGCGTGGAGAGTGGTCATCGAACCATCATGACCCGTGCTCATTGCAGATAGCATATCTAGGGCCGCACCATCTCGGCACTCGCCAACGATAATTCTCTCTGGACGCATACGAAGAGCATTCTTGACGAGGTCACGAATGCTGACTTGGCCTTTGCCCTCCATGTTGGTGGGTCGAGACTCTAGCCTGACAACGTGTTCTTGTTTCAACTGAAGTTCGGCAGCATCTTCAATCGTGATCACACGTTCATTCGACGGAATAAAACTTGAAAGCGTATTCAGCAAAGTCGTTTTACCAGAGCCCGTACCGCCAGAAATAATAATATTGCGGTGAAGTTGAACGCAAATTTTCAAAAACTCCATCATGTTGCCGGTCGCGGCACCCCAGTCTTTAACGTAATTGTCAGGTGTAACTGCTTTTTTAGAAAACTTACGAATCGTGACCGAAGCACCATCAATCGCGAGGGGACGAATGATCGCGTTCACGCGACTTCCATCTCGGAGTCGCGCATCGACGTAAGGGCTACTCTCATTGATCTGACGACCGAGAGGATCGACGATACGTTTAATAACGTTCATCAAAGATTCTTCAGAAGTAAAAGTAATCGGACTTGTCTGAACAATACCTTTTTTCTCAACGAATATTTTTTTGGGTCCGTTCACCATGATCTCGGTTACGGCTGGATCAGCAAGCAAAGCTTCGAGTGGGCCAAGGCCCACGGCTTCATTTACGACTTCTTCGATAATGGCCGAACGTTCTTCACGTCCGAGGCCAGCGGCTTCACGATCGATAATTTTTGAAATGACGGCGGTTGTTTTTAAAAGCAACGCGCGCTCTTTTTCTGGATCGTTTCCAAATGCGGTCGTATCTCCCATTGATTTTCTTAAGTCAGAATCTTTGAGGAGCTCTGCGTGCAAAGACATTTTAATCGCAGTACGCGAATCAACATTCTTATTTGAGTTCGAACTGGGGCGAGCACTTGCCGATTGTGCTTCGGGTGCAGCATCTCTCGCAAACTTCAACTGCTGTGGGCGCGCCTGTGCTTTGAGGGCCTGAAGAACTCCGCCGGTGAGGCGTCTCACGATATCTGCGTGAGCCTTTGAAATCGGGGCTTGCGGAGCTGCGATCACGAATGGATTCGACCTTTGAACCGAACCGGTCGCGGTCAAATCATCTTGAGGAATTGAGCCGATCATCTGCTTACGAAAAGTTTTTTCGATCCCTTCGGTTGCGAGACCCGACGGACCTGTTTTATTTAAAATAAATTGGATCATATCGCTCGGAACCGTTGCGACCATCATGTCGTTAACAAGTCTCATCGTTTGGTTGATCGCTAGAACTTCAGGAGTCGTAACACAAAGAAGAATCGTCGCTTTTTCGATAACCGACATTTGAAGGGGACCGAGATTTGAACCGATATCGATCACGATGAAGCGGTAGAAGTTCGAAAGAGCTTCAATTTGTTTGATCGCGTTTTCTGGATTTACGCTCAAGACTTCGTCACGTGATTTTACAGCCGCGATAAAGCTTAAGCCCTTAGGATGTTGGGTCATTACGCTTGCGAACATTTGCGGAGCGAGCGAGCCGCTATACTGCGTGAGGTCCGCAAGCGTTTTCACTTCTTTAAGTCCCAAAATCATGTTTTGGTCGCCGCAACTCTGGGCATCCATATCGATGAGAAGGGTAGGAGTTTTAAGTTCTAGAAATGACAAAGCAAGGTTGGCTGCAAAAACGCTTTTGCCCACGCCACCTTTGCCGCCCGTCACTGCGATAATATTCGAATTGGGATGAACTGCCATGGTTTCTTATCGGTATCAAAATGAAATTCTTGAAGAGAAACGCTCGAAAACCAATAGTCGGTCTACTAGTCTCTTAAACGAAATTTCTGTTTGATCTTCTCTGCACCCTGGCTCGCCGAAGACTTAATAATCGGAGTGACGAAGACGACAAACTGACTTTGGTCATGTTGAAATGCTTTTGAAGCACTCAGATTAAAAATCGGATTCGCCGAACCACCGGCAGGAGCCCGATTATAGTCGGTGCCTGTTTTATTTGAAACGAGACCCGCTACTGCAGCACTTTGGCCGCTGCGAATACTGATCACGGTGCTCACAATGTTCGTCGCGGTATTAGGGGCTCCGCCGATGCCGATCGAAACAACTTCGCTCATCTCGAAATCAAGCGTGAGATTGACGTTATCAGAGCGTGCGTTTGTAAGCTTAGGCGAGATATTCACTTTGAGTCCAACGTCTTTGTAAGCCGTTGTCGTTGTTAGGTTCGGTCCTTGTTGTTGGTAAGGATATCCCGTCGTTCGATTCAAAACACCTTTTTGACCGTCTTGAATGAGAATTTCGGTACTCTCTAAAATGCGAGAGTGGCTATGACTCTTTGACCAATTCAATCTCGGAATCAAATTTGAAACTGTTCCCGAGATGGTGCTCGCAGTTTGTGAAGCCGCATTGTTTGAAACGTTGTATCCAATACCAGATGAATCGGCAAAGCCGGGCGCCCAGCTAAATCCGAAGTCTTTAGCATATTCTTTTTTAAGCTCAACAAAGTGAACGACAAGTTGAATAATTTTAGAAGGTGGTTTTTCAGCCGCCGCTTTGATCGTGATTAAATTAATGACCGGGATTGTTTTAGGAGCCATCGTCAAACCATCTTTTTGCGCCTCGAGAGGAACAAGGTCAGGAATGTAAGTTTGGGCGATCGTCATGCAAAATTCTTTTTTGTCTGCACTTTCGACTTCGCCTTCAAGCAAGAACTTTCCGTTGACGGTGCGAACATGAACCGTTGTGATGCCCATCGCTTCTTCCATAATTTGAGCGATTTTTCGCTCAGCCAAAGGAGAAAGGGTCACAAGGGTTGATGCTTGACCTTCAAATTGCTTCAGAACCGAGTGAATACGGTTGATCTCTTTTGGCAAGAGAACTTGACCATCGACAACGATACGGTTATTCACGATTTTAATCGTGATCCCATCGATGTCTTTTAGAAGTGACTGAATATCTTTTGCAACTTTTGTAAGATCCGATTTTTTAACATCTAATCGGTATTCTTTTATGACTTTACTGCCCTGGCGAACAGTGAGCGTCGCGATACCTACACGGGTCGGAGTAAATCTCAAGATACCGGCACTACGATCAAGGCCTACTTTTGCGATTTTCTTATAGTCACCCGAAAATTCGGCACTCTCAGGCAAATTTGGGATACGCTCAGTTGCTTCAATACCGATGAAGAGAGAAATGTACTTAATCTCTTTATTGAAAGCTTTATCCGCCACTTCTTTTGAAAGTTGGTCGACATCTTCTGGGGCGTCCGCTTGGTCCGAGTTATCTGGTTTATCGGCGGCGTGAAGAGCTGGTGACATGAAAGTGCAGACGACCAGCATCGCCAATATCGGAACGAGATTTATTTTTTTAAGCAGTTTTGTTTTCACAGTGCGCGCACTCTTTTCTCTCTTCGCCAGAAGAGAAAATTACAAGTTTTGAAAATTTCCTCGGGTATGTTGTCTCGACCTTGGGGCTACGGGCATTGGCCTTGGTACAGAAGCCGGCATTGGTTGTTGCGGCACCAACGGCCCCGAAGCAAGCGGCGCTTGAGCCGTTGGGATCAACAATTTTCCACGACCGAGAACGTCTTCAACAGAAATTGATTTTGCTAAGTTCACGATTTTATCAGTCGGATTTCGAAGAGCCACGAAGAGAGCTCCAGGAGAAGTCGACAGAATATAAATCAAAACTTGCGCGTCTTCAGGCTTGGCTTCGATCGTCACGTTCGTAAAAGTCGTATTACTATTTAAGTTGTACTGAATAATTTTTTTTCCTTCGGCGTCGAGCTCTTGCCGTCTAGGAAGATTATTCACGATATTAAGACCCGTCGCCAATATCGGAACGTCTTGCATGATCACGCGAACTTCACGGTGAGTGTCTTGGCCTTTGCCCGAGTCAATTGCCGCGATCAAATCGATGCGATCACCAGGCTTAAGCAAATGCGATACTCCACGCATATCATCGATCGGAATGTTAATGGCTCTTTTACCCGGCGAAACTTCAAGCGACAAACCCGTTTCAGGACCCGGGAGCAGAAGCTTCGTTTGCAAAATTTGTTCACCTTTACGTATCGGCGCAACGGCTACTTGTCCAACGGCAACATTGATGTCATTGATTGCTTCAGGCTGAATAAAATCTCCTGGCAAATCTGCGAGCTCAAGTTTTGATTCGTCGATGGTTTGCATCTCGGCAATATCTTCGGTTGCGCGAACAACACGCTTAGTTGCTCCAAGAGTTTTATGCACTTGTGTTTTTTGATCTTGCGACCAGCTGTACAAAAGCAAAATAGACAGTAACGCAAGACCTACTGAGATCCAGAGTGTACGCGATTCATTTGTGTTCATACGCTGCTCCCTCTACTACTGACATTCCGCATTCATGCAGATGCCGTAAACGACTTTAATCCACGCAGGATTGACGCCGTCTTGATTGTTGTATCGCATACCCGCCGCTAAATTGGCCTCGTTGTCGACTTTCTCGTGAAAACTAACATTTTCGTTCGTTGCCGCAACATCTCGACCCTTCGCGAGCGGTCGTTCGGTAGCTTGTGGGGACCCGTCTAGATTTGCGACCTCACTCTCTACGAAATGAAGACGAAAATTCTCTCCAAACGTTTTTGGAGCGCTCGGTACGATAACGCCAACATAACTATCAAGGGTTGCCGGAATACCCGATTTTGATCCCAAGGGATCTGCATCTCTAATATAAGTCAGGTTTGCACGATGTCTGAAAGTCTCAAATGCATAGTTTCGTGAACCGATCGATTGTAAAATTCCTGAATGAATAATTCCGAAAACGCCAAGGGTAAAGCTCACCATCAAGGTAAAACAAACCATCAGAATCAATGCTTCGATACTCGAAAAGCCTTGCTCGTCGAAAGGGCGAACTTCGAATTTCTGAGTCTGATTAACAGCCATTGTCTGTGATCCTCATGACGCTGCCAGGAGAAAAGCTTGTGAGATTACTATAGGGTGGCAAAGCTTTTAAAAGAGTTCCACGCGCATCATTAAATTTAAGGCACTCGTCTTGTGTTGGTTCGCGAATCAAATAACTCGAAATCATCGTCTTAAATCCATCGCCTGCATCGGTTGTCTTTGTTCTTCCGAAGAAAGGAACACGAAAATCAAGAAGATGAATCGTGAGTGAAATTTGAACGCCGATGTTGAAATTCGGCTGAGGATTCGGTTCGGTATTAAAGCTCATATCGTTCTTGAGAATTTTAACGATGGTCTGGCCACTACCGACTTGAAACCAATCTGCATTTAAGAACGAACTAAATTTCTTTTTCACGAGACTCTTCGCTTTTGCATTCGCACTTATCTCTTGAGCACTCTCGCTGATATCGGCGCCCATATAGGTGCGTGAGCTTGCAAACGCAACGTACTGAACAACTTCAACAATCGTTAGAGAGTATGCGAGGGCAAAGAACACCATCAAGAAAGCGAATGACAGCAAGAAGCCAAATAAAAAATCAAGAGATATCAAACCATCGCTCGATCTCACTCCCTTAAAATTTTTTGTTTCGATTCTCAGCATAGTCGCTTCCCTATTTTAAGTCCGTTTGGCTCTGATCAAAGGCCGGGTTCGACACGTGTTGATTTTTTGATTTCATCGAGGCATGTCTTTTACGTCCGTTAGGATTATTGACAGAGCTCTGACTCGATTTCATCCACACACCATCACGAATCATTCCGTCTACGAAATCCCAAGGGCCCTCAATCATTGATGCAAAATAGTTATTCTTTGTGAAAGCTTGAGAGATGGTCATCGAGGCAGCTAAGAAGATCGTCATGATCAAAATAGCTTCGACCGTTGCTTGCCCTTTCTGATTTTTCTTCAAGTTCATAAAAATTCTCTCGCTAGAAAAGCTGCAAGTGCAGACTCTGAAGTTTTAAAAAAGTGATCCATCCTAAAAAAATCGGAGCCGTAAAAGGCATGGCCTGTAGCTTCAGACCTTGGCTCTTTTGAAAAAACAAAATATTTTTAATATTCATATAGTAAGTTCTGAAACCGCCGTTGACACAGACAAGAACAAATCCCCAGACCGTAGCCCATACGAGGGCAAAGATCAGAACGTTCAATGTCGCGAGACTTCCCGAAAGAAGACCAAACACGGCGAGAAGTTTCATGTCACCCGCGCCCAGCCAACCGATCATCACGAGCGGAAGCGTCAGTGCAATTGCCGCGAAAAATCCTAAGAGGTGAGTTTGCAAAAAACTTTGTGGTGCAACAAATGCGCAAACCACAATGGCGACGGTAAGCGCAGAAAGCACGAGCCAGTTATGAACTTTACGGGTCATAAAATCGTCAAGCATACCTGCAAGCAACACGGCACTTGCAGTCCAGTTTAAAAATGTAATGTCGAACATTTCGCTAAACATAAATTCCTAATTTAGGGGTTAAACTTTCCTGATACTTTTTGCGGCGGCATTTCCCACTGCATTCCGACTCCAGAAGAGTTCACGAAGCCACTCCCTGTGGTAATATTTCGTTCTAAACGAGCGGCAAGCCTCGGAGCACTCGTTGGAAAAAAACCTTGGCTACCAAAGTCTTTCCACATGGTTCCGAGAAATAAAAAAACGCTCATCGCGAATAAAAGAATGACTTCGATGGTCATTGCTTACTGGCCAAAGCTCGTAATTTGGCTGCTGATTGAGGTCATTTTTTGAGTCACGACAGCGGTGATTTGCGTTCGGAAGATCGCGGCGATCGCCAAGATCACCACGAGAAGCAAAGCATATTCTGCCATACCCTGAGCCGACTCATCTTTCAAAATCGCGATCATTTTTGTTTTTAAATTCTTCATTTTTGTCTCCTTCGTTTTTAATTCATCTGCCTATAGTTTTATCGGCAAAATTGCGGGCGAAGTTGAGGCCTAAACCTTCAGATAGCCCGAGCTTTGGGCGATGGAGGTGAAAAGAATTTAGTCAGGCGACTATGCTTCAGTCGAGTTTTGTGATGAACTTGGTCGTGTACTCAAAAATGGCGACATTTTTGGTTCAAACTTTACTAAAGGCGAGTTTTAGATTTATTTTTGACCTTTGAAGTTTTTTTGGATGATGGTTCAAAATGAGACACT
Source organism: Bdellovibrionales bacterium (assembly GCA_043746635.1). Taxonomy (GTDB): domain Bacteria; phylum Bdellovibrionota; class Bdellovibrionia; order Bdellovibrionales; family JAMPXM01; genus JAYTQQ01. The sequence goes on along the minus strand of JAYTQQ010000144.1, from coordinate 11,657 downwards.
TTTCTTGTTTCAAAATGAGAACTCACTTAAAAAGTAAACATTATATCGAACAGTTTTTAATTTTTGGAGACATATGAAATCAAAATCCTTACTCGCGGTCGAAGTGATCTCGACCGCTTTTTCTTACAAAATTTTAAATGAAGTGACAGAGAACGCGTGGCTCGAAGTCGTCGAAGTTTCGTCGGGAGCAAATGCCAAAAATATTCTTATTTTTCAAGCCGATGATGCGCAAAAATTAAAAACATTGAAGACCCGAATCGAAGAAAAATATGGCCAACCGAGCCGGCGAGTTTTAGAGATTTTTTCACCACAAATTTTTGATTTGTGCTATATCGAAGAAGTGCATTCCGATATTTTTGCGGCGCTGACGTCTCTGGTGCAAAATCCGGTCGAGCAAAGCCTTGTTGTATTCGAAACCGAAAGCATCTGCGGAACCATTTCGGGAATCGACACGGTCCTCAAAAATCATCATCTCAAACTCTGTGATTTGAAACTCGTACGTCAAAGTGGTGGGATGAACCATGCCTTTTTGACGGGGTCGATTGCTGACTGCGTGGCCGCCGGAGCGGCCCTGAAACAGCTTCTTTTCGCGAATTATTTGATCGGAGAGGTCGAAATGATTGCCAATCCAACGGCTAAGATCCAACAGCTTTTTGGATTCGCCAAACGGTCAAATGAATAGGCCTGCTTTGGCCCGGCAAAATCCTAAAACGGAGTTGGACATTGGCTTCTTTGCTAGTGTATTATGCCGTCTCTAAAGCCCCATCGATAGGAGACCATTATGTCTAAAAAAATCACTCCAAAGCTAAAGCCTCTCGCAAAAAAAACGATCAAAAAAACTTGGAAATCGCTTAAGATATTTGCCGATATTAAACTTGAAAGCACCTCCGACGGAATCGCGAAAATCACAATCAATCGACCCGAAGTCAGAAATGCGTTTCGTCCACAAACGGTCAATGAATTGATCGAAGCTTTCAACTACTGCCGTGATGCTGCTGAAATTGGTGTGGTCATTTTGACGGGTGAAGGTGACAAAGCATTTTGCTCGGGCGGCGATCAACGCGTTCGCGGTACGGGAGGCTACGTTGGCAAGGACGGGATTCCAAGGCTGAATGTTTTAGACTTACAAAAAGTGATTCGGTCACTTCCAAAGCCGGTTGTCGCGATGGTGGCGGGATACGCGGTTGGCGGCGGTCACGTTTTACATATCGTTTGTGATTTAACGATCGCTGCCGATAACGCACGCTTCGGTCAAACAGGTCCCAAAGTAGGTTCATTCGACGGCGGCCTTGGAAGTAGTTACCTTGCCCGCATCGTTGGCCAAAAGAAAGCACGAGAAATTTGGTATCTCTGTCGGCAATACGATGCAAATCAAGCTCTCGAAATGGGTCTCGTTAATACGGTTGTTCCCCTGAAAGATCTTGAACAAGAAACGATGAAATGGTGTCGCGAAATGCTTCAGCATTCTCCGATTGCGCTTCGTTGTTTGAAATCGGCACTCAATGCTGATTGCGACGGTCAAATCGGTTTGCTTGATTTCGCGGGCAACGCGACTTTGCTTTACTATATGTCAGAAGAAGCCAAAGAAGGAAAGAACGCCTACCTTGAAAAACGTAAGCCCAATTTTTCAAAATTTTCTCGGCTTCCCTGATGGCAGAAGTTTTTGCTCAGAGAAATTTATCGGCTAAATCGTCGGCTAAATCTTGGATTCTGGCTCTCAGACCAAAAACGATGACCGCCGCGATCGTGCCGGTGATGGTCGGCTCAGCACTCGTTATTGCTCAGCGATTCGAATTTAAGATCTACCTTTCTCTGTGCGCACTCTTCAGCGCAATTTTCATTCAAATCGGCACCAATCTGATCAATGATGCGATTGATTTCAAAAAGGGTGCCGATGATGAAAAGCGCATCGGCCCGACTCGCGTCACCCAAAGCGGAATGCTTTCGCACCGAGCAGTCATGACCGGAGGGCTTTTTTGTTTCGGCGTGGCGGCAGCCCTTGGAATACCTTTAATATTTGCTGGCGGGTGGCCGATCCTCATCATCGGAATTCTTTCTCTCGTGTGCGGCTATATTTATACGGGAGGTCCTTATCCGCTGGCGTACGTCGGCCTAGGTGATTTTTTCGTCATCATATTTTTTGGAATCGTCGCCGTTTGTGGCACTTTCTTTATACAAGCCCATCATTTATCGATCGGCGCCTTGATCGCGGGACTCCAGATTGGTATGCTCTCGACCGTTCTTATCGCGGTTAATAATTTGAGAGATTCACCACTTGATAAGCTCGTTGGTAAAAAAACATTAGCGGTTCGTTTTGGAATTAAATTTGCTCGTTTCGAAATTTCATTTCTCGCGTTCTTACCATTCATCCTCGGAATGTACTGGGTATTCGAAGGACATTTCTTGGCTGCAGTTCTTCCGCTCTTGAGCTTTCCGATTGCGCGTAATTTAGTAACAAAAATTTTTAAGACTGAACCAGCACCAATCTACAATCAATTTCTAGCGCAGTCTGCCGCCGTTCATCTTCTATTCGGAATGTTTTTAACGATCGGTTTATTGGTTCAATGATAAAAATTGACTATTCGGCTTACATTTTGAAAAAAGTAGGGATGAACGCCTCGCGGGTCGGAGCTCTTTTGAGAGTCGAGTGGGCCGAAGGCCTTGGCTATGCTGATCTTCACCCGTGGCCCGAGTTTGGTGATGTTTATCTCAAAGAACAATTAAAAGTTTTAGCCGAGTACCTCAAGTCGAATCAGCAAACGCCACTTTCAAAATTGCAAAAACAGTCACTTCACTTTTCTCACCTCGACGCGAAAGCAAGGGCCGAGAAAAAATCTGTATTCGAAGGCCTTGAAGTGCCAAACAGTCATTACTTGATCACAAGAGAAGAGCAAATTTCTGAAGAAAACCTTCTGGCCGTCACACAAGAAGGCTTTCAAAAAATAAAAGTTAAAGTAGGTGGCGAACCTCTTATCGCTGCGATCAGCTTTTCAGAGCTCGCCAGAAATACCTCTCAAAAGCTTCGCCTCGACATCAATGCGCAGTGGAGTGCGTCTGAATTCAAATTTTTCGCAGATAAGATCCCGCATGAATATAAAATGCGAATTGAATTCGTCGAGGATCCATTTCATTCGGCCCAAGATCACTGGGCACTTTTAAGTGAAACCTACGGCATGAAATTCGCGAGAGATTTCGAAACGGGAGATGCTTACGGAGTCAGGATTTTAAAACCTGCCGCTGAAGATATATTCGAAATTGCCCGAGCAGAAAAAGCAGATTTTGTGGTGACGTCTTATTTGGATCATCCACTCGGCCAGATGAGTGCCGCTTACGCTGCCGCAAAATTAAAGCATCAATATGGTGACCGCGTTCTCGAGTGCGGGCTACTCTCGCAAAATCTTTACGAAGAGAGCGAATTCTCTGCGGCCTTACCAGTGAAAGGTCCGAGGTTTAAAAAAGTTGAAGGGACCGGCTTCGGATTCGACGAACTATTAAAACAAGTACGCTGGCAGTCTATCAAATAGGTGCACCATGGATTTTCATTCAAAAGAAAATCATCTTCTTTTAAATCCAAAATTGAAAAGTGAAGTGCGTCGCTCATATGAACACGCATGGACCTTCGCACTGACAAAGAAAAAATTAGAATCGCATATCGCAATGGCGACGAGCGGTACGACGTCGGATGCGGGTAAGCTTGTACTCCTCAGTAAAAATGCATTTTTAGAATCTGCAAAATCTGTGAATCGGCATCTTGAGACGAGCCAGCAAGATATTTGGTTAAAAGCATTGCCAGAGTTTCATGTCGGCGGGCTTAGTATTTTGGCGAGGGCTTCGCTCGCGGGTTCGAAAGTTTTCGAATATTCGGATGAGAAATGGAACGCTCAGAAATTCTTTGAGGCACTTGTGGCTTCGCGCGCGACTCTGATCTCGCTCGTTCCGACGCAGATATTTGATTTGCTGAACTTAGATTTAAGAGCTCCAAAAAATCTAAGGGCCGTCTTGATTGGCGGTGCGGCCTTAAGTGAAACCGTTTACCATAAAACCCAGGAGCTTGGTTGGAAGCTCCTTCCCAGTTACGGAATGACCGAGACCTGCTCGATGATTGCTTGCTCAGACGGCCAAACTCACGAGCCAAAAGTTTTGAGCCACGCGAAGGTTCGACTGGGTGAGGGGGGGCAGCTTCAGGTTTCGGCAAGCTCTTTGCTGACGGCCTACGTTCTCAGGCAAAATGAGACTTCATACGAACTCGTAGATCCTAAATATCAAGACTCTGAAAGTTTGAGTTGGTTTAACACCGAAGATCTAGCTTATGTCACAGACGAGCACATTCAAATTATCGGTCGCGGGGATGATTTTTTTAAAGTAGGTGGAGAGGGCGTTTCGCTCCTACGCCTTGAAAATGTGCTTGCGCAGTTAAAACTTGAAATGAAGCCGAACTATGACCTGGTTTTACTCGTTGTTCCTGACGAGCGACTTGGATCAAGGGCCGATCTGCTGAGTACCTCGAAAGACATTTCGCAAGTGCAACGGTTCGTCGACCATTTTAATGAACGTGTCACTGGGTTTGAACGTATTCGAAAAATTCATCTCGTGAATCAAATTCCCCGCACGGATCTTGGCAAAGTTAAGAGGCAAGAAGCGCTCTCGATCATAGATGCTTAAGGCCACTTCAATCTTGACTTCAAAAGCCTTCAAGTTGATATTTTGAGCGAATGGTCAAAATCTATGATCCACAAGACTTTCCGAGCTATTTACCTAAGTTAAATCTTCTCTACGATGATTTATTTTCGAATGGTAAGGGCTTTCGTTCAAAACTTGTTCATATCGTTTCATCAAAACTTGATTTAAAAGAATCGCCGTCGGCTCTACTTTCGCAGACAATTGAGTTTATTCACAACGCGTCTCTTTTGCATGACGATTTAATTGATCGTTCGGCTCTTCGTCGTAACAAAACAACTGCTTGGCTCAAATACACTCCAGAATACGCAGTACTTGCGGGTGACTACCTTCTCGCGAGAGTGATGGTCAATCTCTCAAAATTCGGAAACATTAAGTTGATTCAATTCACTGCCGAGATGATTTCTGATTTGCTTGAAGGTGAGTGGATACAAGATTCACTCGTGCGCGACTTTGACATTAGACTTGAGCAGCTCGATCAGGTTCATAATTTAAAGACGGGTTCGCTTTTTAAGTGGTGCCTGCAAGCTCCATTTTTAGCCGCTGAAAATTATCAGTCCGAAATTCATGAGCTCGTCAAAGAGATGGGCACGATTTTGGGGCTATTGTTTCAGCGAAGCGATGATCTTCTGGATTTTGACATTCGGAATTACGAGGGCAAAATTATTCTTGGAGATTTAAAATCAGGTTATTTGAATTCTTTTTCTGTCTATCTTTTGAGCCAGTCCACTGATGAAATCAAAACGCAATTTGTGAAAGCGCAGAGTCTTGAAGAACTCAAGCGCATTGTTGGAGAAAAATACTTTAATGCGCGTTTGGTCGAATTCGACCAATTGAACTCGAGACTCATCGATCTTTATTTGCACTTGAATGAACGGCTCAAAAAATTATTAAAAGGAAGTCAGGCCGATCTTTGTGACGAACTAATTCCGCTTGCGAAAGCACTTTACTGGCGAAAATCGAAATCATGATTTCGACGGGTGGCTCTCAGTTTAAAACTTTGTCTTCTAGCGATCCTCAGTTTCACTCCTATCTGCGTGGAACTTTTTCGAATGAGCAAATGGCAGTTCCGGTGAGTACACTCAATGTGCGATCACAGACAGAGGAAGTGACTTTTGAACTTGTCGACAAGAAAGATATTTCAAAACCTTCACTCTCTGCAATCCTACTCAAGCTTTTGCGCCCGCAGACTCTCACTTTTTCGGTCGGAACAATGATCGTTTCATTTATCGTTGCGACGAGACTTCATCTTGAACTCGACCCTACGCTTTCGCTCCTGACAATATTCGCAGTTTTATTTTTTCATGCGGCCATTAACTTGCTGAACGATTATTACGATCACGTTAAAGGGCATGACCGCATAAATCCCCGCGGTGGGAGCCGGGTGATTCAGCTCGCGTGGATGCCTGCCCACGCAGTTCAAAAAATGGGATTTGGATTTTTAGGACTTTCGTTTCTTTTAGGAATTCCGGTTTTGGTCAGCCACTCAAGCGTCGTGATTGCTCTCGCGGGAATAAGTGCGCTCGCCGGCCTTGAATTTTCAACTCATAAGCTCGGGCTAAAAAATTTGGGCCTTGGCGAATATCTCGTATTTTTTTTGACCGGACCATTTTTGACATGTGGTTTTGTGTGGGCGACCAGTGGCCGCTTTCATTCTGAAATGATTTATCTTGGGTCTATTTTTGGTTTCGCTACTCTCTTTTTCTATCATGTTTCAAACATCGAGAATATTTTGGTCGATGCCCAAGCCAATCGAAAAACTTGGGCGGTGCATACAGGCATTGACCGCGCTAAGAAAATTTTATGGTTATTGGCCGGACTGATAACTTTAAGTTACTTTGCATTCGCATTTACTTTTGATCAACTCAACTGGTTTACTTTCACTCTGACTTATATCGTGATCGGTCTCAATCTCGGTTTGATTTGCATCAAGAGCAGCCGGGCCCTCTCGCCACTTTCGAGTGACCTCGAAAGCATCAGAACTCGCAGTCTACGCCTTCATTGGCTCATCGTCATTTGCATGATCATCGTGACTATCTAATGAAAATTTATTATCGGGACTCTGTCCCCATTCGTATCAAAAAGAGAGCTCAAGAAAATGATTGGTTACCGTATGAGGAGGGGCTCGCAGAAGGCTTTATTTTTACTTCAGTCGACTCAAAATTAGCGATTCTGGATTTAGATGAGCCGACGTGGACCCCATTCTATATCGATTTTCTCGAGCCCCAATGGTTGCTTCGACTTAAGAAAGTGCAACATGAAACGCAGCTTATTAAGCGCGCGATCGGATTCAAACCACGGGATAACATTTTAATCTGGGACGCGACCGCCGGCCTTGGGCGGGATGCCATTATTATGGCGCACCTTGGTTACCGCGTGATCGCTGTCGAACGCTCGCTCGTTTTGTTCGAATTACTAAACGATGCGTTTGAACGTGCAAAAGGCTCAGACGATTTACGAGAATCACTTTCGAGACTTGAACTTCTTCACGGTGATTCAAAAATCTTGTTAACTACTTTGAGCGAAGCTGCCCGACCCGAGGTCATTTATTTAGATCCCATGTACCCTGCGTCGAAAAAAACAGCTCAGCCCAAAAAAGAAATGCAAATTTTGAGAAAGCTTTTAGGACCCGATGACAATTTAGCTGAGCTTTTTGAGATAGCAAAAAAAATAGCTACGAAAAAAGTTCTTCTCAAGAATAATCCTCGTACCCAGCTTGATTTAGAGCCGAAGCATAGTCTTGAGTCGAAGAGCGTGAGATTTGATGTTTTTTAAACTCATTTCTAAGCTTATTTGAGGATGGTTTTTGAGCGATGGTTTTTCGTCATTACAAAATTTGACACCTGAACACTTTCTGGTCTCTTTAAGTGTCTCACGCTGAAACACTTTATTAGTCAATGCGATTCAGCTGCGATTAAAGTGTATTGCGTCTCATGGCTTCACTTTTGCTCTTTAAGTGAGTAAGGTGCGGAGGTAAAATTATGAAATCGAATTACTTAAATTCAAATATACTGGTAGCGATGACCCTCAGTTTCTCTTTCTCTCATTCCTTAGCGCATGCCGAAGAAATTCCTGAGCAGGGACCTAAGATCAGTCTTGAGACTGAAGATAACTTTGAAGATCTCGGCCGAGCATGCGATCTTGAAAATATGCAAATGGAAGAAATTTCAGCTTCGATTCGTCCTTCTAATGTAAAGACGCAAGACCAAACAAAAGCTCAAACGAAAACGCTCGCTAAGAACCAAGCTAAAGATGCGAAGGGCCTTCCTTGTCAAAAGCTTCTTGACGCCGACAATAAGTTTCAGATTCAAATGAAACAAGCTCGTTGCGAATCTCTTGATACCTATGTGCCGACTGAGAAAGAAATCAGGAGCTGTCAGATTAATTTGAGAAAAAGTGCTGGCTTAGGGAAGGTCCAAAGATACGAAGAAGACATCAAAAATCGAGATCAGTGTATCGTGAAGCTTCAGGCAAACTACTGCCAGAAAACAACGAATATAAATTCGTTTGGTGATTAGGCGAAACTACAAATGTCCGATCATTTCTTCATAAATGCGCACCAACTCTTGCGGTGCGCGTTCTCGTAGTTGAAAGCTAAAATAACGTTTCAGATCTGATACCGAACTCTTCCAAAGACTCAATTTATAATGGAGCAGAGCCCGCTCACCGAGAAGTGTTAGATTTTGCGGGAGTAAATCTAACAAGCTATTCTGCACGATGAGAAGCTCGTTGAGACTTGAATTACGAAGCAAGTGTTTCTTAATACTGTTGAGATAATTTACCAAAAATTGGGAAGGCGTGAGGCTCTCGCAAACTTGCGAGACCGAAATCTTTTCGTCCTTGAGACGTTTGCGAATGTTTTCGAGCAAATCTTCTGCGCTCAAAAATTTACCGCCGCGGCTCAGATCGATAAAAATGGTCTGCTCATCTCCAACAAATTTTAAAAAACATTTTGGATCAAGATCGATAAAATAAAGAGGAAGCCCAATGTGCTGAGCGAGATGATTGTAAATCAAAGTAATCGTAATCGACGAGCCAGCTTTTTGTAAAAGTGCTTTTTCTAAAAAGAGAGAGGGATAAGGTGGCTCTTCCGTATCAGTTGCCGAGACAGCTAAAAAGTTTTTCTGATAAAAGAAAAATTCATTCAAGATCTTTAATTTATTTTCGAGACTTTCGCCTTCTCCAATTTGGGCCCGAAGTTCGTAACATAAAAACTGGAGCCTTCTCACGAGATTTTCGATGTCGGTCGTTGCATCTAAGTTTTTATTGAGAAGAATGACGTGCTTCGTGATTTGAGACAGATCTTCTTTGACGTGAATCCACTCGGGCTGAAGCAGAGACTGTTGATGTAAAAATTCAAGTGAAGAGTCCATCTAAATGAACTAGTTCAATCATAGATTTCTGGCAAGTGACTAATGGTGGCTTTTTAGCCTCTGCATTAGAAGACACGGCGGTTCAGCGAGTTCCAAGGCCTGCCTAAGAAATGACCAAATGACGGATTGCCGTTTCGACTTCCTCAAGCTCCTTTGCCAAGTCTGAAATCTGCTGAGCATAAATTTTTTGATAAGAAACCAAGATGGCCGCACGTTCCTCACACTTCTTTTGCTTGAGGTTGAGCTCAGCTTCGTTCAAAGCTTGATTGCGTGCCAGAGTGACGTCGATGGCTTGCTTCGAAAGTTGGCCACACTGAGCATCCAGACGATTGATATTCTCTCGCCGGCGAGAGAGATCAATCGTGGCTTTTTCGAGACTTTCGATCGCCTCAATCGTTGGAGCGAAAGAATAAATCTGATTCATATTTTTAAGATGGTAGGGATCGAGCACATCGACTTTATGAAAAATCTCGTATTTTTTAAGAAGCTCGTCTGTTTCTTTTTTCTTAGCTTCATCAATTGTAAGAGGCTTTTCGTCTGTGCGGCCACTGAGGGTCTCGAGGTAGAGGAGACCTTCTGCTTCTGTATTAAACATTTTTGCGAGAGCGACACTTCCTGATGAATAAATCGACCAAGATTTTTGAGGGAGGCAAAGGGCTAGGTTGAGCTTGTGCTGAAAACAAAATTTAATGAGATGAACAATTTTTGATTGAGAGCCTTCATCTTGATTTTGAAACAGCTCGAGATGAAAGAGGTAAAGCTTGCGACCTTGTTTGATCTTTTCTGAAACTTTCAAGAGAACTTGAGCGAATTCCTCTTGCGAAAGTTGCTCTGAAAACTTAATGACCTGAACGTTATTTCTATAAGAAAATGAAATCGACAAGGCAGTCTCTCCGGGTGATTCTGTTTCCCAATCCTATCTCCGAAACAGCCTCCAAAGGATCTTCGAAAAAAAAATCAGACTTTGGTCTGGATATTTTTTGGCATCCAGCGATATTTTTTATCAACTGCTTTGTACTACAAATGAAAGAGTGTAAGAATTCGATTGATATTAAAGTTTCGAATTGAAACATCAACCATCTTTGAAGGGGAACATGAAATGATGAAGAGAATTTTATTAACAGCTGGCTTGTTATCAGCTGTTGCAATGCAGGCTGGAGCAACCGGTTACGAACAATCCATCGAGTGGTCGGGCCGATACGGATCAACTGCAGGTATTGGCGTGAATGCAGCAGGTGCTGAAGCTTTGTATTTCAATCCAGCCGGTCTCGCAAAAGGATCAATGGGCAGCGAAGTGAGCCTCAACTTGTCACCGCAGTTTCCTCAATCACAAGGTCCTTACACGACTGATAATGAAAATCTCTCATCAAATACACCAATGGGTACCACGGGTAGTTTACTTTATAACTACAATATCACTCCTGATTTAGGCGTGGGTATCGGTGCCTATGTTGGCGCCGGTGTTGATGCAAATTTTGATAACGTGATGTACACGGGCTACACGCTGAACACGAAGCTTCATAATAGCGTCGCGGATGAAGAGATCGCGTTAGGTGTTGGTTACCAAATTATTCCGGGACTTAAAATCGGAGCAGCACTTCGCGCTTCTTGGGTGTCTGCAGAGGTCGCAGGTTCCTCAGTGAGTGCCTTACCTGTCGTGGCCGGCGGCGGAAGCATGTTGATTTACACAGATCACCAAGGTTTATCAGATCGTCAAATCGGTGCTTACAATGCCGGTGTTCAGTACGCGCCATCAAAAGATTGGGGTCTTGGTTTAGACTATCGTTCAAAAGTTGATTTCTTCGCAAAAGGAACAACAAACGCTCAATACCAAATTATCAATAACGGAGGGGGTTTTAACGGAACAGGAAATCTCGGTACGGCTTCAAGCACGACGGTTTCTTCTTCTTTGCCAGAGCTCTGGACTCTTGGTGGATTTTACAACCTCTCAGACACTTGGCATATTATGGCTGAAGCTGACATGGCGAGCTATTCTCAGGATCAAAGAATCACGATCTCTGGTTCACTCACCCTTCCGGGGCCACTCGGGTCAAAACCAATTCCTGTGATTCAACAGAGCAATAACGATCAGTACACATACCGTGTTGGTGCTGAGTACTCAGGTTGGAGCTGGCCCGTGCGTTTCGGTCTTATTTACCAATCGATTATGGAGAACAGCGACTTCTCAAATCCAGCGACATTTGCTCCGGGACACAATATGACCGTGACTCTCGGTACGGGTCATAAAGTCATGGATGCATTGACGATTGATGGCGGGCTCGCTTATTCATCAGACACCGCAGATATAGGCGCCGGTGTTGCTTCAAAAGCCGGTTCTTATTCTACGAAAGATCTCGCGTTTCATTTGGGCGCGACTTACGCATTTTAGTTTCACTTGAAAATCACAAATTCTTGAAAGAGCCTTCTTGAAAAAGAAGGCTCTTTTCATTAAGAAATGAGGATGAGAAATTATAAACTGATCTTGTTTAGTATTTTGTCAGTGGGCATTCTAATGTGCTCGCTTAGGTCCCCGCCGCTTGCGGCGTGGGGTACAAAGCGGGGGGTTGTAGGGGGGTCGAGACGTAATCGGCCCCCTTACTCCGCCTA
>JAYTQQ010000143.1:0-8444 GCA_043746635.1 Bdellovibrionales bacterium | reverse complement strand
GTCGTCGTCTGAACCGGAATATTCACCGTCTGTGAAATATTGGCCGTTTCATTATTGACGGTCACAACTCTTGGAGAAGAAACGACTCGGATCAACTGCTCAGATTCAAAAAGCTGAAGCTGGGCATTTAAACTTCCGAGGGCATCGAAGGTTCCGTAAGTGAGTCCAATGCTTGCTCCGGTCGTTCCTAATGCGTTTGTAGGAGTAATATTTAAGTTAGGCGAAAGAGTCTGCGCCCCCGAAGTGAGTTGTCCACCGGTGAGTCCCCACTGGATCCCAACTTGGCTTGTAAAACTTTGACCCGCTTCGATGACTTTGCCTTCGATCAACACCTGAAAAGGAGGAGTATCGAGTGCTTTTACTAAGTTTGAAGCTCTCTCTAAATTTTCAATGATGTCCGTAATGACGACCGAGCTTGTTCTTTTATCCGCGACGACCTTTCCGCGTTTTGAAAGAAAACTTGCGAGCTGAGTCGTTAACTCTTCAACTTTTGCATAGCTGACCGGAATAATTTTTACTTTCAAAGGTTCAGCGTCGTGTTGCGACTCTAAAACTTTTGCGGCTTTGTCAGACTCCGCTTTGAGAGAATCGAGCGGGGCAATGCGAAGAACCGAGCCTTCTCTTACGTAACCAAGCTGTTGGGATTTCATGACGAGAAGAAGTGCCTGATCCCAAGGAATTTGTTTGAGCTTCAAAGTGATTTGCCCTTTGACCTCGTTATTAATCAGAAGGTTCGCACCGCTCTGCTCAGAAATAAAATTAAGGACGTCGATGACGGGAGTATCTCGAACTTCAATATTAATAGGCTTTCCGTAAAACCTCAGCGTATCTTCGGAAGCTTGCTGCTTTTTCGGATCAACCGGCCCTTTTGAACTAAAAGTTTTGAATCCACCTTCTCCGCTATCGTCTTGGCCTTCGGCTTCTGACTTTAAGTCATCCGAAATACTTTGTGACGCGACTAAGATGGTTTTTCCGTCTTGCTTGACGTTCGCCGCAGATTTGTCGCGCATTTGAACAACGAATCGGGCGGTTCCCGAAGCTTTATCTTGATAGACATAAACACTCGCAATGGACTGGCGAAAATCTTTCGTCACGAGAGGACGTAAAAGTCTCGCCGGGATTTTCGCATTCGCAACTTCGATGACAATTTGGCTAGGATTCGTGCCTTCTCTTTTACGAAAAGTCGCCGGGGCAGAAGTTTCAATACTAAGAGTTCCGCCATTTTTTTCAGAATTATATTTTACATTGGTAATTTCGACGTCTTGGCTAAATGGATTCGCGGGTACGGCCGTTACTTCAGGCACGGCAACTTTATCATTTTTAGTCTGTGCTGTCGCGCTGATATCTCCTTCGGTTAATTTTTGCGGATCTGTCACTGGAGTATCTAGCTTTGGATCCGTAGTTGCCGCAGCTGGAGGTGTCGGATCATCGATTCCTAAATCATCTGCTTTTCCAGATTCGGAACCATTTTCACTTAAAGCATCTTTCGCCAAGTCAGGATTGACGTCAGCATCAGCTGGAGGAGCGTCTCCTGGCTGTTTATCAAAGTCGGCAGCCATAGCTGTTGAATTCTCATCATCCGCTTTGACATCGTCGGTTGCACAGCCAGCTAAATGCAAGCACATACAGACCGCAACTGAGGCGTGTATAAAAATATTTGTAAGTTTGAAAGCTAATTTATTTGAGCTCATCCTTGAACCTCTTCTTCATTTTAAATTCTATCACTCAGTTCGTATCGAGTTTTACGATCTTCGTTGCAGACATCAATCGACCATCTTGTTCGATCGTCTCTACAATCACAAGTTCACCCTCACGAATCACGGCAATATAACCATTACGTCTACCCAATTTTGCATTTGGACCAACAATATGAACTCGCCCCTTCGGATCTTTAAACATCGCACGCGGCCTCGAAACGTCCCAAATAATTCCGGTGAGTTTAAGATCTTGCAACTCATATTGTTGCAATGGCAAATCAGGCCCGTTGACGTTTCCGCGGCTGGCTTGTCGATCGGGAAGTATCTGCGCGAAAGGATCTCGTCGCCCTCTCGGATTATAATTAAAAGGCTCTAGAAATCCTATAAAATTAGGAAAGTTAAAATTCAAATCATTACTCGATTTTTCGGCAGCCTTAAGCGTAGGGACCGCCGGAGCTTGCGCCAAAGCAAACTGAGTTTGCAGCAGAATTATGAAAAGTGAAAACCGACTCAATCTTTTCATTTGTTCACCGCAGGAGCGTTCGTAGACGCTAAGCTTTCTTTGACATAACGATAGCCTAACAACGTCCCCTTGAAGGCTAATTTTGGATTGTCAAACTCGCCACCGGCAGTTTTAATCTCAATCTTATCGAAAGTAAGCAGGAGTGGCATTTTACTTAAGTTCGATAAAAATAAAACAATCTGGGAGAAGTTTCCGTTGATTTGTAAATCAAATTTTCGGATTTCATAAAAATCGCGTTTTTGAGTTTCACTCGAAGGACTAAAAGTTTGGACAGTGGCACCTGCCGCCGAGGCCTGATCTTTTACCCTTTGTAGAAAATTACCGAGATTAATTTCGGGAGGCATATACTCGATAACTTCTTTAAACTGCTGCTCGGCAGATTCTACTTTTTGAACAAACAGCTTCACCTTTTTATCTGCCGCTTTTGTGCGCTCGAGTTTAGCTTTTGTGTCTATCAGTTTATGCTCACTGGCTTGTACCCTTTGATCCAGCTCGACTCCGGTATCGTAGAGTGTACCGTAGTAGAGAGCGGCGACCAAAATAGAACCGAGCATCACCTTCGGCCAATCAAGAGATGCGAGGCGCTCGATATATTGCTTCATTTACCCTTGCCGATCTTAAACTCAAAAGAATATTTTTTGAGTCCATTCTCGATGTGAGCACCTGCCGCTTCCTCCGTTGAAACGTTGACCTTGCTAACGTCTGAAAAGTTAGGATTTTCTTCAATGGCTTTTACGAAACTAAACGCACCATCTGGCGTTTCCGAAAAACCGTTGAGAGAAACTCTTCCGCTTTCGTCAATCGAGAGATCGTTGATCCAGTTTCGAGCCGGGATAATCGTCTGAAGACTATCAAGAGTTTTTACTTCCCTCAGCCGGTTGTTGCCAATCACCTGGAGTGCATCAAATTCTTTCTCAAGCTTGGTTTTAATCGCTCCGTATTTTTCAAGTAAGGGCTCAGTTTCTCCAAAAGCTTTAATGTCTTGTTCAACTTTTGCGATTTGCTCGTTCGCCCTCAGAAGTTTCTGATTCAAGATCGAGATATTATACTTTTCAATACCGAAAAGAATAATCGCCGGAACTAAAAGTGACACCGCTTTTCCGGCGGCCATTTGCTTTATAACCGCATCCGAAGAGGAAGAGGCTCCGCCTAACAATGCTCCGCTGCTGGTTTGCCCACCGTTAATATTTCTAAGAAGATTAACTCTAATCAACGTCGCCTGCTTTGCGAAGGCCAAGGCCAATCGCGATAGCGCTCATCGGACGAATCTGCTCGATGTATTCGGCGCTTAAATTTTTTCTGTTAAAAGAAATTTTTAAAAAAGGATCAAGCACTTCGTACGGAATATTCGTACCTTTTGAGACTGCCGCCACAAGCCCCGGAACAAAAATGCCGCCGCCGGTGACGTAGAATCGAGAGACCGATAAATTTCCGGATGCGGCGTTAAAAAAATCTAAACTCGATTTTACTTCTTCGACGTAATGCTCATTAGTACTTACGATCTGAGTGTTGACCTCGGCAGGCACTTCTTGCCCCATTGAGGCTGAGATCTTGAGAGCTTCGCTCTCTTCGTAGCTAATGCTCATTGTTTGCATAATGTCGTTCGTGTAGTTAAATCCACCGATTAAAATATCGCGACAATAAATGACTTCGCCTTTATCAACTACGACAAAGTTTGTCGATGCCGCGCCAAAATTTAAGAGGCCAATGACACCGGGCTGAACCCCGTAATTAAATTCAAAACAGTTCGCCAAGCCGAACCCGTTAATATCGAGCGACTCAAGTTTAAGTTGGGCAGCCTCTATGGCTTCGATGTAGCGAAAAACAAGGTCTTGCTTTGCGGCAACCAGTAAAATATCCATCGTTTCGACCGAGGCAGATGATTTTAAAATTTTATATTCGATCGTGACGTCATTGATATCAAACGGGATATATTGCTCGGCTTCCCATTTGATTTGCTCGGCAACGAGAGTTACATCCATTTTTGGCATCGAAATTTTCTTGACGATAACCGCACTTCCGAAAAGACCTGAAACAACAGAGTGACGTTTGGTTCTCATGCTTGATAAAAGCTGCTTAATCGACTGACCAACATTGAGGGGATCAACAATTTCGCCGCTATTGATAATTCCGCGAGCGATAGGCATAACGCCAAAGCTCGATAGCTCGTAACCTTTACGAGAGTTTTCGAGCTCAGCAATTTTAATGGTGCTTGAACCGATATCAACACCTAATAAATTTTTACTTCCGAAGCCAAACATGTTGTTTACCTAAAGTTGCGAAGATTCATTGGCTATACTAAACAAAAAAATTAGGTACTACACTAAAGACCGAGAAAATTTTTCCCGGACTGTACCGCCATAAAGCTAGTACCATACTAAAATTATTTATTGCGCGACCCTTAATGTCAATTGAGGCTCGTCTTAAATGTACGATTTGCAGTTTTAATAAAAAGGAAAAAGTAAGAAGACGACTAAAGGCTAGATCTGAACCAGACTTCAGTCTACAAAACCGTGCATCTGTAGATACCATTCGCCGATGCGTTCTCCATGAAAAAACATATACGCCAGAGCCGCCGCAACCAAATAAGGACCAAACGGAATTGCTTTTTTAAATCCATCTTTTTGCCCGGCCACTATGATAATTCCAATAAGTGCTCCAAAGAGACTAGAACCAATGATCACAACAGGAATCGCAGTCCACCCAAGAACGGCACCAATCCAGGCAATCAGCTTAATGTCTCCACCGCCCATTCCTTCTCGTTTACGGACAATAAAATAAAGATAAGCGATCGACCAGAGAAAACCGCCACCCAAGAGAACACCGTAAAGACTCGGTAGAAAAGTGCGCTCGGGATTTAAGACAGAACCTACGAGGCCGATGACGATGCCAGATAGGGTAAATTCATCAGGCAAAATCATGTGATCAAAATCGATAAACGTGCAACAAACCAAAGCGAAAACAAAAATGAGGGATTCAAGGAGTGTCCATGTCAATCCGTAACGAAAAGCACAAGCGGCAAAGAGTGCCGCCATCAAAAACTCAACAAATGGGTAACGACCCGAGAACGGCGCACGGCATTTGTAACAACGACCACGAAGAATGAGCCACGAAAGAATCGGAATATTATGGTACCACGGAATAAGAGCTTTACATTGTCGACAAGCACTTCTCGGCGTGACAACACTTTCGCCCTCGGGCAAACGAACAATCACTACGTTTGCAAAACTACCGAGCAACGCTCCAAAAACAAATAAGAAAAGTGCTAAAATCTGATTTTGCCCAAAAGCTTCTAGTAAATTTTCAGACAAAATCTCGTCTCCTGAATATGATACTCGTTAAAACAAACAACAAGGCGACCCAACCGGCACAATAGGTTGTGGCCTTTACAACATCCATATACGGGATAGCGTCGCCGTATATCGGAGCCGTTCGCCAGTTAAACATTTCAAGATTCGGTACAATTTTTGTAATAACTTTGCCGAGGACTTTGAAGGTTTCGTTCGAACTCTTTGACATAAAATACGGTAAACTATCAACCCAGTGCCCTAAAAGCAAAACCGAAACAGCAAACATAACGGTCATGATCGGTCTGGCGAAAGATCCAAAGAAAAGGGTAAATGAAAGAAGCACCATCGCTTCGAGAAGAATTCCGAAGAGGGCGATGAAGAAAGTTTCGGTGATCGCAATTTTTAAAAATAGCGTTAAAAGTAACAATACCGCTGCTAAGCCAAAAGTAATCACAATGACAACAAGGGTGAGGCCCAAAAACTTTCCGCAGATGAATTGCGCCCTCGAAATTGGTCGCGCGAGAAGAGTCAGAATGGTTTGCTTCTCGATTTCTTTTGAGACGAGACTACTTCCGATGAAGATAGACACGATCGCCGCTGAAATTTGAATTCCGGCGAATCCAAAGTTGACCGAAATTCTTGCTTGCTCATCGAAGCTTAATTGCCCTAAAATGAGGCTCAGACCTATTAAGATAAGTGCAAAAACTAAAATTCCGTAAAGGATACGGTCACGGATTACCTCTCGAAATGTATTTTTAGCGATGACCCAAACTGATTTCATAAATATCCCAATCCTTAAAATGACTTATTATCAAATCCGATTTTTACAAAAGCTTCTTCAAGGGTCGGCCTCACCGGCTTAACTTCTACAATGTTAAATTGCTTTTTGCGGGTTTCATCAATACGTCTTTGAAGCTCGGCATCCGTTTGAATTATTTCAGTTTTGAGGCTGCCGTTTTCTTGCCAAGAAATTTCATATTGAGAATTGGTTTGCGCGAGCAAGGTCTCGGTAGGTCCTTGAAAAACGAGCTCGCCCAGTTTTAAAATAATGAGACGATCACAGCTTTTTTCGGCATCCGGTAAAAGATGGCTACTAAAAAATACCGCCGTCCCACGGGCCGCTGTTTCACGAATAATTTCCCGCACTTCAAATCTGCCGTCAGGATCAAGGCCCGTCATCGGCTCATCAAGAATAATAAACTCAGGTTCATGCACAAGAGCCTGGGCAATGCCAACTCGCTGAAGCATCCCTTTCGAGTAAGATCGAAGTTGACGATCAGACGCGAGGGAGAGGCCAACACGCATAAGCAGATCGGTAATCCGTTGATCGAGATCTTTTCTTGAAAGAGAAGTTGATATTTCTCCGTAAAATCTTAAAAATTCACGACCCGTTAAATAGTCATAAAAGTAAGGACGCTCCGGCAAAAAACCAATACGAGCTTTTGCTGCGTTGGTTAAACCTTCTTTATCGAAGTAAAAAACTTTTCCTTCGTCGGCAAAAGCAAGTTCAAGGAGACATTTTATAGTCGTAGTTTTTCCGGCACCGTTGGCCCCTAGAAACCCCGTAACTGTCCCGGGCTGAATTTCGAAACTCACTCCCTTAAGAGCGTTTACTTGAATACGATTGCGACGATAGGTTTTCTTTAAATTTTCGACTCGCAGTACACTCATGTTGATTCCTCAAAAATTTTTGATAATGCTATTATCTTTAAAAATTTTGGACTCTACAAGGTCATTTTTCCGAGCGGCGAAACTCCAAATGCATAAGTTTTTTGTTTCTGCAAAGCCAGATGAAGGGCCTGCACCGCGTGGCTTTCGGTCAAGCACGGAATGGAGTAATCGATACAGCTTCGTCTAATGTTAAAGCTTGCCTCAACAGACCTTCGTCCTGAAGTCGTGTTTATAACGAGCGCGACTCGACCCGAACGAATGCGATCCACGCAGTTGGGTCGGCCTTCGTGAACTTTCTTAACCGGAATGCAGTCGATGCCATTGTCGTATAAAAATTTTGCGGTCCCGGCGGTGGCAGAGATGCTGTATCCAATTTTAATGAGAGACTCGAGAAGCGGGAGCATCTCTTCTTTATCTTTATCCCTGAGCGAAAGAAAAATTTCACCATGAGTTGGAAGAAAAATATGCGATGAGAGCGATGCCTTCAAAAGAGCTTCAGCGTAGTCAGCTCCGCGCCCCATGCTCTCACCTGTCGATTTCATTTCGGGCCCTAGAAGAGAGTCGGCCTCAGGAAATTTCTTAAACGGAAATACGACACCCTTAACGCTCACCTGAGTAGCGCTTCTCCATTTGTAATTTTCAGGTTTTACTTTTTGCTTATCGTATCCCAGCATTGCGAGCACACCTAGATCAACAATCGGAATCAAAGTTGCTTTTGACACAAATGGAACCGAACGCGAACTGCGCGGATTTGCTTCAAGCATATAGACCTGATCATTTTTAACCGCAAGCTGCAGATTGAGATAGCCAATTGTATCGAGCTTTTCAGCCAAGCGCTCGCTGAGGCTTTCAATTTTTAAACAGGTCTCAGGCTTCAGTCTCTGTGGTGGAAGAACACCCATACTATCGCCACTATGAATTCCGGCGGCTTCGATATGTTCGACGATCCCGCCGATGACGGTCCAATCTTTACCCCTAACGAGGTCGACATCGACTTCGAGTGCCCCTTCTAAAAATTCGTCCATGAGGCAAGGACGATCTGAACCGATCGCTTCGGCATGGCGGCTAAAATATGAGCTAAGCTCTTCGTCACTCTCGACCACTTCCATGCGTCTGCCCCCAAGTACATAACTTGGTCGGCAAATCATCGGGTAACCAACTCTCGCCGCAATTTTTTCAGCTTCAGTGAAGTTTGAGGCCATACCACTTGCAGGAATTTTAAAATCCAGTTGATTGCAAACCTTCGTAAATTTCGCACGGTCC
>JAYTQQ010000142.1:0-4780 GCA_043746635.1 Bdellovibrionales bacterium | reverse complement strand
CAATTCGCGCCGCGCGGAATTGCACGCGTCTTGCTTAGCGAGTTGTTCGGATGAATTTTCTGAGTATCCTATTGCAATATAGTTTTCAGAATTACTAGTCACAGATTTTTCCCCCGCGAAAGCAACGCTTGAAGTGAATATCAGGAGCAAAGTGCTTCTCCACATACTCAATCCTTGCCTTGGAAGTTCTTAGTATACTGTGTGACTTTTCGTAAGTACTCGCGTGTTTCTGCTGGAGCGATCTCTTGCAATCTATTGAAAATGTCAGTCGCAGGCATTCTTGTCTTCAAGCGTCCTTTTGAAATTGCTGTCTTTATTCGATGTGGGCCCCAATTATATGAGCAGGTAATTAGATACTGCTGAGTGGCTTTGTCACTGATCAAAGGAAAATACTTGTCTCTGAGCAATTGGAGATAAGTTGAGCCGACCATTATATTTTTCGATGGATCGTAGAGATATTCCTGTGTCGGTGGAGTTGCCTTGCCGGTTACAGCACCCATTACCTCTTGACCCGCGAATTGAGGCATAATCTGCAGAAGCCCCACCGCTCCGGCACTTGATCTTGCACGAGGATTGAAGGCGCTTTCCTGTCGCATTATTCCTAAAATAAATGCAGGATCGAGATTATATTTTTTTGCCCAAAGATCGACTGTTGGTTTGTACTTAGCGGCTCTGCGCTTTACATAATCGGGCACTAACTTAAATGTGACTCGAAATAATTGGCGCTCCTGACCATCGCCACCGAATTCGGTCCCAACAGTTGCAGTGCTTTTACTTAGTGAAGAGGCGATCGATTGCATTGACTCTTTTGAATTTGAAATCTCATCGATGCTAAGTACGGCTTCAGCGGAAGATCTCTCGAGCGATACAATTTCTAAAACAGCCTTACTTATCCTATCCTTGGCTATCTTTTCCGCATTAGATGGTGTTTGATTGTCAATTAAGGTTTCGACTGTAACAGCACCATTTTCATAGTCGACCTTTAAGCGTGTAGAATCGCCGCTGAAATATTCAACAAAAATCTTTTGTTCCGGCAAAGCGCCGTCAGACCATTTTTTTAATACACGCTGACGAATATTCTCCCATGCTTTACTTTGGCTATCATTATACTTGGTGAATGCAGTTTCCGTCTCCTGCTCCGCTTGATCCCATCCTGATTGAGCATTAGAGAACGCCTCTTCTGCATTGCAAGGTTGCCATGCGAGTAAGGTAATCACGGTCCAAAAATGAAATCGAACGTGAAGTGACTGCATAAAGATTTGTTGTCCTTAATTTGACTTCGGCTGGTATGTTGCGAAATCTTTATCGACATCTTTAAGTGCTTCTTTCACCGCGGCTTTTGCGTCTGCATCTTCAACAATTTCTGAAGCCTTTTTACTGCTTCTAAGGAGGGCTGTCTGATAATCTTTATCTGAAAGAGTAACTACCGTGGCACACGTGAAGACGCGCTTATGTCCGTTGCTTTTAGAATAATCTCGCTGCTCCCAGTATGTGCCATGTTCGCGGACACCGCTGAGAAAGGCGATTGATTTGCCAGCAAGTTGTTCTTCGTAGGCCCGCTTGAGTCCGGGATCGTTCGAATCGTTCGGATCGATAACGAGGCGTCCTTGTTTGTCGGCGGCGATTTTCGTGGTGATCAGTTCCGCAATTTGTTGTGCAATTTTTTTCTTTGCTTGCAGTGATGCGATATCGCAACCAGAAATACGATCGTTTACATCGCCGGATTCACCGAGAAAATAGGTGTTTCCTTTGCCGTCGTTTTCGTGTTTCCACATCGAGAAGTTTCGTATCCAATCTGGTGCTGGATCTGGCACTCGCTCCTTTACGATATAATCGGGTTCAAGTTTAGTCACGGGAACATCCACGAATTTGTTCGTAGTTGTCGCACAACCAGCTAGCATTACAATAAACCCTAGTAAGTATATTCTCGTTTTCAAAAGGAACCTCCTAAGTTAAAAAATTTCTTTTGATTTCTTTTTTTGATTTTCTTCCTGCATTTTTTTTAGGCATTCTGCCTCATTGAGATTGTATTTATTAATTGGGTCTTTAATTTCAGGCTCGTCAGCATAATATTTGCTGGAATTATCAGAAGCAATGGCTCGACCAGTCTTATTGAACACAGCTGGCAAAAGTACAGCAGATGGTCGTCCAATAGAAGTGGCACCTTCATGTGTGTTTTCAAATCCAATGATTTTATGAATACTGTAAGGAGTGCAGATGATTTGATTAATTTTCAAGTTAAGTGCATTGAAAGACTTTATCTTTTCTGCATGCCTTTTTTCTATTTCTGCAATACAGCGTTCCTTGCCTACGATAGCTCGATCGCTCGGCAAATCATTTACGAATTGCTGTAGATCCCAAATCTTAGAATCGCCTTCGGGCTCTATCTTGTGCGCTGCGGAGTTGAAACTGCCTTGCGAAAATTCATATTTTAGAGTTTTATCAGCCATTTCGAAAGTACCGATATATTTAGCCAGAAAGTATTCTACCGGCTTGCCATATTGGTCGGCTTTGTCGAAAACACAAAATACTTCGCCCGGTGTTTTCAATCGTTCTTTTGCTTCTTCTAAAGATTTTGCGAGCTTGGCCTGTGCCTGCAAATCTTCAGCGTCTTTTTTCAATTTTACCTCAGCATCTAGACTTTCTTGCTTTCTCATCTCTTCCTTTATTAAGGCCGTGAGTTTTTCTTTTTGTGAGTATAGCTCGCGGCAAGCGCCTTTCGTTAGAGTGTTTTTTTCGATAATCCCCTTGAGGCGCTCTTCGCTAACTGAGTCTTGTAATTGGTTAAATTTAGCAGTGAATGACTGCATAAAATCTGTTGCCATAACGTGAGTTAAGGAAAATTCGATGGTGTCATTTTTTTTATCGATAACTTTTAGCGATAGACCGACACGCTTCGTCTTGAGAAGGTCTGGATCAACCCAGCAAAACTCACTGCCGATGCTGTACGAAGAACGTCCCACCAGCAAATAGACCACAAACAAACCGAGCATGGATGCGGCGAGAATGGGTTTAATATTTTTCATTTTACGACCTCACATTTTTTTATTTTTGAAGACAATGTTGCTAAAACGAGTTCGACTTTCAGAATAATTGTACTCATCATTGTATGATCGGTTTTTAAATAAAATCTCTTGATGGCTATTTGGAGCGCTTGCCCACAAAAGACTCTCTCGTAAACTCTCCCTCCAAAAACAAAGTTGCGGGTAATGTCTTTTTTACGAAAATCTAAGAATGGATCAAAAGATGGAGAGGTGATGTCATCTAGCAGCATTTGGTTCTTATGCAAAAAAGGGAAATCATACATAGGGTTACGTGCGAAAATAA
This sequence comes from Bdellovibrionales bacterium, assembly GCA_043746635.1. Lineage (GTDB taxonomy): Bacteria > Bdellovibrionota > Bdellovibrionia > Bdellovibrionales > JAMPXM01 > JAYTQQ01. The sequence goes on along the minus strand of JAYTQQ010000142.1, from coordinate 1,453 downwards.
ATTTAACATGAAATAAGATTGTATCTTGCGATAATGAGGCCAATCGATGTCCGTATCTCGAGCTTATGCCGAACTGCTGACATTTTTTGTAATTTATAGAAAAAACTTGGCGATTTTGATTAACTATAATCATTCTACTTCTCCGTTCTCGACAACCGATTGAACCAGCTCACTTTCGTCAATGTCTTCAATAGTTACTTTCACCCATTTAGAAAATATCTTTTTGGTCGGATGGTTTTTGAAGGTATCGCTTGACGGTTTTTTTCCTGTTAGCAAAAAATCTACGGTTACTCCAAAGTGCTGCGCGATTGCGATGACGTGCGCAGGATCGATTTGCTTTTTTGGCTTTAGATACGAATTAAAAGTTGAAAGAGGAACGCCACAAGCCTTGGCGGCAGCCCTAGCGGACTCATTATTTGTCGTCAAAAATTGTTTAATAATCTGATGAAGCTTCATGTTATCGACCTTTCGGGTAGCGTTTCGGTCGCCACGAGTCGCGTACGAAAAGCCGCTCAGATTGTCTAAGATGCAGTCACAAACGTTAGTCGCAGGGACTTTGTCATCAGCGCTAGTGGCCGATTCTCTCGCTTCTGATTTTTGTCCTAGTGCAGGACGTTTACCGTTTCCCGACATACTGCGCTCCCCGACTAAAGTGAGACACCCAACTGAGCAATGCCGATATGAGACATATGCTAGATGAGTCAAATTCGCTCTTCTTAAAGATTTTTCGGTCGGCTTGGGCAGCATTAAACTGGCAGAGTGACATTTCCGATGAATTTGTTAGCCTAGCGGGATGCAATTGTTTCGTTTTAATCCAACAATTCGAGAGGCCAATCGTTATCTGAATAAGACCGTCGATGAACTGTTGAAAAAGCACGGTGGCGTCTCGAACGAGGACTTTGAAAAAGAGCTGGCTGCGATTACCGGTATTGGTTGGAAACGTGTTAAGGACTATAGAAACCATCCGAAACCAAGTGAGCGTCTCAAAGACAACAGCCTTGTCGTCAAATACGTGCGTGAATGTCAAAGCCGAGATAAGACCCGAAGATTTATGCGGATTTCTCTTGCCGCATTCATCGTAATCGCAGCCGTAGAAGCGAGCTATTACTTTCTGACCAAACCGAACCCAACAGAACAATTCATCATACACGAAGTACCACCGGCAGGCCTGCATAAGATCGAAAGTGTTATGACTCAGGTTTTTATAGAGATCCCTTCGCGCGGATGGACCCTCCGAGTTGGTCCACTCAAGCAATCCAAGATCCCATTGGAAAAATTTGTATGTACAAAATTGCCTACAATTAGTCTCACAAATTGCTCTCTTAGTGCAGACGACAAACAGGGAATGCTTCAGGTAACTGTATTGGTTGATGGCGATATGGTAAGGAAATTTAATGTCATGACGTTTAATCCAAAAGACATCAGCGACATTCGAAAACAATTGGCAACGAGA
>JAYTQQ010000141.1:0-10580 GCA_043746635.1 Bdellovibrionales bacterium | reverse complement strand
GAAAGAGACCGTGAATTAGCAGGCGAAAAAATGTAACCACTTGAATCTTAGAGGGAAAAATGCCGATCACCCATGTTGGGCACTCATTAGAAAAAATGGTGTATACACCGCAATTTTTTCTATTTTTTAAATAAAATATTATTTTAATACACTATGAATCATCCATTCGTTAATAATTATTTACTAGAAGAAAACTCGAGCACCGCTCGGCGCTAGAGTTCAAACTCCCCTCTTTCGACCCATTTCCTTAACTTCGTTGCTATCAATTCTTATGAAGAGAATTTTTACGTCCTATAATTTTTGCAAAAGCTTCTTAAATTTTGAAAAGCCACGAATCCCGAGGGAAGGTTGAATTTCACTTTAAACAAAAATCCTGGGGGGATTTAAAATGAAGATGATCTTATTCGTAGCTGCCCTTGTTCTCGCTTCACACCAAGTTTCGGCAATGACGATTCCGGCTTGTATTAATAGAGCGACTGGCCAGAGAGTGCCGATCAATTTGCACGCTGGCGATCAAAATCCAGCTTTCTCGACTCTGAATGGTCAAGGCTTACCTGAAATTTATATTAATGAAAAAATCTTACCGATGTATGAATCGTCGCAAGCAACCGTTGATTTCATCGTTGAGCATGAGTGCGGACACGTGAATCTCGGTCACTTGACCATGGGTAACGTTGGTCAGAAAAAAACCAACCAAGAAGAACTCGCGGCCGATTGCTGGTCAGCGCATACCCTTCACGCCATGGGCTTTACCGCTCAACAAATGCAACAAGTGATGGTCGATGTTGATAAGTTGCCAAAAGATCCAGATCATCCGGCAGGCCTCGTTCGCGCCCGAAACGCGATGAGCTGCTTCAACTAAAGTTTTTGACCACGAGCCGTCAGTGTTCTGGTGAGTTTTAGCTGATACAGATCACTCAGCGCTTGTTCAATTTCTGCACCCTCGATAGCTCCAAACGCAAAAGCTATGGCTTCGAGGGTCGCCATTCCACCTTCGACATGTTCTTTTCTTAAAAAATGGGTTGCCGGCCTCGAGGGAGTGACTCGAACTCTCGGCAAATGCGCTAGTTCTTTGTGCCTCAAGTGAACTTTTCCGGCCTGTCGCCAATTGCCATCGGGAACAATCAAGTGAATCGGTTTCTGAAACTGAGAGACGTATGCTGGAGTCAATAGTACTGAATCTTCAGATGGATACAAAAAAAGGGTTTCGTGGTCTTCAAGCAAAAGACCCGATAGATCCGTCGCTTCGGCTTGTTCGAGGCCCCTCACAAGCATTTGGCTATTGGTGAGTGCCGTAACCGCGAGTCTGCCCGTATTCGAAGTGCGCTTTAACTCTCTATAGTGAACAACAAGACTCAGTTTTGTTTTCAAATTTAATTTTGGAATTTCGGAGCAGATGCAAAAATCTTTGTGCAAAAAACAAACCTGACAGGGATCTTTCGTTTTTCGAAGGCTCATGTTGAGAGCTCAAGCTGTTCGATAAGGTTTTTAAAATTCATCTCAAGTGGAGCGTCGACCTGAGTTTCTAAAGGCAAAAATCCGCGTACGATTGCTAAATATTTTCTCTCGACCCGGCCTTGAGTGAATTCTTCTCCCCCGAGACGATGCAGCGAAAATACCCGTAACCCAATTTGATCTCTGAGCATCTGCATTGCGAATCTAGTTTCAAAGCGATCAATTTTTCTTGCATGAACGAGGAGTCCTGAAAATTTATTTACGACGATGAAGTCGTCATCTCGAAATAAAATCGGTAGCTCAGATGGAAGCAAAGACATCGTGAAGTTCTTGCGGGATGGAGATTGGCCGTCCGGTGGTGAGGCTTACGTATGCAAAAGTTGTTTTAGCTTGTAGAACAACTTTTTTATCGCGGATTCGAGTCATTCGAAATTCGCGAATCGTTTTCACGACTGACATTTCAGGAACCCAAGTCTCAACGATAATTTCATCTCCTAAAACGACCGGCGCCAAATAATCAATTTCGTGGCGGCGCACGACAAAACCCGCACCGTCATCAATATACTTTTGCAGACTATATCCGAAGCTTTCGGAGTGTGCCTTTGACGCTTCCATAATCCAAGAAACATAAACTTCGTTATTCACATGCTTAAATTGATCGATGTGCTCTTCGGTCACTTGAACTGGGTATTCATAGATTCTTGCCATTAGAATAGATGAAACACTTTTTTCACGTATCATTCAATATATTTCTGAGTGATCTTGACAGGTTTGCTCGTCGAACTGAGATTTAAAGCGAAGCACCCGGCCGACAATATTGAAGATCTCGGTCAAAAATTGTTTGGAGCAGATGAAGAAACGTCTCACGAAGTGAACGGCGAAAAATTCTTCAGTTACTTAACCGACCCAAGTGATAAGAGTACGTCTCTCTGAGAATTCTTCCATCGCGTATTTGACTCCTTCGCGGCCGAGTCCAGATTCTTTGACTCCGCCGTAAGGCATATTATCTGCGCGGTAAGTTGGTACGTCGTTCGCAACAACTCCGCCTACCTCAAGAGTTTGGAGTGCTTGATACAAAAGCTGGGTGTCTTGAGTAAAGACTCCGGCCTGGAGACCAAATTTTGATGAATTCACACTCTTGAGTGCCTCTTCGAAAGTTTTATATTTTTCGACGATCACGACGGGCGCAAAAACTTCTTCGCAAGAAATTTGGCTCGAGTGTTTGACGTCAGTCAAAATAGTGGGATGAATGACGTTTTGAATTTTCGTTCCGCCGGCTAAAACTTTTGCGCCGTCTTTTTTTGCTTCGTCGATCCATTTCATAATACGGATCAAAGCCGATTCATCAATCACCGGACCGATCGTCACATCTTTTTGATTCGGATCACCGGCCTTGAGCGCCGCAGTTTCTTTGAGAAGAAGATTCGTAAATTCTTTTGCGACATCTTCTTGAATCAAAATGCGCTGAACCGAAATACAAGATTGGCCCGCGTAACCAAACCCGCCCGCCGCGGCTCTTTGTGCCGCCCGCTTGAGATCCGCATCGGAGTGAATAATAACGGCTGCATTGCCACCGAGTTCAAGTGCTAACTTTTTACCGACGGCTTGGGCTTGAAGTTGCCAGCCGACTTTTCCGCTGCCGGTAAAACTTAGGATTGATAGGCGAGGATCTGTGACAGCTCTTGAAATCACTTGGTTCTGACAATTGAGAACTTGAAAGCACGCGGGATTAATTTTCTCTCTCGTGTCGCCCGCGAGCGCAATCACCTTCGCAAAAATTTCTGCGAGTAAGTACGAACATCCTGGCGCTTGGGGAGCAGGCTTTAGTAAAATAGGACAACCCACCGCAATCGCGGGCGCTACTTTATGGGCCACGAGGTTCAGCGGAAAATTAAACGGTGTAATTGCAAGCACTGGACCACGCGCGAACCAATACGAAACTGCGGGAGCGAAAGTTCGGCCCGAAGCATCGACATCGAGTGGAATGACGTCTCCGCCGTAGCGCTTCGCCTCTTCGGCAGCGATGGTAAATGTTTGCACCGCACGGTTTACTTCGACGTCGGCCGCAGCGTAAGGCTTGCCCGCTTCGTCGATCATTTTTTTAATAAAGTCAGGGCGGTGTGCTTCAATTTCTTGAGCCATCATCAAGAGAACTTTACTTTTCATGTAGCGACTGATTTTACGAAATCCTTCAGATGCGTGCGCTGATGCTGCCATCGCTTTCTCAAGGGTTTCTTCTGAAGCCATGTGAACCGTCGCGATCGGATCTCCCGAATACGGAGATCTCAGCTGCGTCGTCTCTTTTGATTCAACCCAGGCCCCATTGATATAACTTTTGTAATTTGAAAGTGGCATTATGTTAGACTCACAATTCCGGCCTCGATAACTTTGAGACCTTCTTCAACATCTTTTAAATCTGTCACGAGCGGCATGAGCAGACGAACAACATTTCCGAGGGAGCCTGCCGTCATAATGACAAGCCCTCGTTCGTAGCAAAACTTTACGAGGCCCTTTGCGAGTTCAGGATAAGCTTCTTTGGTTTTACGATTTTTAACGAACTCAATTCCCATCATGGGACCGAGACCCCTGATATTTCCGATGCATTGGTATTTTTCTTGAAGCTGCATGAGTTGTTGTTTTAAAAACTCGCCAAGTTTTTTGGATTGATCGAGCACGTGATCTTTCTCGAAAGTGTCGATGACGGCAAGCGCCGCTGCACAACTGAGAGGATTGCCGCCGAATGTTCCGCCGATGCCACCTTCTGGAGGCGCGTCCATGATTTCGGCTCTTCCCGTGACGGCAGAAATTGGTAGTCCTCCACCGAGACCCTTCGCTGAAATAATCAGATCGGGAACCCAGTCGAGTTGCTCGCAGGCGTAGAGAGTTCCGGTGCGGCCAAAGCCTGACTGAATTTCATCCGCAATCGCGACAATTTTTTCTTGAGTGCAATAATCTTGCATGAGTTTTAAGAATTCTTTCGGAGCCGGAATAAATCCGCCCTCTCCTAGAACCGGCTCGATAATCACTGCCGCTGGTTTTTCTTTAAGTCCTTCGACGAGCGTTTTAAATTCGTTAAAACATTCTTGAATCATCTTTTGTTCGTTGTCGCCCGAAGGCCAACGATACGCAAACGGATAATGTGCGCGGTAAACTTCGCTATTCAAAGTCCCAAATCCTGCGCGGTAAGGTTTTTCTTTATAGGTCAAAGACATCGCCATAAAGGTTCTGCCGTGAAAAGCGTGTTCGAAACAAACCACTCCGTTACGACCGGTGTAGGCTCTTGCAATCTTGATCGCGTTTTCAACAGCTTCGGCACCACTGTTAGCTAAGAAAGTTTTTTTCTTATGCTGACCTGGTGTCAGCTTATTTAATTTTTCACAGAGCTCGATGTAAGGCTCGTAGGCCGTGACGTTAAAGCTTGCGTGCAGAATATGGTCGGCTTGTTTGTGAATCGCAGTAGCCACTCTTTCGTTTACGTGGCCAACGTTAACGACGCCAATTCCCGAAGCGAAATCAAGAATGTGATTGCCGTCGACGTCTTCAAGCCACGCACCTTTTGCTTTCGCGACAAATATTGGTGTCGTGTGAAATGGGCTTTTCGCTATGGCCTCTATCCGTCTCGCCATGAGTTCGATGCTCTTAGGTCCTGGAACTTTTGTTTTTAATTTAATATTTGCCACTAGTACCACCCGATCGGATTTTCATCTAAATTAATGTTTACTTGTTTCGTCTCTAAATAAGCTTCGATGCCGTAGAGACCAAGCTCTCGTCCTGTACCGCTCTGTTTGTATCCACCCCAAGGCATTTCGTTAAATGTTGGGTGATAATTATTGATCCACGTGATGCCGGCTCTGAGCTCTTTAACTACGCGAATGCCGCGATTGAGATTCGTCGTCCAAACTCCTGCCGCGAGTCCGTACTCGGAATCATTCGCGAGCATGATTGCTTCTTCTTCTGTTTTAAATGGAGTTACAGTTAAAACTGGTCCAAAGATTTCTTCTCTGAAAACTCGCATCTTGGGAGTGACATGATCAAAGATCGTCGGTTCACAGAAGTTGCCTTTGGCAAACTCGGAGCCGGCGGGACGTTTGCCCCCGCAAATGAGCTTTGCACCTTCTTTTATTCCGATCTGAATGTACTCTTCAACTTTTTTAAGATGATCAGCAGAAACAAGTGCGCCCATTTTCACACCGTTGCCCATGCCGTGTCCAAGTTTAATTTTCGAAATTTTTTTCAGCATCGCTTCAACGAGTTTTGCGTGAATCGTGTGGTCAACGAGAAGCCGTGAGCCCGCCGAACACACTTCACCTTGGTTCGCGAAAGCTCCGAACAGAGCTCCGTCAACGGCTGATTCAAAATCAGCATCGGCGAAAATAATATTCGGATTTTTGCCGCCAAGTTCGAGCGTCGTCTTTTTGAGATTTGAAGTTGCGGCTGTCGCAATTTTTCGGCCGGTCGCCGTGCCGCCAGTAAACGCAATTTTATCGACAAGCATGCTCGACGCAAGTTCTTCGCCAACCCCTGCTCCAGGGCCGGTGACAAGATTTACGACTCCTGCTGGAAGTTCAAGGCTATGAATGAGTTTCGCGAGTTCGAGTGCCGTACAAGGTGTCAGCTCGGAAGGTTTCATAATCAAGGTATTGCCGGCTGCCAGGGCCGGAGCAATTTTCCATGCGGCCATCAAGAGTGGAAAATTCCAAGGGATGATCTGTCCGCAAACGCCGAGCGGTTCTCTCAAAACGAAACTCAATGAATTTGCGGGCACGCTCATCGTCTCACCGTGAATTTTGGTAGCGAGTCCACCGTAGAATTCAAAACAATTGGCGGCGTCTTGCACGTCGAATTCGGCTTCGGCTAATGGCTTACCGTTATTTCGAGATTCAAGTTCGGCGAGCATCTTTGCTTCGCTCCGAATGAGATCACCGATCTTAAATAAAATCTTGCCGCGATCGAGAGCCGTGGTTTTTCTCCAAGGCCCGTTGTCGAACGCAGCACGAGCCGCAATGATCGCCTGAACGACATCTTCGCGTGAACTTTCGGCGACGCTGGCGATGAGCTCTCCGTTGCCGGGATCTCTGATTTCGCGAGTCGCTTTATTTTTGGCATCAACCCATTTTCCGTTGATGAGTAATTGGTATTTTTGCATTGCTTAATCCTTTATGTGGAACTTTGGTCCTTTGAATCGGTGACGAGCAACGAAGAACCAAATGAGGGCTAATAAAATAAAGCTGATTCCGATAACGACGCCCGCCTCAAGATTTGGCGGCAAAACAAAAACGACAACGATAAAACAAATCCAGATGAGACCTAAATATGCAATTGGAGTGCTCCATCTACCGAGATTCCAAGGTCCTGGTTCATCTTTTATTTTTTTAGATCGTCCTCGCACCCTTGCAAAAATCGGAAGACCATATGAAATGTAGAGGGCAATGATGGCTGTCGAGATGACGGCTTCGTAGAGGTCGACCGAAACGACCAGTATGAGTGCAAGCGCTGCCAATAACCAAATCGCGTTCGCCGGAACTCGGTGCCGAGTACTCACCTTGGCCCATGTTTTAGAAAACGGTAATCCACCATCGCGCGCAAAAGCATAGACCATTCTTGAAGCCGATGTCATACAACCGAGTCCACATAGCCACATCGCACCCGCTATAGCCAAGGATAATATTTTTCCAAAATTTTCACCGAGTCGAAGTTTCAGAATTCCGGTGAAAGCTCCGTCACCCATTGCGGTCACCTGAGCCAAATCAGAAATTGATAGGGTCACTGCAGAAAGCATGACAAAACCAAAGACGATAGAAATGCCGACCGCAAGAACAATTCCCCAGGGGGCATTCTTACGAGGATTTTGTGTTTCTTCACTAACATGCGCAGCCGCATCGTAACCGGCCAAAGTCCACTGAGCTAATAACAGCCCAATTAAAAATATATATGACGGTGGCATATGTAACATTTTTGGATCGGCACTCTGATAGGTGAAAAGAAACGAAAGAGGCTGAACAAAACCTTTTACGCAAAGAGCGCCGATCAAAATAAAAACAACCACGATATGGTACCAGGCAGAAAAATTATTCAACCAAGCCACCACTTTAATGCCGATGTGATTTAACCCAGCATGGGTAAATAATAAAACTGTGTAGAGTGCGGTAACAAAAGCCATCGAAGTCGACCAACCAAAGACTCCAATTAAAAATTGGGCGAGACCATAATCGATTCCTGCAAGAACCGCGAATTGCCCAATCGTATTGAAACATGCGGTGAACCAACCGAGGCGTTTCGAACCTAAGAAGCTACTCCAGTGATAAAGTGCGCCCGAGGTCGGGTAACTGCTCGCAAGTTCGGCCATCGAAAGTGCTACAAAAAATGTAAAAATCGAAACTAATATCCAACCGACGGTAATTTGAAGTGGGCCACCGTACTGGAGTCCATAAAAATAAAACTGGGTTGCGCCGGTCAAGATCGAAATGACCGAAAAACTCACGGCAAAACTTGAGAAGCCACCCATGTCTCTGAGTAATTCTTGTGCGTATCCAAGATGTTCGAGGTCATTACTATCGCTGGTATTTTTATTCATAAACAAAATTGTACGTGGGGTATTTAATGAGATCAATGATTCTGACCTTCGACTTTAGTCTAACTTTGTCGGAGCTTTGACTTAAGTCTTTTGTCGTGTGAGCATTTTGTACGTCTATGTATACGCCTCCGGAGTTGTGCAGCTCACAACCTGCCTAACTCCGGAGGAACTAACTAAGGAGAATCGACTTGAAAACCATACTGCTCAGCTTCATTTTTTCTCAGCTTGCCTTTGCCGCCCCCCATCCGCTTGATCCCCTGACGAAAGCAGAGATCTTGACCGCGATGGAAGTTCTCAAAAAATCAAAGCTCGTGACAGCCGAAACGATGTTTCCTTATTTGATGCTAAACGAACCGCCGAAGTCAGAGGTGCTCGCGTTTAAAGAAGGCAATCCGATCAAGCGCGAAGCCTTCGTCGAAAGATTCGATCGTAAAGAAAGTAAGCTTTACGAAATCATTGTTGATCTCAAAGAGAAAAAAATCACGAGCAACAAAGAAATGAAAGGTGCAAAACCTTCGGTCATGCTGAGCGAATTCGATGCGGCTCCGCCCATCGTCAAAGCCGATCCCCGATTTAAAGAAGCGATGGCGAAACGTGGCGTCACAAACTTAGACGACATCACGGTCGACGTTTGGGCTTACGGTAGTCCCGACTCCGAACACTCACAAAATGCGAGACTCCTCAGGGCGATTACCTATTTCAAAGGCAAAGGAAAAAATTTTTACGCAAGACCCATCGACGGACTCACCTTCATCGTCAACATGGACGACAAAAAAGTCGAGCAAGTTATCGACACTCAAGTTTTTCCGATTCCGCCGAAGGCTTCTGAGCTTGACGCCAAATCTTTGGGCCCGCAACGAACGGGTCTCAAGCCTCTCAAAATTTCTCAACCCCAAGGCCCCAGCTTCAGCGTGAATGGTAATCAAATCACTTGGCAAAATTGGCGTTTCAGGTACACGATGCATCCGCGAGAAGGTCTCGTGATTTATCTCGTCGAATATAACGATCACGGCAAGTGGCGTTCGATCATGTACCGCGGGTCGTTGTCTGACATGATGGTGCCCTATGGGCATCCCGATCAACATTGGACCTACCGAAGTGCTTTCGACGAAGGCGAATACGGCATCGGCAGATATAGCGGCTCACTTAAAAAAGGAGCAGAGGTTCCTGAGAATTCCAAACTTTTCAATGCCACTTTCGTTGACGACTTTGGAAAGCCTTATGTTACGAAAGACGCGGTCGCACTTTATGAGAGAGACGGCGGCCTCCTCTGGAAACATTTCGATATGTACAACGGTGGCAACAACGTTCGCAGATCTCGCGAACTCGTCATCAGTTTTATCACGACGATTAGTAATTACGATTACGGCCTCAACTGGATTTTTAAACAAGACGGCACGATCGAACTTGAAGCGCAACTCACCGGCATCATGCTCGCCAAAGGCTCGAAAGTTGAAGTCATGCCTTCAATGGATGGTGGAGCACACGAGCACGGTCCTGGAGATCACGCCCCCGGCGATCTCACCTACGGACATCTGGTCGCCCCCAATGTGGTTGCTCCTCATCACCAACACTTTTTTAATTTCAGACTCGATATGGATATCGATGGCCAAGAAAATTCGGTGGCAGAACTGAACACTTCTGCCGTCACAGATAAGTCGGTCAACCCAGCCGGAAATGTTTTCGTCATGAAAGAAACTCAGCTCAAAACAGAACTCGAAGCCGTTCGTGACACCGACGCGGGAACTCAGCGCAAATGGATCGTCTACAATCCATCCGTCAAAAATTCTCTCGGCTATCCTGCGGGTTTTGTATTACTCCCAGGCGAAAACGCGGCTCCGTACTTACAAGACTGGTCTCCGCTGAAGACACGTGGAGGATTTGTCACCCACCAATTCTGGGCAACGCCCGAACGTGACGATGAACTCTACGCGGGTGGCGCCTACCCGACGCAACGACCGACTTCGGATGGCCTGCCGGTTTGGGTAAAACAGAATCGTTCACTCGACAAAAAGGATTTGGTTTTGTGGTATACGTTTTGTGTGACCCACGCTCCCCGACCCGAAGAATGGCCGGTCATGAGCGTTTACCACACGGGATTTAAATTATTACCGGCAGGCTTTTTCGAAAAAAATCCGGCGCTTGATGTTGCTGAGTGATTTGTGGAGCAAGGCATTTGCCTTGCCTCAAGAGCGAATTTCTAGCAAAGTAATGTTAGGAGCAACAAAGAGTGAATCAAAAAAACCAAGCGAGGAAAGTTAAAAGCTGGAGAGTCGGACAACTGAGATGAAAACTTCTCCTGAGCAAAGAGATAAACTCAAAATTCTAACGGCAAGCTTCGCGCGCATCCACAAGATGCTGCTCGAGCTTCAAATGTCTGATCTTGAAAGAGCGCAAGGAATCGAGATCAAACCTGCCGCACGACTCGGTATACTTCTCAATGATCCGGCTTTTGCTTGGCTCAGAAACTTAAGCCAACTGATGGCGATAGCGGATGATGTTTACTTTCAAAAAGAAGAGATCACTTCGGATCAAATGGCCCGAATCAAAA
>JAYTQQ010000140.1:0-3902 GCA_043746635.1 Bdellovibrionales bacterium | reverse complement strand
TGTTATCCCCAGAATTGTTCTTAACGAAAAGCGAAGCGGTATAGTCGCCTGAAAATGAGGTTTAGCACTCTGAGCTAATTTTAAGAAAAGCACCGAACTGATATAATTGTGATCGCCTTTTTGAGGGTGTGATTTTTCAAAGAAATATTTTATTTTGGGAGGAAGGGCTCGGCGCGAAAACTAGCGCCGAGCTCTTGGGGAAGGGATTGGCCTTAAAACTCGATCGAGTCAGAGTTTTCTTGGATTTTGTTGAAAAGACTGAGTTGCTGTTCGACAAACCAGGTTTCTTCGATGACGTCTGTTTGGGCCGGCGGGAAGGGATCTAGGTTTGGTTTTTTTATTTCTTTAAGCTTGATGATTTCGACGATGGCTTTTTCGACAAGTCTGAGCATTTTGCGAATTTTCCGAAAGTCTTCTTTTTCAAGCAAGTATATTTTTTTCATTTATTTTATGCTTTCCTAAATGCCTTGTGAGGCTTGGACAACGAGATCTGAATTTATCATTTGCAAACGTTTGACAACGGCAAGAGTCATTGCAGCTTGTGCTAGGTTCCCAATTTTTCGGGGCAGTCCTTGGCCAAGTTGCCTGAGCATTGTGATTGCTTGGTCGTCAAATAGCGGGTCCGTTCTGCCAGCGATTTTGAGATGATGTTTGATGTAATCAGCGGCCTCTTCGTCGGTTTGAATTCCGGCCATGTGGTAGCGTAAAGTAATGCGTTGATTGAGCGGCTCATGAATGCGCCTTTTAAGTGTTTCGCGAAGATCGGGTTGCCCGATGAGTACTAAGAGAAAGGGTAGTTTTGAGTCCATTTGAAAATTTGTGACGAGAATGAGCTCAGTAAGTGATTCATGGTCCATGAGATGGGCCTCATCGAGGATAATCACTGGGGTTTTGCCTTGGGCGCTGTGAAGTTCGTAGATTGCTTTTTGAATTTGTTCAAAGAGATCACTTTTTCTCATTCGCGGGGCTAGGTTTAGAAGTTGATTGATCTGTCGGTAAAGATCTGTGCGATTGACGGTTGCGTGAGGGGTGTAGCAATGGACATGCGTTTGCGGATTGAGCTGCGTGACAAACTTTCTAAGTACACTTGTTTTGCCTGCCCCCGGCTCACCGGTGAGGCAGAAGATGCCTCTGGATTGCTTAAGCAGTTGAAGTCTGATGAAAGCTTCTTTGGCGTCATAACTCTCAAACATTTGGTCGGTGTGAAGCTCTTTTGAGAAGGGCATTTTTTTAAATCCGAAGTAGGCTTGAATCATTTTTTATCTCCTGTATTTGTAATTTGGTGAAGGGCTATATCTGAAATTCTGGGGCTTGGTTTGTAGGTCATGCCATTGATCTGGCTATCGACTGGGGTAATGCGTTTGCCGTTATGATAAAGAAAAACTTCTGAAGCTTGATCTTGCTTAAATTTAAGTTCAATTTTTTGATCGATGTATTGAGGTGGGACCTCAAAGATGGTGCCATGAAGAGAGATCGTAGAATCTTTGTTGACACATCTTTTTGTAGTGACGAGGAAGTATTCATCAAGAGTATCGGCGTCGACGCGTTTTCTCGGGTACTCTCTGGTTGAGATTTGCAGCCTATCGATGGGTCTACCGCCAATGCCGTGATGATTTCGTTGGTGGTAGTTGGTAACCCACTGACGAAAATTTGTATTCAGTTTCTCGAGAGTCCATGGATTATTTTCTTGAAAGTCGATGAGAAAGTTTTGTCTAACAGTTCGAAAGAATCTTTCAATTTTACCACGAGATGGTGAGTCGTATGGTTTTGAATGAACAAGCCCAATATTGAGATGGGCACATACTAAAGAGAGATATGAGCTTGAGAAGGCGGAGCCGTTGTCGCAGTAAAGGCGATCTGGTAGACCGTGTGTGAGAATAGCATTTTTGAAAACGATCTCGACCAACTTAGTGTTCTCCGCAAAGCTCCACTCAAACCCAGTGATGACTCTTGAGTGGTCATCGATGATGGCCATGAGAATAGCTTTTTTTCTTTTCTTACTGTCTTGAAGGACGACTTGTGGTCCATGCATAAAGTCACAGGTCCAGAGTTCTCCGAAGTAGCGCATCTCAAATCGCTTTCGTGCTTGAATCGGCGCTACTCGTTTGTAAAGGCCTTCAATTTTTAAAAGCCGTCGAAGTGTTTCGATGCATACCGGTGGGTCGCCAAGAAGCTTGTCAATAACGCAGAGGTCGTAAAACCTTGTGCAGCTAAAGTGCAGGTATTCTCGTCGAAGTTCTTTGATTTTTTCTTTTTCTTCGCTAGAAAATTTTCGGTACTTCCCGGTGTCATCACGAGTCTTAGGCATAAGCGCTTGAAATCCCCGCTTACGGTATTGATAGAGCCAACTCTTCATCGTGAGCACCGTGTATCTTTTTGGTCCCCGGCCGGGAACCTCGAACTCCCGCTGACTCATTTGGCGAAAGTAGGCCATCTGCGCTGCATTTGAATCCATCAGCACGGGTGAAATGATTTGATGTTTTAAGAGCGCGATGCGCTCGGCAAGCTTTTGATCCATTTAAAATCCCTTCTTGTATCAAGTTGAGCTTTTGTAACCTGCTCCAAGAGGAATCGCGTCCATGGTTCTCGGCTTCCTACTGCCTGTGAAATCTTTAGTCTCAAGGGGGCTGGGATAAATATAGGTTTTTGTAGTTGTAGGCCGTTGAAAGCGGGAAATAAAACTCTTCTCCCAAATCGCCGGTCATATCGTCGATGACCTCAAGCATACGAATGCCGCTCCCCTTTGAAAATGCCTCCCCGAAACTTTGAAAACTGAATTTTGAAATACGCCGATAGCGAATTAAGAAGTCTGGAAGAAAAGAAATGCGCGTCCGCGCACATCGACAAAAGGCTGTACGAATTGTTACCAGCCCAAAAACCTCAAGCTCTGTACAAAACATAAAACGTTTGTAGTAACCCCGGTAGGTTGCACAGCTAGCCTCACCACATAACGGACACTGCTCGTGAATCTTTGGCCACGAAGCAAAGACCATAGATTTACGATGACTCGAGTTGGACAAATATGAATCACTCGCACTGAGATACTTGAGTGCTTCAGATTTGTCGCCGATCATAAGAATGACTGTTTTTGTGTGTGTCGTAGCTTACAGAATAGTCCGGGTCAGGAGTGTTTCACGACTGACCTGTTATTTTATCGATCCCAGACAATCAGATATGATTATTTTGTCTCACAGTGAGACATTGTTATTTTATTCATACTAAACGATACCCTCTATTCACTGTCGCATTTCTTGGTCTAACACTATGCTGCCTTAAGTAAGTTACGCACCTGTAGTCACCAAATAACTGCAACAACTCAGAAAAATTTGTACCTGACACAGCTTGCAACAAATTCGACAAAAACGATTCGTTATGATATTATCGAGTAATATCAGTGGTATAAATTACTTATTTTAAAGACAAGTAAAGCATTGTAAAGGCTAGTAAATGAGAGTAAACTCGAAAAAATAAAATGGAAAATACAAACTATATAACTACAGATGAGGCCTGCACCTTACTAAAGGTTAGTAAGCCAACATTTAATCGTATTAGAGTTGACGCCAAAATCAAAAGTTTTCATTCCCAGCGACGACGACTGGTCTTTGATCGTGCTGAACTGATTCAAAAGGTAATAGCGCAACAGCCAACCGTGTTGGTACCGGTGGATCTTACTATTGCAAATCCCAATGGACACATTAGTCAAATTTCAATCGATGAAAGTATTTTTGATTTTCGTGCTATAAATAACATCGACCCGTATGGAGTGCTTTCCATTCTTGCAACCATTAAGCAGCTTGCTACATTAAAAAAAGCAGTCAATTTAGTTGTCGATAAAAGTACGATCACCGAATATTTGATTGGTATCGGCCTATTCCAAGAGTTAGAGCGCTCATTAGGTAAAT
>JAYTQQ010000139.1:0-7226 GCA_043746635.1 Bdellovibrionales bacterium | reverse complement strand
GTGCACCCGTCAAAGCCAACTCGCATGCAGAGATTTTATTTCTGATTATGATGGACAGCCGACTCACGCGCAGCCAGAGTCGGTCGAGCTCAACTATATTCGTGCGCAAAAATGTTTATCAAAAGAATCTATGGATTACGCCACCATCGGGAAGAGATTGAGCTCTGAGCGTGCCCATGATTATCTATCGGCAATTGAACTCGTCAATGATCGTAAAGTTAGCGGGGCGAAAGAGATCTTTAGGCAAATCGCCGAACAATCAGATTTGGACGAATTTCAAACTCAGGCCAACGCCGATCTTGTAGCGCTGTCGCAAACCAAAATCGAACTCGATTATTTCTTTGAAGAATTTTTATCGAAGAGCGATTACCAGTCCGACCCTAAGTTTGCCTTTGAGCTCTTGAGAAAATACTCGACCCTTGGTGACTTCGATAAAGTCTCTTCGGTCGGTGAAAACTTACTCAGAATTTTTCCTTACAAGACGAGCGTCTACGCGAAACTTTTTAGCGAAGCGATGAAACATAAAAATTATAAGTTTGCTGAAAAAATTCAAACACAGTTTAAAAAAATGCGGCCCGATTCAAAAGCCCTCGGTAATGATAGAGAAGAGTTATGATATTTCCTTTCCTTAAGGGAATTATATCGCCACTTAAAGTTCCGGCAACTTTTCTAATTGTTCTCGTTAACGTCGTTATTTTTCTATTTTGCCTCGAGACCTTTGATCGTTCACAAGAGCAAATCGAAAAAATTTTATCTGACCGTGAAATGATCATGACCCAAGGTTTGATCTTTTCACAATTTATCGAAACTCATCCCGCTGACTACCGTACACTCATGAAAAATGTCGCTCAGAAATCTCTCGATGGAGATCTCAGCGCCGCTCACCAAATGGGTGGCCTCGCTATTCGTAATTCAAAGTTTATGAAAGAAGCACTTGATTTCAAACCCAACGGAAACGACATCGAAATCGACAAGTGGCGCACCCACTTTAAAGAAATCTTAGAGCTCCAAAAAAATCATCCATCCTATTACTTGGGACTTACTGATCAGCACAATGCATGGACGAACTGGTTTAGTTACCAATTCACCCATAGCGGATTCAGTCATCTTTTCTGGAATATGGTTTTCTTAATCATGCTCGGGTGCTTTGTCGAAAGTGAAGCGGGCTCTGGCGTTCTCGTATTCACGTATTTATCTGCAGGCCTCTTCGGGGCTTTCACCTTTTCGATTTTCAGCGGCATTTCGGCGATTCCGTTAGTGGGAGCGAGTGCCGCGATCAGCGGCCTCGTTGGTTTCGCGATTTTCAATCAGTGGAATAAAAAAGTAGATTTCTTTTTCTGGCTTTTGCCGATTCAAAACTATTTTGGATTTACCAAGCTTCCTGGCTGGATCTTGCTCGTCATCTTTTGTCTGCCAGATATCGCCGGTCAGTTTTCGAGCGTTTCGGAATTTGGCGCGATCGCTTATGCGGCTCACATTGGCGGTGCGATCGCCGGCGGGTTCGTCGGCTTCTTGTATAAAATAACCGCAAGTTCAGAAGTCGTCGCTACTACTAATACTACTACTCTGGATTAACTTAAATCTAATCCTAATCCTCTTGAGGAGCGAAACCTCGGCGCAGAGTATTTTCGGTCACGACCTTCGGATCCATAAACTGAATCAAATAATCAGGACCGCCGGTTTTGCTGCCAAGGCCTGACATTTTGAACCCACCAAACGGATGACGTTCGACCATCGCACCTGTAATACCACGATTGACGTAAAGATTTCCGACGTCGAATTGCGCTTTTATTTTTTCGATGTTGGCTGGCGAACGT
Organism: Bdellovibrionales bacterium; assembly: GCA_043746635.1. Taxonomy (GTDB): domain Bacteria; phylum Bdellovibrionota; class Bdellovibrionia; order Bdellovibrionales; family JAMPXM01; genus JAYTQQ01. Next base: position 5,409 of record JAYTQQ010000139.1, on the reverse strand, counting down.
GAAAAGACCCCACCGGTTAACGCGTACTCGGTACCGTTCGCAATCTCTATTGCTTCGTCGATATTTTTCGCCTTGATCACGGCAAGCACCGGCCCAAAAATTTCGTCCTGGGCAATGCGTGAGTTCGGTTTGCAATCCTTGAAAATCGTCGGCGGAACAAAATATCCATTCGACGGAACAGAGCCTTGAAACGCTAACTGAGCTTCGCCCTTGGCCGCATCAATTGTTTTCATAATGCGGGCCTGCGCTTCACCATCAATCACCGGACCCATATAGGCTGTCGGATCTTCCGACTGTGCAACTTTAATACTCTTCGCCGCCTCAATGAGACGTTCAACAAACCTCGGATACACGTCTTCGAGTACGATCACACGACTGGCTGCCGAACATTTTTGTCCTTGATAGCCGAATGCAGAGTAGAGAACTCCGCCCACTGCTTCGTCGAGATCGGCATCGTTATCGATGATGATCGCATTTTTTCCGCCCATTTCGCAGATCACGCGCTTCACCGATTTTTGGCCAGGTAAGATTTGTCCTACTTTGGTCATGATGTGAAGGCCGACTGTTTTGCTTCCGGTGAAACTAATGAGAGCTGTTGATTTGTGAGAAGTAAGATATTCACCGACTTCTTCGCCGTAACCCTGAATGAGATTCACCGAACCTGCCGGGGCACCCGCTTCGATAAAGGCTTTCATTAAAAAGTGCGCGATGATCGGAGTTTGTTCGGCAGGCTTCATGACGACGGTGTTACCCGTGACGTAAGATCCTGCGACCATTCCGGTGAGAATCGCTAGCGGAAAATTCCAGGGCGCAATGACGACGCTCACACCTTTCGGTTGGTAAACGTAAACGCTGGTTTCTCCGGGGATGTTACTGCAATTTTTTGGAAGAGCAAGCCTCAACATATCTTTTGCGTAGTAACGGCAGAAGTCGATGGCTTCGGCGATGTCTCCGTCGGCTTCTTCCCAGGTTTTTCCGGCTTCTAGAATTTCAACTGCGATGAGTTTCATTCTATCGCGCGCAAAAATATCAGCGACCTTTTCTAAAACCGCAGAGCGAGAAGCTGGAGTCGTATTTTTAAATGCCGCAAATGCATTCACTGCCGCCGCCATCGCGTTTTCGGCTTCGCTCACAGACGCAACTGTCACGTGGCCAATGACCTGCGAAGGATTCGATGGGTTATGACTCTCAAGTTTTCGAGCTGTCATGATATCTTTTCCGTTGATGTGCAAAGGATAATCTTTGCCAAAAGATTTTTTAAATTCGGCAAGGGCTTTCAAAATATTTTCTTGATGAGACTTAATTCCGAAATCGAGAAGTGCTTCGTTTTTAAATTTATCAGAACCCGCTGTCGAGATTCCGGCCGATGCGGCTTTCGCGGCGAGAGCGGCGTTCGCTTCACGAACCGTTTCGCGAGGATCACGGAGTAATAGTTCAGTCGACATATTTTCGGCAAATTTTGATCGCAAGAAGGATTCGTTCGAAGTATTTTCAAGCAGCCGACGAACGAGGTAAGCCATCCCCGGAAGTAAATCACCAATCGGCGCGTACTCGCGGACACGTGCACCCATTTTCACGAGAGCTTTTTTAATCGGATCGGCCATTCCGTAGAGCATTTGAATTTCGTAGGCACGTGGATCTACTTTAAGTTCTTCGGCCATCACCATACACGCGGCGACGCTTCGAACGTTGTGCGATCCAATCGCGAGACGAATCACCGAAGCATTCTTAAGCATATGCTCGGCACAATCTTCGTAATTTACGTCAGACTCTGCTTTGATCGTATAAACAGGAACGGGCCACTGCTGCTGAGCTGCATGAACCGTTTCGAAATCCCAGTAGGCACCTTTCACGAGACGCACCGTAAAAGGAATGCCGCGCACGCGCGCAAATTCAGTCAGCATCTTCACGTCGGCGAGAGAATCTTTCAAGTAAGCCTGAATGACGACGCCCCAGTGAGGATAATTTTTGTAAGCAGATTCTGAAATCAAATCTTTAAAAACGGCGAGCGTGAGATTTTTAAGTTCGTATTGTTCCATGTCGAGGTTTACGAATACGTTTTTTGAAAGAGCTAAATCAAAGATCGGTCGCAAACGGGCCTTCAGAGCGGATTTTGAGTCTTCCCAGGCCTTTACGTCAATTTGTGAATAGAGCGAGCTCAGTTTTACCGATACATTCACGCGGGGGATTGAACCGACAGCATCTTGATCAATTTGCGGAACCGCATCCCACTTCTCAGAATCTTTCGCGAGGTGAGTGATGAGGTCGAGATAAATTTTTTGGTATTCGAGAGCCTCGGCTTCGCTCAAGCAGGCTTCACCCAAAAGATCGGCAGTGAAAGCGATTTTATTTTTACGTGCTTTCTTTAAAACTGAAAGTGCGTCTTCGCCGGATTCTCCCGTGATAAACATGCGGGCCATTTCGGTGACATTTTTTTTTACGGCTCCGGCCATGAGGCCCGGTGCGAGTGAACCCAATCCTAAGCCCATATTAAAAATCGAAGGAATATCTTCGCCGCCTTCGCTAAAGTATTCTTTCATGTGGCGTGAAACTTCGCTACTCGATTGCAGAGACGGAAGCACGTCGACGAAACGAAACATCTGGGTTTTGAAGCTTTCGTTTTTCATGCTCCAATCCATAATTTTTCCGTACCACCAATCCTTATTGAAAATGGATCCGCCTTCGGACTCCATCATATTAAAAATGGTTTCGCCTTTAGCTTTGATGGATGCCTGCATAGATGCTCCTTGAGAAGACGACTGCGGAGTAGAAGTGTTTTGAAATTTTTCAAGCATTGAGATTTCCTACGCTCCAACGAGCTTTAACAAAATTGGTAATTTCGGCTTCGAGGACGTCACCGGGCTCAATGCGGGCAACACCCGAAGGAGTTCCGGTTAAAAGAATATCTCCGGGGAGAATAGGAAAATGTTCGCGAACGTAATCGCAAACTTGTTGCATCGAAAATATCATTTCACCGACATGACCTTTTTGTCTCAGCTGACCGTTCACGTGAAGCGAAAAGCTTAAGTCTGAAAGTTCTGCTGAGGCATTCGGCTCAACTTCAGTTTTAAGAAAATGCCAATAACCGAGAGGGCAAGAGTTTTTGAAAGATTTCGCGAGAGTCCACGGATGACCTGCGGCCTTGAGCGCGGTTTGTGTGTCACGAGCGGTGAGATCGAGCGCGATCGTGAACGCATCGATTTTCAGCTGGGGCCCAAATCTTAAAGCAATTTCGGCCTCATGATGGACGTCGTTTGAAAAAGTTGGCAGTACAAAGCTCGCGTTATTGGCGACGATGCTCGACCCTGATTTTAAAAAAATCATTGGATTTTTGGGCGGAGTCGCAGTTTGATTGCCGAGCTCTTTCAAGTGCTCCGCGTAGTTGCGACCGACGGCCCAAATGTTTTGACTATTCAGATTCATATTGACGATCAGTGATATGAAACCCGCAGGTGCAAGTCTATAGAATTTTCGCTCCATCGTAAATATTGCCACGCATAAAGTAGGCTTTTCACTTGCCTGAAATCCCTCGGCACGGCCAAGAATAGAGAGGCGATTTTTTTGTCTCCAAAAAAGGATATCGATATCGAGCGCGTTCACAAATATTTATCAGAAGATCTTGGAATGAGGGCTTCCGTCGTCATTGCGACCGACGTAGTTGAAGAGATGCGAAAAATTCAAGAATTGATGCCGATTCCGGCCGTGGCGGTGGGGCGAGCGACCGTTGGGGCTCTGCTCATGGCGAGTCACTTGAAAAATTCTCAAGTTTTGAGCATGTATTTTAGAGGGAACGGGCCGCTGCAAACTATTTTTGCCGAAGCGAGTTTCGAAGGGAAGGCCCGTGCGTTTACGGCCAATCCGAGTTACGTTGAGTCGATTGCCGGCGATAATATTTTCATCGGTCACGCCATCGGAATTGGCTTGCTCACGGTGACTCATCATCTTCCGACTCAGAATCAACCTCATCGCGGGACGGTGATCATCCGTTCAGGCGAAATCGGTGACGATATTGCTTTTTACCTCGATCAATCCCACCAAATTCCTTCGGTGGTCTCTCTCGGCGTGCATCTTGATACTTACGGCCGGGTGACAGCCGCCGGCGGAATTTTGATCGAACTCATGCCGGGGCACACCGATAAAATGATCGCCCAGATCGAAGCCCGGGTTCAAAAAGCCAAAAGTATTTCCTCACGCATTCTTGAGGGAGCGACTCCTCGAGAACTCATTGACGATTACCTCGGAGATTTTAAGCTGCTAGAGCTTGAGCATGATTACCAGGTTGAATACCAATGTCGTTGCAATGTCGAGCGCATGAAGCGCTCCCTGATGCTTTTAGGGGTGGATGAGCTCGATAGTATGATCCGTGAAAATAGAGCTCTGGACGTGAGCTGCGAGTTTTGCGGCCGCAAATACCAGGTGACGACCGAAGACCAGCAAAAAATCCGCGATGAAGTCTACCGACTTTCTTTGAATTAGCCTTTGAATGAGGCTTTGAATGCAGACGGACCTAAACTAAAAAGCATTCACTCGCACAATATTAAGTTGTTTTTGACGTTCCACAATCGTAGTTTAGTAAAAAGTGATTACCCGGAGACTAACTTTTTATGAAGACTAAGATCATGTTTATTGAGGATGAAACTGAAATCCGAGAAATTCTGAAATCAATGTTAGAGGATGAAGGCTTTGATGTCGTCACTCTAGAAAGTGGGATCGACATCATCCCGCTCATGAAAAAGCATCAACCGCAAGTGCTGATTATCGATCAGTTAATGCCAGGTAAAAAAGGTATTGAAGTGATTGATGAAGTTCGTGCTTACAAGGCTTACGCGAAAATTCCGATTATCATGCTCTCGGCACTTTCTTCTGAGGCTGACAAGGTCAGTGCTCTCGAAATGGGAGCTGATGATTACGTCACGAAACCTTTTCAATCAAAGGAGTTATGTGCGCGCATTCGCGCCTTGATGAGAAGGGTCGGTGAAGCGGCGGCTGGTGAAGCGGCGGCTGGTGAAGGCAAAATAGACTCTCTCAAATTCGGGAATCTCAAAATCGATTTCGTCGGCCACCGAGTTTTAATCGATCAAAGCGAAGTCCCTCTCACTCTCACCGAATTCAAAATACTCAGTGAACTTTTAAGACAAGGCGACCGAGTCTTGTCGCGTGAAGGTTTGCGTGAACGAGCTCTCGGTAACCTCAACGTGAGTGATCGAACGATCGACGTCCATATGGCAGCACTTCGTAAAAAACTCGGCGGTTTCGGCGACCATATCCATACCGTACGCGGAGTCGGCTATCGATTTTCGGGCCGACCCTCTTAATTTTTTAAAACTGGGCCCTTAAAGTGTTATTGGCTCTATCCTTGCTTTGATCTATCCAACATGTTGCCAGCATGCCGCTCCAATCATTCAAGTT
>JAYTQQ010000138.1:0-3208 GCA_043746635.1 Bdellovibrionales bacterium | reverse complement strand
TTTTTCGGCACCGACGGGCACCTCGGTGTCACTCGCGATGTTTCTCCGTTGAGACCGATTCTCAAGCTGGCGGTAAAATGCGGTCTTTTCATCTGGAGAAACAGAAGTATGACTGCAGCTCATAAAATAGGTGCAGAGTGAAAGAAGGCAACATCCCCAAAAATATTTGCGGCTCAATATCATATTTTACCTCGAACTTTATTTGAATCTGTTTTAGATTAAATTGAATTGGCAAGAAGGTCGATAGTTTGGAAAAGATCCAGACATAGGCCGCTGGACTCGCCTCGCCCTCTTTTTATAGGAGCAAATCTATAGCAAATGATACTCGAAACAGATCGCCTGATACTAAGAGATTCTGTGCGATGCGACTGGGAACGCGTTCACATCTACGGATCAAAGCCCGACTTTTCCGCGGTTCAAATTTGATTATGCGGGATGCTTTCGCCAAAACAATCTTCTCATCAGAGGCTGCGGCATCAGACGCGAAACCGAAACAAGCCAAGTCACAAATCTTGGATGGGCAATCAATCCAGAGTTTCAAAATATGGATTACGCATGCGAAGCGGCGTCTTTCTTTCCCAGTAATTTCTTCCAAAACCCACTGCGCCACAAAAAAAACGAGCTCAGAAGCCATTCATTCCCTTTCAGGATATTTTTATTGCTGCACTGGCCTAGCCTTGATATGGAATTTATATGACAAAAATAAATACGAAGAAAATATCTTGGAGCATGGAAGCAAAGGTCTTAATCACCCTTACCTTCCTTTTTGTGGGCGTTCTAATGGCTGGATGGGTGTTTGCACTCAACCTGAAGCAGACAATTGCCGCAAGTAATGCCGGTACGCAAGTCGATCTACGGGCCCTCGTCGAAGTCGAACATATACGTAATTTTGCTGAGTCACAGATCAGCGATAGTCGATCTTTCTTTTTATTAGGGTCCGCGACTCTCCTCGAAGAGGCCCGAAAAGAAAAGCAAACTTTTCAAGAATCGCTCGTGAGTTTCGAAAAGCAATTTAGTCTTCCACAAATTCCTGAAATCGCGAAAAACATCGATGCACTTGAGGCTCAACAACAAGATATTTTTGATCAAGCAATGAAGTACCGCGAAAAACATACGGAGCCAAAAATCGTTGGCCAGTTTTATCAGGCGAAAATGGTCTCGATTCGTGCGAAGCTTAACCAATCACTTGATGAGATGGTACGGCTACACAAGGCAGAACTCGACCGAGTCCGCACCCACGCGAAAGAGGCAGCGCTCGGTGCAGAAACTCAAGTTCCGAAAGGGATGACTTGGTTCACGGGCGCTCTCGCATTTCTCTTTTTAGGAATGATGTTCTTGGTGACGCGCCTTCTCGGCGAACGCCGCCGTAAAATCACTGAGCGCGATCGTCTCTACACTGAAGCGCAAAAAGCAAATCATGCTCGCGACGAAATTCTCGTAGCACTTTCTCAAGATTTGAAAGAACCGATGAGAGACATCATTCAAACTGCCGACGAAATGAAAGCAATCGGAAACGAAACAGATGTTGAATCGATAAAAAGTTCTGTTGCCATTCTCGAAGGATATATTAAAGATATTAATGATCAAGCAAAGGCAGATCAAAAGAGCCTGACTCTCAGACTCGACCAACTGAGCATCGACATTATTCTTGACGACGCACGCCTCGTTTTACAGGCCCAGGCGAAAAAACGCGATATTCGTTTGCAATTTGATTCTGTTAATCCACCGACGCTTGCATTTTTTGATCGAGAGCGCGTGATGCGTGTTCTTTCAAATCTCGTTGGCAACGCAATTAAGTTTAGCCCAAAACATAGCAAAGTGGTCGTGAAAGTTCGTAGCGACCAACAGTTCGTTTATATTGCTGTTGCCGACAGCGGGCCTGGCATTCCTGAAAAACAACTCGGTGAAATATTCGATCACTTTTGGCAAGCACGTGAAACGGCAGATCAAGGTGCCGGCATTGGCCTCGCAATCGTTAAGACAATCGTTGAAGCTCATGGCGGTGTCGTACGCGTTGAAAGTCAACCTAGCGGAGCCACGTTCACGTTCTCGCTTCCACGCAGAAGACCTGTCGGAGCTCAAATGGGTAGACCAGCCTCTACGGTGAAGCAAACTCCGCGCTGGCAATCACAAGATCCGCCTTCTCCCGAATTATAGCCCGCGAGGCTCACGCAAACATGCGTGGGCCGCTTCGTTTCGTCCGAGATTTTTTCTTCCAGCCATATTTCTCAAGCGAAATCGAACCATCCTCTAAAAATTTTATTTTTTCTTTGAGCAATAGTTTTTTTTGAAGCCGAAACTCATCGGTCGATTTTGGAAATGAGATCCGACCTTTTGAATTGATCACTCTCTGCCACGGAAGTTTATAAATCTCAGAGCTTGAATTGAGAATCCACCCGACTCCGCGGGCGCCGTGAGGCTTACCCGCAAGCGCCGCGATTTGACCGTAGCTCGCAACTTTTCCGCGAGGAATTTTCTTAATGAGAGACATTACTTTTCTTGTGAAGTCTGTTATTTTTATGGGCCGTGAAATCACTCAAGCTTCTTCACGAACTCAGATTTTAAATTGATTGTGCCAAATCCTTCAATGCGGCAAGAAATGTCGTGGCCGTCGCCGTTATCGGCAACGCGAATGTTTTTGGCTTTGGTGCCGACTTTCACGACTGATGACGAACCCTTGACCTTTAAATCTTTGATCACGACAACTGAGTCTCCATCGTTGAGGATATTGCCGTGAGCATCTTTGAACTCAACTTCTTTAAATACTTCGGTAACATTTTCAGAAGCTTGAACATTCCATTCGTTGGAACATTCGGGACAAATCCAAAGCGCTCCGTCTTGATAGATATTTTCAGATGAACATTTTGGGCAATTGGTTTCAGTTTTCATTCGTTTCCTTAAAATTGGTGTATGCGCATTGAAGCACACACTCCATGACGATGCAAATGACTCCGGAGAGTCATCATTCGGCTGAATATTCAGTAGGTGTAGGTACGTGATGGCCTCGCCGTGCAAGCTTTTCGGTCATAATAGAATATTTCATCATCAACAACGAAATGAAGAAAGACATTATGCTGCCAATTAAGAGCGGCTTCTTGGGACGAGAACTTTCCAAAAAACGAAATATTCGTAGCGAGAGCAACTAACTTTACCAAAAGGGCGCGACCATTGAACGTTGGAACGTGCTTTCTAATTTGCGCGCTCTTTA
>JAYTQQ010000137.1:0-4164 GCA_043746635.1 Bdellovibrionales bacterium | reverse complement strand
TCACAGACGCCAGAAATTTATTTTCAATGTTTGCATCAATGAAGAATTGTGAAATTCCGTTGATTGGCTACATTCACGGACACGCAATGGGCGGCGGAGTTGGTTTAACTTCAGTCTGCGACATTGTCGCCTGCGAAAGTGAAACTAAGTTTGCGTTGAGTGAAGTTCGACTTGGGATCGCACCTGCCGTCATCGCGCCATTTGTTTTAGAAAAGATGTCTTCGAGTTCGGCTCGCCGCTACATGCTGACTGGTGACTCTTTCACAGCTCGTGAAGCACTTGCATGCGGACTCGTTCACTTCGTCGGCAATAAGACTGAATGCGATTCTTTTTTAAATTCGGTTGTTAAGTCACTGCTTGATTCAGGCCCTCAAGCGGTGCGTGCAACTAAAAAACACATAAAATTTTGTTTAAGTGAAAATGATCTCGAAAAAATTGAAGATGAATGTACACGCATCATTGCTGGCCTTCGCACAAGCCCTGAAGGTCAAGATGGGCTTCAAGCATTCCTGACAAAATCAAAGCCAAGTTTTAAGATCGGCAGTAAATGAAAAAACTCGCCATCGCCAATCGCGGAGAAGTTGCCGTCAGAATCATTCATGCATGCAACGAACTGGGGATTCGAACGGTCTTGCTTCACTCTGAGCCCGATGTCGAAACCATTGCCTATCGAATGGCCGATGAGCGGGTCTGCATTGGCCCGGCTCAAGCTTCAGAAAGTTATTTGAATATTCAAGCCAACGTAAAGGCTGCCGTGTCTGCTCACGCAGTTGCGGTTCACCCAGGCTTTGGATTTTTATCTGAAAATGCTGACTTTGCTGACGCTTGTGTCGCTGCTGGTTTGATTTTCGTTGGTCCAAGTGCTGCCTGCATTCGACTCCTTGGCGATAAAATATCGGCAAAGAAACTCATTTCCGCAGCTGGAATGCCCTCGGTCCCAGGCTACATGGGAGAGAATCAAGAAATTAAGAATTTGATTTCTGAAGCAAAGAAAATTGGCTTTCCGGTGATTGTAAAAGCTGCTGCCGGAGGCGGTGGCCGTGGAATGAAAATTTTAAGAAGTGAGGCTGAGGCTCTTGAGCTCATTCCGTCAGCGCAACGAGAAGCCCAAGCTGCGTTTGGGTCATCAGTTGTATTTCTAGAAAAATATCTCGACCGCGCTAAACATATCGAATTTCAAATTTTTGGCGATTATAAAGGTCATTGCGTTCATTTGTTCGAACGAGAGTGCACCGTCCAAAGACGCCATCAAAAAATTATTGAGGAAGCGCAGTCCGTTTTACTAAGCGAAGCTTTGAGAAAGCAGATGGCTGCCGCAGCAGTTACACTGGCGTCAAAAGCAAAATATCAAGGCGCCGGAACCGTCGAATTTTTAGTTCAAGACAACCAATTCTATTTTCTCGAGATGAATACAAGGCTGCAAGTCGAACATCCCGTGACTGAATTACTCTTGGGAATTGACCTTGTAAAAGCACAGATTTTAAATGCCGCCGAAGATTTCGTCATATGGAAGCAAGAAGAACTTGTACCGAGAGGTCACGCCATCGAGGCACGCATTTACGCTGAAGATCCGTTTGATAACGGGATTCCTTCAGTTGGTAAAATAGCAGCGCTTCATTTTGCCGAAGCTCCAGGTCGACGTTTTGAAATTGGCTTCGAAGCTGGTGATTCAGTCACTCCATTTTATGATTCGATGATCGCAAAAATAATTGTTTGGGATGAAGATCGTCCGAGAGCAATTCAAAAGCTTTTAACTACTCTTGATGAAAGCTTCGTCTTTGGAATACACGTTAACTTTGAATATCTAAAGGCAATACTCAAGCACCCTGAGTTCGCAAGCGGGAAAATGACCACTCAATTTATCTCAAATAACTTTCCGAATTCGCTGAGTCCTCGCGAGCTTTCATCAGCCCAACTTAGCTTCGCAGCCCTATGTCTTAAAAATGTCAGCTCTCCTCTTAACGTCAACTCAAGTAACCCGTGGAATACAGATTGGCGAGCCGTATGAAAAAACTTGAGTTTGAGTTGAACGGACAATTTGTTTCAGGCTACGCAATGCCTGTTGGTGACCAGCTATGGGTTCACTATGACGGAAGCACATTTTGCGTTTCGAATCAGAGTGAATCCAACCAAAAGAGAAATAGCCGAAAATCAAATGCCAAAACAGGTCAGATCACAGCACCAATGCCAGGCAAAGTGACAAAGGTTTTAGTTAAAGTCGGTGACATTGTAGCCGAAAACCAAAGCGTGATCGTAATGGAAGCCATGAAGATGGAGTACTCTCTTAAATCTCAAATCTCAGGCCACATTAAAGAAATTTTTTGCGCAGTCGATAGCCAAGTCACTCTCGGTACGACACTTGCGCTCGTTGAGCCCACTGCTTCGCCAAACGCTGAGAAGGCAAAATGAAAACTCAGTCATCAAATTCAGTTTCAATAGTGGACGTTGGCCCTCGAGACGGACTTCAAAATGAAAGCAAAGCCATAAGCGTCGATGCTCGGTTTCGCTTTATCAAAGCGCTAGCTGAAGCGGGAGTTAAGAGAATTGAGTCAGGCGCTTTTGTATCTGAAAAATGGGTCCCACAGATGTCGGGCTCTGAGAAGTTGTGCGAATTATTATTTAAAGCACAGTCAAAGGGCGAACTCCCAACGGGGATGGTGTGGCCTTGTCTTGTGCCCAACGAACGCGGAATGGAAGTCGCACTCAAATCTCACGTCAAAGAAATTGCAATTTTTGCTTCTGCAAGCGAGAGTTTTTCAAAAAGAAATATTAACTGCACTGTTGTTGAAAGCCTCGAGCGCTACTCACGAGTCATTTCGGTTGCGCGAAAAAATAAAATCGCCGTGCGCGCTTATCTGAGCATGTGTTTTGGTTGTCCGTTTGAGGGCAAAATTTCTGAATCTGTTGTCGTCAAACTCACAAAGAAGCTGATCGAAATGGGAGCGTATGAAGTTTCGATTGGTGACACTATCGGAGTTGCAAATCCTACACAGGTCAGAAGACTTGTGACTAAGCAAATCAAGGCCGTTGGAGCAAATCGTCTCGCCATGCACTTTCACGATACACGCGTAACTGCACTCGCCAACATTTTAGCTTCCCTTGATCTCGGCATCCGCACTTTTGACTCTAGCTTAGGTGGGCTCGGCGGCTGCCCATATGCACCCAGTGCAACTGGCAACGTTGCAACTGAAGATGTCGTTTATATGCTGCACGGAATGGGCTTCAAAACAGGTATTGATCTCGCTCGCCTCATTGAAATTAATAAAATGATGGCAAGTGAGCTTGGTCATGAACTTCCGTCTCTTGTGGGGAAAGCTGGGCTGCCGCGACTAGTATAAGAAGCCCTTTAGCCAAGGGCCTCTCCTTCTATTCAATTAAAATCCGCCGTCAAATCCACCAACATTCTTTTTAACAATAGGACCCTTCTGTATGCAGTTTGGCGTGACCCTGACCGTCGCTATCGTGAATATTCCTTGGTTGCCATCAAATGTTCCGTATTTAACTTGATAAACATTTGCATCAGTTGGACTTACTTTTGAGTCGCTAATAAGCCGGTTTTGATCTGAGCGGTTCAGTGAACTAACAAACATTTAAGTGGCCTTGTGCTTGCAGTTAGGAGTTCGCAACAAGCCTTAGTTCACTCAAGGCCAAGACTGCAAGGATCATATGCTTTTGTGCTACTTTTTTACTTTTTCAATTGTAAATATTCTTAAATTTCAATCGGCGGCAATGGAGAACTTACATGGAACTAAATAAAAATATAATTTCATTTTTAAACGAAAAAATTAAAGCAGGGATGTTTACGAGCGCTTCTGTCGCGTTCGGCATAAACTCAAAATTAGCTTGTCAGGTAAACGTAGGTGAGCTTTCACGTAAATGCAAAGTTCAGACAAACAAAGAGACTTATTATGATTTACAATCTTTAACTAAGGCTTTAGTTACTGGTCCCCTCGCTATGAAGCTCATGGCAGAACAAGACATATCCCTGGATGAACCGATCGTAGCGCAGCTTCCGACGAATCTTAAAACACTGGTTAGCTCTGATCAAATTACGCTTCGACACCTCTTATTGCACACGGCGGGCTACTCTGATTCGGACATGGAAGGCTCGTTCAAAACAGTTTTCGATTTTTGGCAGGCAATATTTGCGGCCCCATTGCATTG
>JAYTQQ010000136.1:0-9425 GCA_043746635.1 Bdellovibrionales bacterium | reverse complement strand
CATCGCCCAATTTTTCAATGAGATCTTGGTGCGAAACCTCAGGGTTTTCAATGGCTAGCCATTTTAGAATTTGCTTTTGGTTACCCAGTCGGGGACTTTCGAAAAGATCGGCGCAGTTTTGAGGCGATGCTTGGGCTCGGTAACTGGCCAGCAGACAAAAAGAAGAAACAATAAGAAATTTTTGAAGCTCTGTTAAAAATTTTAGGAACATAAGTCGGCCTTTAGCTAAAGCTTTTCGGAGTATTCATTATAGCAAGAACTGAAGTGTTTTTCGCCTGTTATGTTTCTGGCGTTTTGCCAAATTCAGTCACCTGCAAAGCTCCTCACTCGAGCTTTGCAACTCTCGAAGGATCAGCGTATGCTTTGAAGCTCAATGCTTGAAGAACTCACTCCCCGAATTAAGAAAATGCTCCCATGGTTAGTCGCCATCGCATTCTTCATGGAGTCTCTTGACACCACGATTTTAAATACGGCCGTGCCGGTCATGGCGAACGCTTTAGGCGTCGTTCCTCTTAGCATGAAGTCTGTTCTGAGTAGTTATACTCTTAGCCTTGCGGTTTTTATTCCGATCAGTAGTTGGATGGCCGATCGTTTCGGAACAAAAAAAGTCTTCGCTTCGGCGATTGGTATTTTTAGCTTAGGATCTCTACTCTGTGGTCTCGCTACAGACATTCATTTTTTAGTTCTCTGTCGTGTTTTACAGGGTTGTGGCGGAGCCATGATGGTGCCTGTCGGGCGGCTCACGCTCGTGAGATCTTTCGCGAGGTCAGAGCTTGTCCGCGCGATGAGTTTTGTCGCAATTCCGGCCCTGATCGGCCCAATGTTGGGTCCGCTCGCGGGTGGTCTTATTGTCGGATTCTTGCACTGGCGCATGATCTTTTTCGTCAATCTCCCGATCGGTATTTTGGGCTTCGTCTGGGTTTCAAAATATTTACCTAACTACCGAGTTTTAAAATCGGATCCGCTTGATGTTGTCGGTCTTGTCTTGTTCGGTAGCGGTATTGCTTTGCTGTCCTACGTTCTCGAAGTTTTTGGCGAGAATACTTTGACGGCGAGAGAAGTGTTAAGCCTCTTAGGTATTGCTTCGGCTTTACTCGCGGCCTACGGAGTTCATTCGCAGCAAGTCCCTTTTCCAGTATTAAGACTGGGCGTCTTTAAAATTCGAACTTTGAGGGCTACCGCTCTGGGCAATTTTTTTACCCGTCTCGGTGCAGGAGGTATGCCCTTTCTTTTGCCTCTTCTTTATCAAGTAGGGCTTGGATACTCGCCGATTCAATCGGGGCTTTTAATCATGCCTCAGCCCCTAACGGCAATTTGTTTTCGGTATTGGGTGCCGAACGTGATTAAGCGTTTTGGTTTTAGAAATTTGCTCTTGGTTAACACCATTATCATTGGCTTGATCATTATGGTATTTTCGACCGTAGATCGAGGAACGAACATTTGGACGATTGTTTTACAGGCCTCTGTTTTCGGATATTTCTCCTCTTTGCAGTTCACGAGTATGAATAGTCTAGCGTACGCCGACGTCACTGAAAAAGATACGAGCATGGCGAGTACAATTTTAAGTACCGTTCAACAGATGTCTTTGAGTTTTGGGGTCGCAACGGCTTCACTCGTTACCAGTTACTTTATTGCCGATCGCTTTCATTCAAGTTCTGAAGAAATGATCTCCGGAATTCATAAAGGTTTTATTGCGCTCGGAATTCTTACCATATTCTCCGCCATTGGATTTATAGAATTGAGAGCCGATGATGGGGAAAACGTGAGTAATCATCACGTGGCACCAGAACACTGACCAAGGGCAACCCTAAAAACAACCCAGCCCCAAACCAGACGCTACAGTCCGTTACTCTTAAGAACTTTCAGGGTAAGTTCTTTCGCTTGAGGACCCGCGAGACGCCCCAGAGACTGGGTATCGTTGTCAGTGAATTTTAGAATTGTAATGATGTCATTGCCGTGACCTTCGACTCGGCCGAGAAACCAGCCCACGCGTACCCTTGAGCCTTGGCCCATGTATCCGGAGCCTGTTTTACCGCTAAAATTATATCCATGTTCGAGAGTATCGAATTGAAGAATTAAATTTGTTTTATCATAAGCGTTTGGTGAAATTTTGTAATTTTGCTTCCAGAAATTTTTAAGAAACTCAAGTTGCTCTCGTGCCGAAATTTTAAGTGTTCCGCTTCCTTTAATGTTACCCGGAGTTTTCGGGGTGAGCCAGGCCGTGGTGATTCCGCCCGAGAAATCTTGATTGCCGTAACTAAACATTTTAAGGTAGCTAGCGATTTTTGCCAATCCAAGTTTCGGAGTCAGTTGTTGTGAATACCAAACGACAGAGTCTCTCATCCAAGTTGCGGCGGTCTGATCGTGATTCCATGCAGGGATACTGCTTTCGACACCGTCCCATTTCATAGGGGTAAATTCATCGTGGAGAAGGCCCGCATCGTATGCCATGAGCGCCAGCGGAATTTTAAAAGTCGAACAGGCCGGAACTCTCTCTGTGCAACTCGCACCTCCGCGTTCGGCCAAAACTTTATTTGTATTTAAATCATACGCGATGAAGCACACATCTAAATCTAGAAAAATGCTGTCCTTAATTTTAAAGGTACCGGTACGAGCTCTTTGAAGAGCGGCACAGCCTGCGAATAAGGCCAAGCCGATTACGAAAAGAATTATCTTCTTCATTCGCTAGACCTCAAAATCTTTCGTCGATGATGCGCTTCAGTTTGCCGGTTCTTTGATTTGATTCTAGCTGGTCGGGCTCAACAAACTCAATAGCAACTTTATGAAGCTTTTGAGCGCGTGCAAGTTCTTCAACCACCGGACGTTCTTTTTCTAAATGCTTCAGTAGCTCTTGCTCAGTCAGTTGTCCTTTTGCGGTCTTGCCGATTCGAATCACGAGCTGGTCGAGTTGATCAAAGTGTCTGATGATGAGCTGAAAACCCGTTGAATCAAGCTTTACTTGGTATCCACTCAGAAAGCTAGCGATGTCGTCGTAGTAGAGCGTGGTGGGTCCCACACGAGCCCCTTCATCTGATCGGCCTAAGATTCGAAATTTTCTAGTTCCTGTTTTGACTTCGGGCTCAACCCATTCACCGAGGTCGCCGACCGGGTAACGAATGATTGGCATCAACTTTCGAATTAAATTTGTGAGATAGATTTTGCCTTTTTGGCCGGGTTCTCGAATGGGAAGTTCTGTATCGGGATCTAGGATCTCGACGATAGAACTTTGAGAAAACGTGAGATGCTCTCCCGGTTCACACGTTTTGTCTGCATAACCGACGTGCCCACCATCAACACTTGCATAGCCAATCGACAGAATCTTCACTTTCGGAAAAAGCGAAAGTAAATGTGCCTTTTGATCAGGGTAGAAGCTTTCTCCACCAAATAGAATTTTTGAAGGAGCGTACGCAGCTTTTCGGGCAGCGACTTCGGCAATTTTCATGATCGAGGTTGGAGGTCCGGCCCAAACATTCACTCTAAACTCATTCAATACTTTTAAAACGCTCTCGATTTCAGACGTGCCACTGAGCGGAAGCTGAATCGTTTTGCAGCTCGATGCTTCGATTGATTTCATGATAAAAATAAATGAAGCGTAGAGATCCCCGGCGTAGAAGAAATTTGCGACAATATCTTTGTCTTGTATGGCAGCTTGGCTCATTCCTTCGCCGAAAATCTCGTTGTAAGTAGCCCATTCTTCTTTCGAAAAATACGAAAACTTCGCGTTGCCTGAGGTGCCACCACTTTTAAACACGATGCCATCTTCTTGAAGACTCGTTAGAATTTTATTTCGATTCGGATTATTGACTGCCCAGAATGAAGTACTCTCGACGAGAGGCAATTGTTCAATCGAAACAATCTCTGGCAGATTCTTGTAAAGTTCTTTATAAAAAGGCGAATTCTTTTTTGCATTTTGATAAATCTCTAAAAATGAATAGACCTTCATTTACGTTCCTCTTTGATCAACGATCCTAAGAAGCTTACCGCTTCCACGTGATCTCAAGAATTGAGTTTTGTCGATCGCCGATACTTTAAGTTCGAGAGATTTCTCGTCGGTAACGAGTTCGAAGAGCTCAGGGTATTTCACTAAAAAAATTCTTTTCGTATAAGAAGCTAAATCTGTTTCAGTTGTCGAAGCACTCGAATCAATCATAACCGTCAGTCGATCATTTGTTTTGTCTTTGTCGATAATGATTTGAAACTCATGCGCGTACGACATTTCATTTGATAGAATTTGAGCGAACTTATTGTAGTTAAAAAACGCTCCCGATGCGCGAAAGATATCTCCGTGACGGCCAAGCAATTCAAAGCGGGGAGCGAGCCTGCCGCATTCGCAAGCTTCGTTGACCCAAGCACCGAGATCACCGATGTCGTAGCGCAGAAGATTGAGTCCCTGCCTTCCGTAGCTGGTAAAGATGAGTCTGCCAGGATGATTTTTTTGAACTGGTTTATCTTGGTCGAGTTCGACAATTTCGAGATGATGCAAATTCTGATGAAGATGATGAACCCCTTGCGGAGAATACGCGCACTGGTACCCGAGCGGTCCCATATCGACGCTTCCGTAGGTGGCCGAGACAATTGATTCGATGCCAAAATCTGATTTGAGACGTTCAATTTGCTTTTTGCTAAAAGCTTCGCCGCCAAAAAATATTTTTTTAACAATTTGATTTTTCTTAAAAAGGGCAGACTTCGCTTCGAAGAGTTGCATCAAGTAAGAAGGCATGCCCATCAACACATTTACCTTATGGGATACAATCATCTGTCCAACAAAATCAAAGTCCATTTGGGCCGTCATCGGAAATTGAACAGCTCTCAAATCTTCAAGTACCGAAAAAATACTAAGGAAGCTCCCGTAGAGCCCACCGCTAAAGAATAAATTCATGCAGCGATCCTCGGCTGGGTTCAGGCCTGCCGCGAGCAGGCCGTCGGCCGCAAATCTCATCTGACGATGATAATCGAGATACGTAAAGACTGATATTTTAGATTCGCCGGAGCTTCCGCCGCTCTTAAAGAAAAGTTCCTCAGAATCTTTCGGCCTCTTCATATTTTGAAAGTCTTCTTTCGTCATTAGCTTTTCTGGGAGATTGATCAGCTGAATATGATTGAGATGTAAGTCGTCAAGCGTTGCGTACTGCTCTATTCCGCACTCTTGCTCAAGACTTACTTTTTTCATGTAGCGGGTGAGCGCAGACACTCCATCATGGGGTTCACCGGCGTAGCTTTCGACCATAGCGCCAACGGGACGAACCCTTGTTGCACCAGCCTTGAAGAATTCTTGCATCAGGCAATAGAGTTCATCGCGCTCGCAGCTGAGGCCTACCGTTTGGAGATACTGACTGAGTGGTCTTAGAACTTCGAGTAAATGATCACGCTTCATCGGTTTTATCCAAATGGTGCGATAGAGTGGGGAGGCCCTTAAGCCCGCGCGGTTATCGATTAAAATGCGCCACTGCTTTTTTTCATCTTCGATAACATCGGTGAAATTCTCATGAAGTGCTTTTTCGGTCTCGGCAACGAGTACCGTTCGGGTAATTTCAGCCGATTCAAGGTCAGAAGGCATATTGAGTTTTTCAAGCCTGGCACGCTTTACAAAAGCCGATTTTAGATCTCTCGCAAATTGTTCAAGCTGCGCGAAAGATGCATCTTCAACAAAAAGGCACTGTGGGCTCGAACAAGACTGCTGATCAAATACGAAAACGTCTTTTGCAATTTGATCATAAATCTTTGAATCTGATATTTTGCTTTGGGTAACGTAAGAGAAAGAGATACGGTGTCCCCATTCGATTAACCGAGCCCGCGAAGGAGTCATTTTTCTGATTTCGAGGAAAGACTCTTCAGAGCCCCACGCGACGACTCCGTCGGCTTCACTCATCACCTTTGCAAGAATTTCTTTTTCACTCGATGATATTTTTGCGACGATCAGTAGATTCTGCCAAGTTTTTGCAACCGCATCTTTGAAGAATTCTTCAAAAAAACGAATCGTAAAGTCGCTGCTATTTTTGCTCAGTTTAATGAAGTTGATATTGCCGGTAAGTAGGCCTTCGAAAGCACTTAAGACTGCCAGTGAAGGAGCATTCGACGCCAAGAACTGCACCAGAAACCCAAGCGGAAACCACGACTCAAAGATCGGACGAGGTTTTGAAACTTTTTGTGATCGAAAAGGATTATCACTGCCGAATTCGGCATTAAGTTTCGTCCGTAATGCTTTTTCTTCGATGAAAGAAACAATTTCGTCTATCGCCACTTCGGCGTCGATAGAATTACTTTCACCCGAATCAACTAAGACTTGGGTTAAAGATTTTCGAAGGGCTACGTCTGAGACGAGCCTCTTCGAAAATCGGTCACAGGCTCTCAAGAACTCATCAATTTTAAATTCGACCTTATGACCCTTTAAAATATGGGCATTGAGATTCACTAATCTCTTTTTGAACTCTTCGTCGTCAACGGCATCGCCCTGCCAGAAATGTTTTTTCATGAAAAACCTCGAAGGAGTTCGGATGCCGCGATCGCGCAGCTTTTGTTTTTTGAAATCCCTGCGCGGCCTAAAATGGTAAACCAGTCGCTTTGAACTCCGCACCCGCAATCTTTTGCCGGGTAGAGAACCGCGAGATCACCCATCATGATCGAATGTGCGGGGACCGAAGTTATGTAAGGAGAGATAAACTGTAAGAAGCCTCGCTTGCCATAGCCAAGAGCATTGAGACTCGTGAAGTCCCTGATGATCACTTTTGAATAAATCGGCACATGAAAATTATGGTTTTTGCATTCAACGTAAGGGACCGAGTGTTCGACACTTCCAAAACCGTCGCGGAGGCGCTCATTCGGAATGCCGAGTTGTGATTCAACGAGTTCGTAAAATTTGCGCTTATCGATTTCTTGATCAGCATAGCCCTTCCAGCCTCCACCTAAGAAAACGAGAGAGTCCGGATGAAGCTTGAGAGGCTTGTGGCAGAGATCAACCATACGCTGAAGCGTGAAGTAGAAAAATGACGGAAATCCAAAAATTCGAACCGGCAAACCTTGCTCTGCAAAATCCTGAAGAACGCGAATAGAACCGTACAGATCAAAATCGTGTCCTGACTTGCCGTTCGATTTAAGCGCGTAGACCAGATTTTTAACGGGTGCATATTTCGTTAAAAAATTATCGGTGTATGAAGTGCCAAGTTTAAGATCCCGTTGCGGCTCGTAAGAATATAGTAAATAGTTTGCCGGAGTCGTTTGGGTCCAGTGATATTCTTCAAAAATGAAATCAACCATAAGTTGGGCGCTGCCGAGGCTCCATTCATCAAAGAAGATTTGCGATTTCTGTCCGGTGGTACCCGATGATGTCACGTGAAGTACAATATCTTGCTCTCTGACCGATTTAATTTCGTGGAGCTTAAAAAAATCAGCCGGCACGACCGGAATTTCTTCGAGATCTCCGCTCCACTTTTCGACGTTGAATTTGAGATTTTTGAGAAGTTGAGCGTAAAACTGAGACTTCTCTTCATGCCATTTGATGACTTCGCTCATCGCGCCGGCAAAGAGTTCGACGTAATTCTTTGGCTGCGTGTAAGGATGCTCAAAAAAGCAAAGCTCTTGCGTGCTTTTTAACTTTTTTTGATCAGGAACTTTGAGATTAGGCTTCTTCATCAAACACACCCAATACTTCTAAATGCATGGTCTTCCAGAGTTTCACGTATTGATCAATATACGGTCTGAAAGACTTCTCGAGATGCATCCCACGAAAATTGAGCGGCTCCATGCTTCTCGACATCAGAACCAGGTCAGTAATCTTTTCGCCCTCTTGAACCATTGCCGGATAAATTGCGGACGGTAAAAAATTGACATCGAGTAAAGTTTCGAGTCCCAAAATATTATCAACCGTCGTCATCACTTCGATATACGAGACACCGTAATCAGAGAGCTGCTGCATGAGGGGGCGAAGTCTTCCGCTGAGGCTTAAGAGAGGTTGCGTATTTGAAACCCACGCGCAATATCCATCGGCTTCGCTCAAATATCCGTAGATGTCGACTTCGCCATTCTTTGCACTCATTAAAAAATTTGGCATGTGGAAGGGGTAGAAGCGATCGTAAGGATCCGTAAAAGCTTCAAAGAATTTTCGCTGAACATATTTAGGGGCGTGAATAAATTCGAATTCAAGCTTCTCACCCGTTGGCTGAGGCTTCACCATTTTTAAAAGTTTTGGATTTGGATGTTTGCTCTTTATGAATTTACCAAGTGCTTTAAGGATGGGCCCGAGCGCTTCTGGAACTTCCTCAACGGGTTGTCTCATATCTAAAATATCTGTGCGAAACTTTGCCATGAGGGTCAGTGTTTCGTAAATAGCAAGCCTGTGCGCATTCGGAAAAATCCCGAGCGGGATATATCCATCTCTCAAGAAAGCCAGCTGCGGAGCCAAATTGAGTGTTCGGGTAGTCGTGTAAATCGAATTTATATTTTTAGTCTCTTGAAGCAAATAGGTAGACCCGTGATTGAGGAGCGCATAGCCAATTCCTCTTTTTTGATGTTCGAGGTCGACGACTAAACCTTCACATCTCGCAATTTTATAGAAATTATCTACTTCAAAAACACAAGATCCGCAAATTTCTTGTGACTTTTCGTCGATCGCCAAGATCCAAAGATTATCTTGATTTGATATTATCCTGTTCATTTCGTTTCGATCCGTACCTAGCGCGAGCGGATAGGTCGACCCGTAGATTCTGAAGTAAAGCGTCAGCAAATCTTGAGCATCCTTTAAGATGGCACGTCTTAAGAAATATCCTTTGCCGCTGTCAACTTTTTTTCCTGCTTCCATTAGAAAAGCTCCTTGCCCCATCGGCGAAATGGGATGCAACTTGATAGGCAAACAACGAGAAGAAGGACCGCGCATATTTTTGAAATTTGAAAAATTGAAAATTGAGTTTGCAATAGCCCTGCGATTATCAGCGAAAGGGGAACGGCCGCCGAACTAATCAAATTCACCAAACTCATAATCTTAGGCACCAGTTCTGGGCGGGGCTGAGTTTGAAAAATATTGAGAATGAGGATATTCCCAAGGCCCACGCATAATCCTAGTACGGCGAGCAAGAGTGCCGCAACCCAAACGTTCGGTGAAAACTGAAATGCAAAGAAAGAGATTGCAACGCCCATCAGAAAAATCCAGGTGTAAAAAAGAGTTCTTGATCGAATTGCGAAAAAACTTAAAATAATTCCGCCTATAGAAATTCCTGATCCGAGACCGACTTCGAGTGCCGCGAGTGAGTTGAAGGTTCCAGAGAAGTGATTCTGCGCCATCGACGGCATGAGAATTTGGATGGGGCTCGTCAGGAGATTCATAAATAGAAAAACGATTAGCATCGAAACAATGAGCGGAGAGATGCCTTGGGCTTTGATCTCTGTAACTGCGGGCATTTCGTATTCAACTTTATGAATGCGGTGGTTGAGGG
>JAYTQQ010000135.1:0-9244 GCA_043746635.1 Bdellovibrionales bacterium | reverse complement strand
CAAATGAAAAAAGCTGCGAGCTCCTGCCAACATCCGCATGCTTAAGAAGAGTGTCGGCATCGACCCAGCCGTCGTTATTTTCTTTTTGCCAATCTGCGCCCCATGAATTGTGGACGTGCAGAAGCTGCAGGCAATCACTACCGTTAGCTTTACAAACTTTTTTATATCCCGTTATTACGATGCAATGGCTGCCGTGAGCACATACTTCAAGGTTTCCGGCTGGCACCTCTACCGGGCAAAGTGACATACCGATGGCATTGCCGGCTTTCAATATGCCTTTAATGTAGGGCATGGTTTCAGTAGTTAATTTTGGTTTGTCAGACCTATTCGCGGGCCATACAGTATAGGCAGCTAAATTAAAATTTACTTTTATTTGTTTGCAGCCTCCTATAAGAACACGATGTAAAAAGCGGTCGAAAGTTTGCTCCTTTAATGCGTCTGATATTTCACTCACGCTTACCGATACATTAAAGTCATTTTGTAGTTCCTTATTCAGACATTCTAAGCACAGATAATTCGCTTCCAACTTAGTTTTTTCATAGTTTTCCTTTAATTTAAGAAATACTTTTCTTGAATTTATAGCTTCAGTTGTAAAGTCTTTATTATAATATTTTGCTACAAACTGATCGAAAGAAAAACATGATTCCGGATAGATCGTTCCGGCGGCGCTTGCGTATTTCAATATGTATTCGATATACGGAGGCGGGTGATCAGGGACATGGTCCAGCATAAGCGGATTATTTGGTTTCGCCACGCCTCCGTTTCCTTCGTCTGCGATTGCCGCCATTGATAAAACTGATGGAAGTTGAATGTCCTTGATATCGCAGTTTTTTAGATTGTGTTTCTTGCAGCCGTTTTGAAGGTAAATAGTTCGTGCGGCTTCCGAGCAGCAAATAGGTAATCCATCAGCGGAATGAACGGCTGGTAGATAATCAACCTGGTAAGGGGGGTCGCTTTCGTTTTTTGCTTCAACATAATCTTCAGTTTGCAAAGCAAATGCGGGAGTGAGTTTTGAAGTTATAACCGAAGAAGAGGCCTTCGAACTTAAAAGTGTGGAAGTAATGGTAAAAAATAACATCAGGACTACAAAATAAGATCGACTCATGACTATAATTTACAGAATGAAACCATCGTCGGCTAGCAAAAAAACATCTAGATGCGAGCTAGACCAATCAAGGGTTTGGCGAAAATTTGCAATATCCTTAGTTTTGATAACTCAAAGCAGCTACGGTTCTCAGAACATTAAATTTAACTCAGGCATTTCGGTGAGTAAGAGTAATTCAAAAACAACTTATTTTTTTTCTGGTATAAAAACGAAGCCGTCTTCCTACGCTGTTACCTATCTGAATGGCGAAATTTTCATCTTGATTAAGAGAGGGGCTGATTCGTTTCAACTAAGAGTTAAAAATAACAAGGTGGTTTACGCCGTTGTTGAAAAAAGAGTGAGGGCCTTTAGAGTTGTTGCGAGTTTCTACTTAAAAGATAAATCCTATATTTTGAAACAGGCTATCGTAACGAACAGATTTTTATTTTCATCAAATGGAACTTGTCCCATACCTCAACTTTCGGCTATGCAGTCCTCCCTTGATTCGATTCAGGCCACGGTCGACAATGCGACAAGAGATTCTTTCGGCTCGGATGCACCTATTCTCTCCCCTGCGGGGAGTACATGCGTGACCCTGAATGCCACCGAATCAAGAAAGCTGTTGAATCTTAAAAGTGTTTTTGAGGTGGGCACCGGTTCAAATAAATCTGTGTCTAACTGCCTAAAAGACGTAAGCTTATTTAAAAAAGTCGTCGACTACGAAAAAGAAAATAAAAATTTTTCTTTGGATGCCGAGCAGGTCAAAAAGAATATAGCTTTGGTTCAAAAGTTTTTTGAAGCAAATCAAGCAAAAGATACCATTTCAATTGGCTGTAAAAAAAATCTTGATCCTAAGAATACAAGCGTTGCCCAATATAACGCTTTAACAAATGGCATAGAATTTTATTTAGGATCCAATGAAACAACTTTGATGAGCAAAGAAAGAACAGATATTCCTTTTTTGCATGAGGTTGTTCATGCATCTCTTTCTCAGCCAAACGAATGTACCGCCTCAAACGAAGAAGGTTTTGCCGACGCTGTATCAAAAATTTGCACCGATTATCCAAAGGCAAGCACCGGTGGTGGGGGTGACGATGGCGGTTACAATCTCATAGGTAAAATTCAGATAGACAATCCGGCAGCTGCGGCTCCAAACCTGCCTGAGTCAGCAGAATTATCACGTAAAACTGAAATTGTACTGGCAACGGTATCGTCTGAACTTCCTGTGCAAAAAATTGACCAGGCATCGGTTTCTTTCTCCGAGAGTATGATCGCTAAGGAATCTGCCCCCGAAGCAAACGCAGTCTTTCAGGAAGCCGCTGCACCGGCGATGAGAAGTTTTTCACGTGCATTGGACGGCATTAGTTCGGCATTGATTCCTCATGCGGAAGCTCAAGTGGCACAGCTCGAAGCTACAAATCCCATGATAGTGCCCGTCGTTGAACAGGCGGTGTACGCTGAACCAACCGTAAAAAATCCCGATCGGTTTATCGAGCAGGATTCGCCGAGGATCACGGCGGCTATCGTGAGTCAGGTAGCTGTTCAGAAAACCTCTGAGACATTGAGGGCACCGGCTTCAGAAACGGTCGTTGCAAAAAAGGAAATACAAGCTCGTGGTCTAGCGGCAACAAATGGTGGATCGTCGTCTAGTACGCTGCCGTTTGCCCCTGCTTTCGCCGGATCAAGCTACGACCGCGAACTGAAACAACAGTTACAAAGAAGCGGTGCACAAGCTCAAAGACCTTTTAATAGAGTCGTCGATGGAGTGACATTCTCTAGTCAAAATCTTTCAGGACCTGCATATCAAAAATATTCTTATAGAATCGAAAAAGACCAAGAATTTGTGAACGACGTTGCAGAAAACAAAATTCTTATATCAAGAAATGGCGCCGTGATAACGAAGAAAACAAAAAAAATCGACGCGTTCTTCGTCGACACGGGCCAAGCCCTCATCTATCGAAACGGTAACAGCCAATGAGGCTTGCCGCGCTCCGAAATTTACCACTGAGTATAAAAATCAGTGCTCTGACGTTGTTTGCAATTCTGACGATGAGCATACTCGCAAATATTTTCATTAAAAATAAAACAATTCACGAGAACATGCAGTTCTTCGTAGCTTCAAGCGAACAGTGCCTCGATTCGATTCGTGATGATCTCGCAGCGGGAAATGTCTCAGCCGCTTGCGAGCTGATGCAAAAGGCGAACGAGCGAGACCTCACATCATTTTTTATTATTCAAATGGACGGAGTTCCGGTTTGCTATGCCCCTGCAAATCAAGTCGATGCATACAATTTACATTACAGACAATACGATAAAATCGTTCACGATCCCGTTGGAAATTTCGATTACAAAACTATCAAAATGAATAAGTTTACGGCAACTGCGGGATGGTTGAACGAATCGCGTGCTAATTTTGTGAAATTTTTCATCATGAAACTTCCGACCGTGCTTCTAGGAATTTTCATCTCAGTCATCGCTGTCGCCATCATCGTCTTTCGGGAAACCAAGGCGATCAAGAAACTCCTTACAGTATTCAAAAGATCCGAAAAGGTCTCAAAGTATCTCAATGAAAATAAAAATTCGTTTTTGGGACAAGCTTCGGAAGTTCGCCAACTTTGGAAGAGTGCTTACGAACTTGAGCGAACGACTGATTTGCTGAAGAATGAAGTGCTGTTTGTTTCGCAGGATGCTCAGAATTTTTTGAGACGAGAGATTACTCAGCGAAACGAGAAAATTCCGTATCGGTTTTTTTCGAGCATGCTTCGCTTTGACATGAATAACTATACCAAAACGTTTTTGGTAGATGCCGAAGCCACTCAGACTCTCATTCTAAGACTCAGTATCGAGGCTGATGAATTGGTGCATCGTTATGGCGGACTTCACTACGGCTTTGGCGGCGATGAGTTTATCGTGCTTTTTCGCGATTCAGATAAACTGAATTCAAAAGCTCTTTCGCTTGCCTGCATGCGAGATATCTTTTTGAAAGTTGAAAGTATTTTTAACGAGAAAAGTACCTACGGCAAAGTGACAATCAAAGCCTCAATATCTCATAGTGAAAATGTATTGTTTAAGCTTCCGAACGGGCTTTTCTTAAGGGGACTTAACCTTATATTGAGTCAGCGCTACCTTACGACTGTCGCGGCAAAAGATGCCAATAAAGTTGTGGTTAATAAAGAAGATCTCGGAGTGCTTGAGCCACTCTGTCAGTTTACGTCACCGCAGGCGGTGACCCTTAAAGGAATTCAAGAGACGTTCGAGCTCTGTGAGCAGACCGAATTTACTCAACTTGAAGCGCTCATAAAAGCGAAAGATTTTTCGCAACTTACTTACTTTCGATCCGACGCGAACATTTCACGCTTGTTTGAGTGCCTCGTATCTCATGAAATAGTCACCGCAGACAAAATGAAAATGCTCGACCATTTGAAGAGCTTCGAAGTTTGCAGAGCTGACATGGCTCTCTCCCGAGATTTTCTGAGCTGTTTTCATGCTCTAGACAAAGATCTTGTAGCCAACAAGAATCTGATCTCGAGCCTTTTGATCGCGGCCGAAAAAGTAATACCGATGAAGAATTGGTCGGACGAGATGAGCCAAGCACTTCTAAATTCTAATTGTAAAACGGATTCACGATGCAATAGTTCAATTTTAAGACTGCTTTCTTTGAAAGCTTCGCAAGAGAAATTTGATGACTATGCCGATCAAGTGCTTGCAAATGCAAAAGGGCCTGACTTTCGCTCGATGGGAAATTTCTTGATCGCTAAAGCGAAACTTGCACTGACCGATGACCTCTTGCAAGAGTGTGCTCGAATGTTAAAATCTAAGAATGAACTTGAAGTGGCGACCGGCATTTACGTTTCCTCACGGATCATTCAGAGTCAAAAGCAAGTTGATCCGGTGGCGCTGTCACAGTTTGATATTGTTCCTTCTTTGATTTTAAGAATCGAAAAGCTTCGAAATCACCAAGACTTGATGATTCGTTCGCGTGCTCACATTGAGTTTAGAGAACTGACTCAGCTTGAAAATTCGTAGGAGGTAAATATGCTCAAAATAATCGTTCTCGGCCTCATATTCTCTGGCTCAGTTCACGCAGTTGAAAAGAACGTCCCTTTGCCGACAATTAAAGACGGCGAGTTTGCGGTATTCGATGGCACGAACTATAAAAAGTTTAAAGTATTTGAATCCGAAGGTCTTAGGTTCAGCACCGATTGCAAGACAAAAAAAATGAAGTGTAAGGCTGTTGAAGCTTCGGCAAAGCAAATTGATAAAATTCAGAATCCTACACCGAGGATTAGTCCTGCGTCTCAGCTTTGTTCGATCGTCGAAGGTAAAAATTTGATCGCCTTCAATCAGAAAAAAGAAGAATATAATTTTTGTCAGTTTGAAGATGGATCGTTCGTCAATTCATGGTCTTTGTACTATAAGTTTTTCCCAAAAACCGTGATTAAGTAATTATTTTAATAAACCGGCTAATTTGAATCCGACTCCGACATCTCCTTAAAATCAAGCTACGGTAAAAAGATTCTCACGCGCCTATTTGAGACGAAACTGCCGAACAAAAAATGACGTTTATCAAATTTCTACGATATGTAAATTCACTAGACATCGAAGTCTGGGGTGAAGGCTTTAAATTGAAGTGGAGCACTCAATCTGGGTATATGCTTTGCAATTCTAGAAAGCATGAAGATTAAAGCTGTTTTATTCGAGATGAGCCACATAACTGTAAAATTACTTATAGTAAGTATTTTTGTGGCTACTCCTTATCAGTCGAACGCTCAAGATATGTCTCAGCGTGAGACGCTTGTGGATATCAATGAATTCGGAGATAACCCGACGGGAGACCTCATCGTTGATGAAACAAAAATACAGCTGAATGAAAAAGAAGAAATCGCTGGAATATTAGGAGAGCTTCGAAAGCTCAAGCATCAAGTAAAAACAAAAACGGTCAGTCATAAGCTCAAGAAAAATCTCGACCGTAAACTAGCGAACATTAAAACCTCTCCTTTATCGGCTCGCCTCCTTCAGGCGAAAGAACTCATGGGCAAAGAGTATCGCTCTTATTTTAAAGTTGCGAAGCTTGTGAAAAGTCCTGATCGCCATATTCATGATTACGTGAAAGAATCGTTTTCTGATTTCGATAAAAAGACTCGCAGCAAAGCACGAGATACTTCTAGGGCCATTTTATCTGAAAGTAAAAAGTACGGTTTTGATCCTTTCTTTTTGCTCGCGGTTATCGAGAACGAAAGTCGCTTTAATCTAAAAGCGAGAGGCGATGCCGGCGAAATTGGTTTAATGCAAATCTTGCCTGATACTGCGAAGTGGATTTGTGAAAAGAATAATTGGAAGTGGAAGGGCGAAAAAACCTTGCTCGACCCTGTACAGAATGTAAAAATTGGCGCGGCTTATTTGAACATGCTCAGAACTCAATTTGAGTCATCAAGCCAGCTGTATATTTCGGCCTACAACATGGGCGCCGGCAACGTCTACAAAGCTCTCAGTCATCAAGTCACTCCAAAAGACTATCACTCAAAAGTTCTCGAGTTCTATATCAGTTACTATCGCCAGATCAAAAAAGAATTCGAGCGCGATACATAGTCTTTCATATAGTTCTGTTTGAGCGCTAGGTAGTGCGTCTCTTTCAGATGGCCTTGTCTTGAGCACATGAGATTCATGGTATCAAACTGGTAGCTCACAATGGCTGCACGCCCGGTATCGTAAAACTCGATGTAGCAATCTTGAAATCCAAGCGTGTGACCATACTCGTGCCGAATTGCCCACTGCACATTGTACTCGGTGAGGGGTGAATTCTCATCCATCGTGATGATGTTTCCGCCGACGCCGTTGACGTGGGGAACTTGTCCTGCAGCAAATTCAATGTGGGTAAGGGCACGAGAAGCAAAATTGATAATGAGGTGCCAATCGAGCCAGTGCCACTCATCTTCTATATTCGATTTTAAAAATGCGGCGATTGTTTTGTCGCCAGGATCTTGAAACGGAACAGTCATCAAGCTCGGAGTTTCGTAAGTCACGTCTTTACGAATATTTTCGAGTGTAAAATAACTATCCCAATGAGACTTCGCCTCCGGAAAGTAGTGATCATAGAATGCATGAAGGTCGGCTTCTTTAGAAAGGTTTGAAACTTTCTGCGTACACGAGTCGAGATCTTTATCTGTATTCGCGCAAATTTGTGTGAGCCAATCTGTGAGTTGCGCGCGCCTTGCTGAATCGAGCGTCGACCAGCTCTTAAGCTCGTCGTTGAGATTCGTGTCAGCATTTAAAAAGTAATAGCCTCGCACATCATCTAATTTGAGGTCTGCTAAAAGGACCAGATATTTTTTCATCGAGTTCCAGCGAACGGTCGTCTGGTAAATGGTGTCAATGAGTCGTCCAAAATTGAGGTACTGAGTGGTGTCGATTGGCGGAGTATCTGTTTGCGGAGAGTTTCCGATCAAAACGTCTGTCATCTCTTTCGGGAGAGTTGCGAGAAGATCATCATAACTCTTTTGAATGATCTCGGTATTATAAATCATCGGTTTCTCGATAGGGATTCCGTGCTGAGTTTCTTTTGAAGAAAAACTCAAAGGCTCTGCGCGTTTTGAATTGATGTGCGTAAGCCAAGCGAGATTTTTAAGGCCAATTGTCAAGATCGGGTCGAGATCAGAAGTAAGATCTCTCGGAGGTTGAAGACTCGTATATTCAGAAGCTCTCGCTTCAAGATCGAGGTGAATCGGTTGAGTTCCGTGAGGAAAAGCCGAAAAACCAAAGCTAAAAGTCAGCGCAAAGGCTAGATATTTCAAGCAACACTCCTTGTGAATTATTTATGTTAACCCAACCCAAACACTAAATAAAGAGATCTTTCAAGTCATCAAAGCTGAGACTTTTGAGCAAACTTGCATCTTGGGAGATAACGGCCTTTGCCAGACTCTTTTTCTTTTCTTGCAGCGCCAAAATTTTTTCCTCAACCGTGTTCTTCGCGATAATCTTGTAGGCAAAGACTTTCTTGGTTTGTCCAATCCGGTGCGTACGATCGATCGCTTGAGATTCCGCAGCGGGGTTCCACCAAGGGTCTAAGATGAAAACGTAATCAGCCGCAGTGAGATTCAGGCCGACCCCTCCGGCTTTGAGGCTCAAAAGAAATACCTGGCATTTCTTATTCGTCTGAAAATTATTAACTCTATCTTCGCGGTCGAAAGTTTTGCCGTCGAGATATTCGAAATCAATCCCTGCTTTTTCTAGTTTACGAGCGAAAAGTCCGAGCAAGGTAGTGAACTGAGAAAAGATGAGGGCCTTGTGACCGTCTTTAATGACGTTCTCAAGTTGCTCGCCCACCAACTCAAATTTGGTCGAGGTTTCATCTTTGAAATTCTTGTCGAGGAGTCCTTGATGGCAGGCGGCTTGCCGTAAACGCAATAAAGCCTCAAGAACCTCGATTTTCGATTTCGCCAAACCTTTTTCTTCGATTTTTCCTGAGAGTTGATTCCAGTAAAAGTTTTTGAGTTCGTCGTAGCGAGCCCGTTCGCTTTTTGAAAGCTCGCAGTATAGAACCTGCTCTGTTTTTTCAGGCAAATCTTTCAGAACCTGTTCTTTTGTTCTTCTTAAAACAAATGGTGTAAGTGCCCGAGAAAGTCTGCCAATCGTTTCTGGATTTGCTTCTTTGACCCATTTTTGGGCTTGAGAATCGGTGATAAGGCCTGGCGTGACAACTGATAAGATCGAAAAAAGATCCATCAGAGAATTTTCGATAGGAGTACCGGTGAGTGCAATTTTCTTTTCTGCAGTCAAGAGCTTCGCGGCCATGGTGATTTGCGATTGGGCATTTTTTAAATTATGAGCTTCGTCTAAAATCAAGTACTGAAAGCTTTGTTTTTGAAATGCCTCGATATCGTTTCGCAGCGTCTGGTAGGTCGCCAAAACGATATTGTATTTCGGAATTAATTTTAAAAGCTCATGCCGACTGTTGCCGGCGTAAACTAAAACTTTCAAGTGAGGCGTAAACTTTGCTGCCTCATTTTGCCAATTAAAGATCAGACTCTTAGGAGCCAAAACCAAGCTCGGTAGTTTCGAATTTCTGTTTGCGAGCAGCGCCAACACCTGAATCGTTTTTCCGAGTCCCATATCATCGGCTAAAATACCGCCGATTTCGTGCTTTGCGATCATCGACAGCCA
>JAYTQQ010000134.1:0-4132 GCA_043746635.1 Bdellovibrionales bacterium | reverse complement strand
GAAAACGCAATCATGAAAAATCGCGACATCATGGGTGCAACAGATCCTAAAAAAGCAGCTGCCGGAACGATCCGAGCTGAGTTTGGTGACAGCGTTGGTGAAAACTCAGTTCACGGAAGTGACTCTGCTGAAAGTGCTGCACGCGAACTCGCTTTGTTCTTCGAAAAAACAGAATTCGTAAATAAATAATTGGCATCTCTTGAGCTCTATCAGATATTAGAAGTTGAAGTCGATCGTCTCTCAGTCGGCGGTCGCGGTGTCGCTAGACACGATGGAGCCGTTATCTTTGTTGAGCGGGCCGCCCCTCGCGAGCTCGTTCAAGTCAAAATTACTTTTGTTAAAAAGAATTTCGCCGAAGCTGAACTACTCAAAGTGATAAGGGCATCTGATGCCCGCATCGAAGCTCCATGCAAGTATTATAGCGAATGCGGTGGATGCAATTGGCAACACATTTCGTATGCCGAACAGCTTGTGCAGAAACAAATGCTCGTTCAAGAATCTCTGCTCAAGTTCAGCGGATTTAAAGATTTTAAAGTCGAAGCTTGTTTGCCGAGTCCACAGGAGTTTCGGTACCGCAATCGTATCCAAATTCACGTTCATAAAGGCCAACTCGGGTTTTTTAAGAAAAATACGCACGTAATCGCTCCGATTGAAGACTGCTTGATTACCGATGAAACGATCACGGCTAAATTTGCTTCTCTTCGTAAAGCTTCGGCAGCGCAAAAACTGCCTCCGACGCGAGCTCAACGAATGGAATTAAAGCTCGACGGAATGTCTGCAACTGACTCTGATATGGGATTTTCGCAGGTCAATTCGGCACAAAATGAAAAAATGCGTGAACTCGTTTGTGAGCTGGCCAAACGTCTGACTCTTGAGCAAAATTCGATGCAGATTTTTGATCTCTACTGCGGGAGCGGAAACTTGAGTTTTCCGTTAGCGGCGGCTTTTCCGAAATCAAAAATTGTTGGAGTTGAACTCAGTCCGAAAAATGTTTCGGATGCGAAAGACCATCTCAAAAAAGCAAAACACCAAGGCCAAATCGAATTTCACCAGGCCAAGGTAGAGGACTTTCTTAAGAACACAACCTACGATCTCAGCGCAAATTTAGTGGTTTTAGATCCTCCAAGAACTGGTTGCGACCCTTTGGCGGTGCAACTGCTCGCCCAAAAGAAACCTCGTTCAATTATTTATGTGAGCTGTCATCCGGCTACTCTCGCCCGCGATCTTAAATTTTTATCAAATGACTATCAAATCGACTTGATCCAGCCTCTCGATATGTTTCCGCAGACGGATCATGTCGAGTGCATCGTGTCTCTTCACAGAATTTAGACAACGCACCGCCTAGACCTGACGCATTTTGCGTGTCACTCATTTATCTGTTAGCATTTACTCATGTTAAAAAAAGCCTCGTTTATTTGGGTTCCTTTAATTTTTTGCTTAGGTGGGTGCGAAACACTTCCAAAAAATAAAGAGGCCGCACAACTTCATTTACAAATCGGAACCGCGCAACTCACCGGTGGAAATTATCCAAATGCGATGAGAGAACTCATGCTGGCAGAAGATCTCGATCCAGAAAATGAAATGATTGAGAATAATTTAGGGCTGGTATATTTTGTCAGAGAGAAGTATGAAATGGCCGAAAAACATCTCATGCATGCGCTCAAAATCAAGCCTGACTTTACAGATGCTCTCAATAATTTAGCGCGTGTCCACATCGAACTCGGAAAATTTGATCTGGCAATTCGGGAACTCACAAGGGTTTTGAATGATCTCACTTATCAGGGCGCCGAAAAAGCGTGGGTGAATTTGGGCCTCGCTTATTTTCAAAAAGGTGATTACCAAGTCGCGAAGAATAAATTTTCAGAAGCAATTAAACTCAATCGCACGCACTGCCTCGCGCATACTCTCTTCGGAAGATCCGAACTCGAGCTCGAAGACTTCACCCACGCCTCGACCGAGCTCGATAAGGCAATTTTCTTTTGCAAACAAGATCACTTTGATGAGCCTCACTACTACAGCGGGATTTCGTATTTTCGCCAAGGAAATCGCGAAAAAGGCATCGCCCGCATGGAAGAAGTTTTAAGATATTATCCCAATGGTAAGTACGCAGCGAGAGCAAAAAACATGATCGACGAAATGAATAAGTAGGCTGGTGAATGAAAAAGACCGGAACCATTCTCAAAGAAGCTCGTGAAAAAAAAGGTATTTCAATTTACGAAGTTTCGACCGCAACTAAGATCAATACTCGAAATATCATGGCGATGGAGGAGGGCGCGGTTGACCGTCTTCCTCCAAAAACTTTTTTGCGCGGATTCGTCGCTTCTTATGCAACTTTTTTACAAATCGACACCGCCGAAATTTTAAAAATTTTCTTTGAAGAAATGGGGTCAACCCGTCCCGAAATAGCCTTGCGCGAGCAGTTGACTGGTGAGGCCGCTAAGACTGATGACACCTCAAAAACAGATAAATCTGCCGTTGCTGCTCTCACCGACAATAAAAAAATTGGTTACTTTAAAATTTACGGAATCATCGGGATCGTGATTTTGATTGTCGTCATCGGACTCATTAAAAGAAAAATGGATAGCTACGAAAGCGAATCGATTCAGATTACTCCCGTGATGAATTCTGCAGTTGCCCCATCGCCGACGCCTTCGGGTGCTCCGGTTGCGATTGATGTGGTTGCAGCCACCGCGAGCCCAATTTCGACAGCGACACCTGAATCGACTGCCACTCCAGCTCCAATGACAACGGCAACGCCGAAACCAAGCGCGACACCGAACCCAAGTCCGACGGCGACACCGACACCGAATCCAACACCAAAACCAAATCCTTCACCGCCCCCTGCTGGTCGACCACAAGAAGTCATGATCGAAGCGCTCGATGACGTTGAAGTCACGGTTCAGATTGATAGCGAGCCAAGCAAAAAAATGAATTTGCATCACGATGAAGTTCAAAGCCTTAAGGCAAGACGCAAAGTCAGTATGAAGTTTAGCGACGGCGGAGCGGTGAATCTCACCGTGAATGGTAAAGACAGAGGCGTTCCTGGAGATTTAGGTAAGCCTAAAAAAGTTGATGTGCCTTAATTCATCGTGAATAAATTTTTAAAAGTATTTTTCGCTATTCTCTTTTTCAAAATCATTTTTGGAATTATTTTGCCGATGTCGACCGATGAAGCCTATTACTGGTTTTGGGGTCAGCGTCCGCAGCTCAGTTTCTACGATCACCCCGCGATGGTCGCTTGGCTTTTCTACATAGGAAGTAAGCTCGACTTTTTATTTT
This sequence comes from Bdellovibrionales bacterium, assembly GCA_043746635.1. Classification (GTDB taxonomy): domain Bacteria; phylum Bdellovibrionota; class Bdellovibrionia; order Bdellovibrionales; family JAMPXM01; genus JAYTQQ01. The sequence continues at coordinate 853 of JAYTQQ010000134.1, read as the reverse complement.
CGCACGCTAGCTGGCAAGTGTCGCGCGTTCCTTCAATTGTTCTTTCACATGCGGCGATTTATTTCTGGTATTTGATACTCAAAAAATACATGAGCGAAAAACAGCTGATCGGTCTTTTGGTCTTCGTGGTGCTTTCACCCCTTTGGGGAATTGGTTCTCTCATCGTCACTCCGGATTCTCCCCTGGTGTTTTTCTGGTCGCTCTCGATCTATATTTTTACGCAAATTTCGGAGCGCTTCGAACACGAGAGGCCCGTCAATTGGCTTTACATCTGCCTCGGAGCAAGTCTCGGCCTTGGATTTTGTTCGAAGTACCACGTTGTCCTTTTTGTTCCGGCAGCTATTTCTTATGTTTTTCTCGAGAAGAAATGGCGTATGCTCAAACCTCAAGGAATCTTTCTTTGTATTTTAACGGGTCTGCTATTTTCGAGTCCAGTTCTTATCTGGAATTACCAAAATAACTTCATGTCATTTAAGTTTCAGCTTCAACACGGACTCGATACTCAAGATGCGTGGCGACTGCGATGGCCGATCGAGTACGTGCTTGGTCAGTTTTTTCTTCTGTTTCCACCGGTTTTTTTAGCCGCGATGAAACGACCGAAAATTGAAACTCTTAAAATTTTATTTTATTTTGGTTGGTTTCCGCTGCTGTTTTTCTTTCTGACATCGCTCAAATCAAAAGTCGAGGCGAACTGGCCCATCGCCGCATATCCAGCACTCACTTGCATCGCCTATTATGCTCTCCAGAACTCTCGCGCACTGAGAATCACCTTCGGCACCTGGACGGTCGCGTGGATTTTAGTTCTAGCGCAAATTTTGGTCCCTTGGATTCCCATCAACGAGCGCGAACTCAA
>JAYTQQ010000133.1:0-10058 GCA_043746635.1 Bdellovibrionales bacterium | reverse complement strand
CCTCGGTGTTCACCGTCTCGGGAGAAAAAACTTTTAAACTATGCGCCAGAGCCAGAACCTTCACCGGTGATGGAGTCAGCTTCATGCTTCGTCCAGAAGGACGATCCGGTTGGGTGACGACCGCGACGATTTCAAAATGTTCGTCGATGACGAGCTTCTCTAGAGCCGCAACCGCAAAGTCAGGCGTTCCTAAAAAAACGATTCGTACTTTACTCATAGTGTGTGATGTTCGGCTTCGGTTTTTTCTTCTTCAGTTTCTTTTTTCGAAGAAACTTCGTACCCGAATTTTTTGATTTTCGCTTTGATGCGATTTGATTTGATGAGACTCAAACGATCGATAAAAAGTTTACCTTCGAGGTGATCAATTTCATGTTGGAGACAAATCGCCAGCAATCCATCAACCTTAAAGCTTATTTTTTTGCCGTCGCTGCCGATGCCGGTGGCTTCGATCAAAGCGGGTCTCGTCACCGTTTCAAAATACGTCGGAACTGAAAGGCACCCCTCTTCAAAAGTGGTTTTACCTTCAGCACTTGTCACTTCAGGATTAAAAATAATCAAAGGCTGCGGAATCGCTTTTTCAAGCTCGGTCATTTCTTCTTCAACGATATTGCCGTCGTCGTCTTTCGGTCGAGTATCGAGTACGAGAAGGCGCACGAGCTCACCTACTTGGGGAGCCGCGAGACCGATACCGCGCGAAGCGTACATAGTCTCGACCATGTTTTCGGCGAGGCTTTTAAGCTCTGCGGTAAGCTTCGCGATGGGAGCTGCTCGCTTACGTAAAATCGGATCTGGAAATGTCAAAATCTTGAGCACCATAGACTTATTTTAGCAAATAAGGGCGGTTTTAGCCATTGCTTTTTTCCTGGATTGAAGGGTATTCAATGAGGCATGCAAACAACCAAAAACTTCATTAAAAAGATCCCGGGTGTGTATTCTTGTTTTAAACTCGTTTCGCCGATCATTGGTCGAAAAAATTTAAAAAAAATTCAAGAAGTTTATAGTTCTGAGCTTCCGACGAAGCAAAATATCATCGATATCTATAAGGGCGAATGGTCCTCGCAACTGCCCGTTTCAACTGGCCTTAAGACGATGCCTGGTTTTGCGGGTCTTTTTGAAGACCCACGTATAGATTGGGCCGAAAAAACTCTCGGTGGATTTAAAGGCAAAACTTTTATTGAACTGGGGCCCCTCGAGGGTGGCCACTCTTATATGCTCCAAAATAAAGGTGCGAAAAAAATCACGGCGATCGAAGCGAACAGTCGTGCATTTTTAAAATGCCTTTGCGTGAAAGAAATTTTAAATCTCGAAAAAGTCGAATTTCAGTTCGGCGACTTTCGAAAATATTTCGAGCAGAGCTCAGAAAAATTTGACGTTTTGATCGCGAGCGGAGTTCTTTACCACATGATTGATCCGCTGACTCTGATCACGCAAATGTGTAAAGCTTCAGACAAAATTTTTCTCTGGACTCACTACTACGATCAGAAAGCCATCGATTCACACTATATCTTAAAGACAAACTTTAAGGATCTCGAAAAAGTCGAGCACGAGGGTAAAACCTACGAATGGGCCCAACAGTTTTACGAGGGCGTTTTCGCAAATAAGGGCTTCAGCGGCGGATCGGCTGCGTTTAGTCGTTGGTTGACCCGTGATTCTATTTTGAATTGTTTAAAATCTTACGGCTTCAACCAAATTGATATTTCGTTTGAGTCGCATGATCACAAAAATGGACCGAACTTTGCTCTGTGCGCTCAAAAAATTTAGCGTTTGAGTCTGAGTAAAAAGATAAACGAAAAGGTCAGCATCAAAATATTTGGCACCCACGCTGCCAGAAATGGGCTGATTGCACCTTGTTGTCCAAGGGTAATTCCCGACGTATAGGCCGCGTAATAGATAAACGTAAGCCCGATGCACATTCCAAAACTAAAAGTTCTGCTGCCCGATCGGCCTTTACCGACACTGAACGGAATTCCGATGAAGGACATCACAAAAGCCGCAAAAGCAAAACCAAATTTCGATTGGTAATCGACCTCGTAGCGCTGAGTATCGAGTCCGGCTTCTTTATTCTTTTGAATGAATCGACTGAGCTCTTTGAGACTCAAGACGTCAGAACTTTTTGACGAATCTTGCAAATCACCGATGTCTTCGCTCATGACAATATTTTTGCTATCAAATTTTTGAACAATCGGAGACGCCGTTTCGGTGGCAAAAAGCGTAACCGATCCGTTGGTGAGCTTCCACTGGGGGCCTAGCATATCGACGTCATTCGCCTGAATAATCTGGCCGAGGTGCCAAGAGCTATCGAAATAATAGAGCGTAATGCCCTGGGCGTGTTTTTTCTCGGGCTGAAGAACTTTGATGTTAAAGAGAATATCGCCCGATCGGTACCAAATCCGGTTTGTCTTGACGGTCGAATAGAGGCCGGGCTGTTTACGAATATCTACGTACATGACGTAGTTTTTTTTCTGATTCACGACCGGAATAACCTTATCGCCCATCCAAAAAGATAAACCCGAAATCAAGATGACAAGAAGTAAAATCGGCGAACTAATCCTCGCGAGCGACATGCCGGCACTAAAGAGAGCGATGAGTTCGTTATTTCGATTCAGAGTGCTGAGCGCCAAGACCGTTGCGAGCAAACACGCCACCGGAATTAACTGGTAAACGAGGGCCGGAGTGGACAATATATAATACTGAATCAGACTTGCGGGAGGCGCTTGAAAGCGAACCATGTTCGACATGAAATCGACCGCGATATAGAGAGTCAAGAAAACAACGAGACCGCCCAGAAAGTATGCAAAAAACATTTTAGCGATATAGCGATCGATGAGCATGAACATCTGGGCATTATTGCATAACCTCAGAGTTTGTCAGTTGATTTCTGAGCCGAATTCTCAAATGATTTTAGGGTCCTGAACTTGACTCCTCCCTAATAAAATCGTTCAATCAGCACATGGCATTACGCATCTTGTTGGCGGACGAGAGTTCGACCATTAAAAAAGTCATTAGTCTTGCACTTCAAGACTTTGCGGTTGAAGTGAAAGTCGTTCACAGCGGCGTCGACGTCGTCGAAGTCGCCAAACAATTTGGTCCCGATATTATTTTCGCCGATGTCCTACTCCAGAAAAAAAATGGTTACGAAGTATGTTTCGACGTGAAGGCCGATCCGCTCCTTAATAAAATTCCTGTCGTGTTGATGTGGAGTTCGTTCATGGATCTCGACGAAACTTCTTATAAGGCATCAAATGCAAATGCCAAGCTTGAAAAACCTTTCGAAGTTGAAGACCTTCGTAAACTGGTGACGAGCCTCGCTTCTAAGACAAAAGAAAATACCGCTTCAGCTTATTTGAAATTTCCGAGTGCGATGACCGACCCCATGAAAAATGAAGTGCGCGAAAAGACGAACTCAAAGCCTCTTCCCGTTTCGCCTACACCCTTTACGCCGAAACCCATGTCTGAAGACACACTTTCTCGTTTCGGAATTCCGGCGGCGCCGCCTTCTGTTCGCGCCGGAAATCCGCAAGCGCCTAACGCAAAACCGATGGCTCCAGCTCCAGCGACTGCTCCGCAGAATCCCAACAACTGGAACATGGATAGTTTCGAGGATATCCAAATTTTCACCGATGAAGATGATCCGGCTCAGAATTTAAATAAATCGATCGAAAATTTTTCTGAGATGAGACTCACTCCAACAAAAGATTCGGACTCAGAAGAAAACTGGAAACAAAAAGACTTATCAAATTTCAAAATTGATGTGAACGACGAAGATGAAGGTCCTTTCACGATGATGGACCTCGGAAAAGTGGATATACATACTTCGCCTAAAATTCCTAAGACGGTCGAGCCAAAGGCGCCCCCAAAAGGCATTGAAAACTTTCCGAGCTTTGATTTCGCAGATTCGGAATCTCTCAATCTTGAACTCGACGATACGGCCCCGCCTCTACCGAAAGAATTTTCGCCAGATCAAGAACCAACCTCCGACTGGAATTTCAAATTACCCGAGCACGAAGTTTCAAACCTGACAGGACACGTCGTTGAACTTCCGCAAGAGTATAACGAACCAGAAGAACGACCGGCTCTTCAGCCTCCGCCTCCTCGCCGGCCGGCCCCGCCAAAATTTCAGTCTCCTCCTCCTCCCCTAACGAAAATGGCCAGCGGCGCAATTGATCCGGCGATGGTTGAAAAAATTGTGCGCGAACAGACCCGCGATCTGGTAGAAAAATTAGTCCAAAGAATTTTACCCGACATCGCAAAACAGCTCATTCAACAAGAGCTCGACAGACTCCTCAACGAAGAGAATTTATCATGACCTTATTACTCGACATGATTCACGCGGCTCTCAAAGAAGATATGCCTTCGGGCGATCTCACAACAGAATCTCTCGCTCTTGCGCCTCGAATGGGCGAAGCGAGACTCATCGCAAAATGCAAAATGATTCTTTCTGGAAGCGGCCCTTTTGAAGAGAGCATCATGGTGATGGAGCCCCTCGCACGCGTGCAGTGGTTCTTCAGAGAAGGCGACATCATTGAAGATCGTCAAGTGATTTGCACGATCACGGGTGATCTCATTCAAGTTTTGAAAGCCGAAAGAGTGAGCCTCAACTTTTTAGGACATCTTTCAGGAATTGCCACTCTCACTCGCAAATACGTCGATAAAATTGCTCATACGAAAACTAAAATTCTTGATACACGCAAAACAATTCCGACTTACCGTGATCTCGCCAAAAAGGCGGTCGTTCATGGTGGTGGCACCAATCATCGTAGTAACTTGTCCGATGCGATTTTGATTAAAGACAATCACATCGCCGTTGCCGGTGGTCTGATGAAAGCTGTCGCGCGCATTCGCGAGCACACGGATGAAAAAATCGAAGTCGAAGCGAGTGACCTTACGCAAGTCAAAGAGGCCGTCATGATGAACGTTGATATTATTTTACTCGATAATATGCCCCTCGAAATGATGAAAGAAGCCGTTGCACTTGTGCCGCCGACGATTCTCACAGAAGCGAGTGGCAATATGACACTTGACCGCGTAGCCGCAGTTGCCGAACTTGGCGTGGCCTACATCAGTATCGGAGCCCTCACTCATTCGGCTCCCTCTGCAGACGTCAGCCTTATTTTCGATTGGTTGCAAAGCGAAGCCATCGGAATTTAAAAATGAACATCGCAAAACTCAGTCAGAAATTTCTCTCAAACCTCAGAGTTGAAACTTGGTTTGCAGAAGAAACAACGAGCACAAATACCATCGCGAAAGAAGACGCTGCGTCGGTGCACGCACCTCTCAAAGTGTACATTGCCTCTCACCAAACAGCCGGTCGCGGTCGCAATCAAAATACCTGGAGCGACGACGGACACGCCCTTCTTTCTTCTTGGAGTTTTTCTTTTGAGAAAAATCCTCAACCAATTCTAGCTCCACTGGTGGGTCTCACCGTCTATCAAAATTTAACGAGACGTTTTTTAGGAATTCCTTTTTCTTTGAAGGCGCCCAACGATATTTTGATCGGCAAAGAAAAGCTCTGCGGAATCCTCATTGAAAATGTTCTGACCGGGACTCAAGGTCGAAGCATCGTCGGCATCGGCATGAACGTCACAGACTCTCCGCCGAACCTAGGTGCGACCCACCTCATGAACCACACTGAAGTGAACGAAAAGATCTGGCAAAATTTTCTTCAAGGCCTAGCGACCGATCTAGCTCTTTGCATGAAGGCTGCTGAAAGTGCTGAGCTTAAGCCCGAAGCTTGCCGAGACCTCCTCGGAGCTTTAAGAAAAAATCCTTTGCTGACAGATGAGCTGAATGAAGTTTCTCCATCCGGCAGTCTGCATTTTAAAAACCAAACCATCGACTGGAAGACACTCTAAATGCGACTTCTGCCACTCGTTATTTCAACGACCCTCATTACGATTCTTGGTTTCGTGAGCTACCTCTATTTTCATCTGGGCGCCTATAAAGAAGTCGATCTGAAAAGCCAGGATCTGGGTCCTTTTAAAATCGTTTTCTCTCACCACATCGGTCCTTACCATAAAATTTTAGAGAGCATCGAGCTCGTCGAGAACTGGGCGAAAGAGAGTCACGTCTCTTGTGATTTAAGCTTTGGCGAATATCTCGATGATCCCGAAAACGTCATCGAAGAACGTTTGCAAAGTAATGGTGGATGCATCGTAAGCGCAGAGCCGCACGCGCTACCGTCGCAGTTTTCTTTTCGCGAAATTCCACGCCGGTTTTACCTCACGGCCGAATTCGACGGTGCACCTTCTATTGGTCCGATGAAAGTCTATCCGAAGGCGATGAAATGGATTGCGCAAAATCATTACACTCTCGGCGGCCCCGTGATTGAAATTTATTCGATCGGAAAAGCAGGTCACTCTGCTGACGAAAAAGCTGAGTTGAGCGTGCATACTCAATACTTATTTCCGTTGGGGCCGAAGCCATGAATTCAAAAGATATCGTCGTCTCTGTTCAGGGCCTTCATAAATCTTACAAAACAGGATTTAAGGCTCTCAACAATATCAATCTAGAAATTCGTCGCGGAGAAATCTTCGCCCTCCTGGGTCCAAACGGCGCCGGTAAAACAACTCTTATCAGCATCATCTGCGGAATCGTCAACGCCACTTCAGGAACCGTCACCGCCGACGGTTTTGATATCGTGAAAGACTATCGCAAGTCCCGAGCGAAAATTGGTTTAGTACCTCAAGAACTCACGAGCGATATGTTCGATAAAGTTTGGAATACGGTTTCATTGAGTCGCGGTCTTTTCGGAAAGGCTCCAGACCCTTTAAAGATCGAAAAGACTCTGCGGGCCCTTTCGCTATGGGATAAAAAAGATAACAAAATGATGACCCTCTCTGGCGGCATGAAACGCCGGGTGATGATCGCAAAAGCCTTGTCGCATGAACCCGATATTCTTTTTCTCGATGAGCCCTCAGCTGGTGTTGACGTAGCTCTTCGACGTGACATGTGGCAGATGGTTCGCGAGCTCCGAAAAAGTGGCGTCACCATCATTCTCACAACCCATTATATCGAAGAAGCGCAAGAAATGGCCGACCGAATCGGCGTCATCAATAAAGGTGAAATTATCATCGTTGAAGAAAAAGCGGTTTTGATGCGAAAACTCGGCAAGAAGCAACTCACGGTTAACCTCAATAAAGTTTTGACATCATTACCTTCAGACATCGCGAGTGATAGTGTTCAGTTATCGGCCGATGGTTTACAGATCATCTACAGTTTCGATACGCGGACTGAACAAACCGGGATCGCCGAGCTCATGAAAAAAGTAAGCGATCACGAAATCAGCTTTAAAGATCTCCACACGAAAGAGAGTTCGCTCGAAGATATTTTCGTGAACCTCGTCGGAAGCCAGAAATGAATATCCACGGCGTAAAAGCAATTTTCGGTTTTGAGATGAAACGATTCTTCAGAACTTTTCTTCAAAGTTTGGCCGCCCCGGTTGTTTCAACTTCGCTTTATTTTATCGTGTTTGGCTCAGCCATCGGTTCACGCATGACGGCCATTGATGGAGTGAGCTACGGTGCCTTCATCGTCCCTGGCCTCACTATGTTATCGGTTTTAGGGCAAAGTGTTTCGAATGCCTCGTTCGGAATTTACATGCCGAGGTTTGTCGGCACGATTTACGAAATTCTTTCGGCACCGATTTCGGCATTTGAAATCGTACTTGGTTATGTCGGCGCCGCCGCTTGCAAATCAATGATCGTCGGTATCGTGATCCTGATTACGGCGAGATTTTTTGTTTCTTTTCACATCGATCATCCGTTGTGGATGCTGGCTTTTTTGTTACTGACGTCGATCACTTTTAGCCTCTTCGGCTTTATCATCGGGATCTGGGCGGACGGTTTTGAGAAATTGCAAATTATTCCGCTGATGGTGATCACACCCCTCACGTTCCTGGGCGGAAGCTTTTATTCGATCAGCATGCTTCCTCCGTTGTGGCAGAAGGTGACGCTCCTCAATCCGGTCGTTTACTTGGTGAGTGGTTTTCGCTGGAGCTTCTACGAAACCTCAGACGTCACCATCGGCCTCAGTCTGGGGATGACCTTCGCGTTTATGCTCGTGTGCATGGCCGTCATTTCGGTCATTTTTAAGACTGGCTACCGAATTAAGAACTAAAAGAACTAAAAAAATCTAGAAATCTCCGACGATACCCAGCTTCATGACGAAGCCGTCGCCGAGTCTTTGTCCGCCCGATAAAGTATCACTGTAGAAGTTCGACAAGGAAGGTCCACCTTCTAAGAAAAAAGCAACGTTACGGGTATTGAGTCGTGTTCTTTCAATTGAATCTCGCAGGAGTGTCTCAAAAATGGAGAGATGATCACTCTCGCAACGTCAATGCGGCCATTCTTTAAACCCGGCAGCGAATCGTCGGTCCATTTGTGTGGAGTCACCATTTCAACCGCTCAAGCCTAATGAGCCTTTTGAGAGTCTCTCAATAAGTTCAGGGCACTTCCCGCTTTGAACCATTTGATCTGCTCGGTATTGAACGTATGTTTCAATTCAGCCGTCTCAGACTTGCCATCTTTGTGTTTGATCACGAGCTGAAGATTCTTACCTGGCGCAAATGAAGTCAGGCCATGAATTGCCAGAACATCATCTTCTTGAATCTTGTCGTAGTCGGCAGAATTTGCAAACCACAAAGCGAGAGCTCCCTGTTTTTTCAAATTCGTTTCGTGAATACGTGCGAAGCTTCGTGCGATAACGGCAAGAGCCCCGAGATGACGAGGGCACATCGCCGCGTGTTCACGTGAAGAGCCTTCTCCGTAATTTTCGTCGCCAATAATCACCCAAGCTTGATTCTTCGCTTTGTAATCACGTGCGACTTGCGCGTACTCTTTCACTTCACCGCTGAGCAAATTTTTGCCTTGCCCGGTCGCTCCGCTAAATGCGTTGATCGCACCTAATAACATATTGTTTGAAATATTATCGAGATGTCCGCGGTATTTCAGCCACTTTCCTGCGGGAGAAATATGATCCGTCGTACATTTTCCTTTGGCTTTACAGAGGACCAAAAGATTTTCGAAATCTTTACCACTCCACTTTGGAAAAGCCGTGAGGAGTTGCAAGCGATCCGAAGTCGGAGAGACCTGCACTTGAACCGTAGCACCTTTCGGCGCTTGGTAACCATGAGGATCCGCAACGAAACCACGAGCCGGTAATTCAGGAGCTTCGGGAGCCTGCAATTTTAATTTTTTACCTGATGGAGTATCGATCGTATCGGTCAAAGGATTGAAATCAAGACGACCCGCTAAACCAACTGCCGTGACCATCTCGGGTGACCCGATGAAAGCGAGAGTGTCAGGATTATCATCGTTACGTGCACGGAAGTTACGGTTGAAAGAAGTGACGATTGAGTTTTTGTCGCCTTTTTTAATGTCGTCGCGTTTCCATTGGCCGATGCAAGGACCACACGCATTTGCGAGAACGTTTGCGCCGACTTTATTCAAAGTATCCATCTGGCCATCTCGGCTGATCGTGTTTTGAATTTGCGTAGAACCTGGAGTGACGTAAAAAAATTGTGGCATTTTAAGTCCGGCTTCGAGACCTTGCTTAGCGATGAAAGCAGATCTGCCGATATCTTCGTAAGAAGAATTCGTGCATGAACCAATTAAGGCCGCAGACAATTTCGTTGGCCAACCACCTTCTTTAACGGCCGCTGCCATTTTCGAAACGGGATGAGCAATATCCGGAGAATGAGGCCCGACCCAGTGTGGCTCGAGAGTGTTCAGATCAATTTCAATCACTTGGTCAAAATACTGCGCTGGATTTTTAAGAACATCAGCATCGGCCGACAAAATATCTTTGTTCTGATCAGCGATCGATGCGAGTTCCGCGCGATCCGTTGCTTTGAGGTAAGTTTCCATGCGTTTATCGTAAGGAAATATCGAGCAGGTCGCGCCGAGCTCGGCACCCATGTTCGTAATTGTGCCCTTGCCGGTTGCGCTGATCGATTCGCAGCCGTCACCGAAGTATTCAACGATACGATCGGTCCCGCCTTTAGTCGTGAGAATTCCGCAAAGCTTGAGGATGACATCTTTTGCAGAAGTCCAGCCGTTCAT
>JAYTQQ010000132.1:0-4598 GCA_043746635.1 Bdellovibrionales bacterium | reverse complement strand
TTGTGGTGGTCGTAGCTCAGCTGGTAGAGCTCAGGATTGTGATTCCTGCGGTCGCGGGTTCAAACCCCGTCGATCACCCCATTTTTCCCCTCTCAATTTTAAGCAAGTCAAAATCAGTTTTCAGTCCCAGCACTTAGTGTGTTTCATTTAACAAAAAGTAGTTGAGCGACATTTCAAGAAATGTCGTGAAATTTCAGATGTTGGTAGCCAAATGGTAGCCACGTGGTAGCCAGTTGATTTCCAGGGTTCAGCAGGGTCTTGTGGGGGCAATAATATCAGTTGTAGGGCCTGAAATATACTCAGGCGTATCCTTTAATATTAATGCATGCGACCTTTAATCAGTCCCGAGATAAAGGAAATAGGGTAAAGAATGTTTCTATCAGAAGCTCTAAAATACAATGTTCCGGCATTCCATGAGGACCGCTTAACTCAGATAGTTGCGGCAACTTTCAATTCCTCCAAGTATTTTCAAAGAATATTTTTTGAGTTTTTAAAAGTCCGCCCTAAAGGAAAATCTTTCGAAGCAAGAACGCAGGTCGCCAACAATAAGTATTTTTCGAGGCCAGATCTTATCATTTTAGTAGACGATTTTCCTCTCGTGCTTGTCGAGTCAAAGGTAGAAGCCCGCGCTGATAAGGCCCAACAGAAGCGTCATTCAAGAATGAAATGTAGGCATAATTTTTTATTTGTAAGAGATCCGGTGCATGAAAAAGGCATTGAAAAGTCCTTCGTCAAGGTCACCTGGTTTGATTTTTTCAGTTTTCTTCAAGGGAAGTCAAAAGAGAATAATAACTCACTAGATCGTTTCTTAATAAACGAATTGGTTGCTTATGGTAGGGAGAGTTCAATGTTGATGCCAGATAAAATCTTAAAATCCGAACTGGAGAACGCTGCAAAATTTTTAACGCAAATGCGACTGCGCAAATTTCCAAGTGTCGGTTTCCAGACTCATAGTCCGTTTAAAGCTCTGGACAATATTTCAACTTTTTTCGAACGCGTCCTCTTAAAACTGAAAGAAGACGTTTACTTTGCGAAGAATGCAAAGGTGTTCACACGTCAGGTCAAAGTTTCAAGCTTATACGTTCTAGACTTGAATAAGAAAGCTGGCCGCAGCGATGAGACTCTTTATTTAAAGTCGAATAGCATAACCATCGAGAAAGAAATTGTTCTCAAGAAAAAAATTAAGGGATTTTCTAAACTTTTCCTAAGGCTTGAATTCTTACCATGTCATAAGGGCAAGGAAGTTTCCGACCTTAGTGCTAAGAAAATTATGGATCTCCCAATGGCTTCAATCTCTTACAAGCCTGAAGTATTAGCCGGGTTGAGCGATGCTCAAGGATCGTTTAATTATTCCGATTGCGTACTTTTTGAGGATAAAGATTTTGCGAGTTTTTCGCGATTTTACGGTGAGGCTATGAAACATTGGCGGCGGTCGTTAGGTTAGGAGAGAGCAAATCGATCGATCAAGGAAATCGAATGGTCCGATCATTGAGGCGTGCGGAGGGATGTGGATGAACTATCTATAGTGCCCTAAATCAGACTGATATGTCCTTACCTATTTCCGCTCTATCGAATTCGACTTTAATTTTCGGTATCACTAAAGTAATGTGGGTTCCCGATTCGCAACTAGAGTGTACTTTTAAACTTCCGCCCCAAGCGTTCAAAGTTCTCATCGCATGCTGAAGCCCAATGCCTCTCCCAAATTCTTTTCCGGATGAAATTGCGGCGTTTCCGAGCTGATTGATAATTTCTTCAGGAATTCCTCTTCCGCCATCGACAATTGAGATTTCGCATTCGATTTCGTTAGAATCATATTTTACCAGAACAAAGCCATTTTCATTAATATAAGATTCTAATGAATTATTTATCAAATTTGAAATGACTGCGCTTAGTTCAGTTATGTTGAGAAGGGCGCAATCTTCGCTTTGCTTTTCAATTTGCAAATTGATTCTAAAATGTTCCTTGTTGGAATACTCGAAAATCTTTTTGTTAACAATATGCTTAAGCTCGTCCACAATATTAACAGGGCTGGATTTAGGCAAAGAATTTTCATTCAGTCCGTCCGCCTGTCGACTTAGTCTATCTGACAATGCCCTTACCTCGCGAGCTGAATCAATAAAAACTTTTTGAAGTCTGATCGGCAGGTGTGTCAGGCTCGGTAACATCATTTCAATTGCCAAGACAGGTGATCGAATATTGTGGGCAACTTCTTTTGCGAGTTGCACTTTGGCTTGGATTTTTTCGGATTCAACAATTTTTTCTTGGGCGCTTTCTAAAGTATCTAGTAGTCTGTCAAACTCTTGCGTAAGAAAGGCAACTTCGTCTTTGCCTTTGCAGCCGAGTCTATTTTTTAAGTTGCCGTCAGTCTTTAAGGTTCTTACCTTTAGCACCGCCGCCTCAATGTTGCGAACTAAACGACGGGCCAAAAATCGAGCAAGCAGTATTGAAATAAAGAGATTAGCGAAGCCCAGCAATAAAAAAATATTTTTAGTTGATGCCAGTATGACCGAGAGTTCTTGTTTTGAAACCTCGGATTCGAGGACGTAATAGTATTCGCCATCTTTAGAGGTTTTCGATATATCACATTGACAACATTTTGGATGACTCGAAATTACTTTCGTAAAAAAATGAAAAGCGTCCTTGGTCTCAACCATCGTTGGAAATTCAGCAGGAAGCTTAACTGTAGCACTCTTAAAGTTTACGGTGGTTGAATCGAAGCGACCAAATAATGTTCCGTTGGGACTATATAACGCTAAGGATTTTATATTGGAGTCTGAGCCGAGGGCCTCGGTCAATATTTTTGCGACGAAATCGACCCTTACCCCCACCTCAACTATACGTTGGTGATTTTTTGTGGGCAGAAAGAGAAACTTATAGGGCTTAGGTTCTGGATTAGGATGGATAATTGGAGTCGCTTCTATTTCTGATCTCGACGCCATGCCCTTGTATGTGGGACAAAAGTTATTTACATTTGGGATCAGATTAGGATCTTCGTTTGTTGAACGCAAAAACTTACCCGTTTTATCAATCACAAAAATGTGAGTAACACTTAGTTCGTCTCGCATAGGCATTAGTGCATTTGTCGAGAGTAGGCCTCCGACCTCATCTCTCGCGGAAATAACTTTGGCAGCGTTGAGCATCAGTGCCTCAGTACTACTATCTAAGTGGGTAAGGGTGTCTCCCATTACTTTTGATGAAACTCTGTATCGCGAAATGAAATCTTCTTTTGTCTGAGTTGACGAGTGCCGATGCGCCCACCAAATCAGGCATGAGCCTAAAAGAAATGAAGAGATAAAAAATGAAATGAATATCTTAAGGGAAATCTTCACTCGAAAGCCCGGCTCTGCTCCTCCGTGAAATTCATGATGGTTTGTCTAAGATGTGGAAAAAGTGAGATCATTTTGTTACGTTGGCCTAACTCAAAATCTTCGAATTCGAAGCCTGGGGCCACAGTTGTGCCCATCAAAGCCCATTTTCCTCCATCTACGAGTTTTGTACCCTGCCAAATTCCTTTTGGCACTACAACCTGCGGAACTTGATTTTCTAAAAGATTATTTCCGATTACGATTTGTTTTGATTCCCCACTTTTATCTATCTGAAGCATCTCGACGGGGTCACCGGCATAGAAATGAAAAATTTCGTCGCTTTTTACTCGATGCAAGGTCGAGAAACTTCGAGGTGTTACCAAATAGTAAATGGCAGTGCTAATTTTTCTTGTCGTACTTGCATCAATGCCAAATTGGCTGGCTGGAAATTCGTGTGAGGTGCATTTGTAGGTTTCCCTGAAATAGCCACCTTCCTTTGGTAACTTCGTAAGATCAAATTTCTTTATAATGTCTTGAGCAGTCATCATGTTCAAATTCCTCTCGCCAAACAATATTAAATCACTGAATGTTTTCGTTTTGATTAACTGAGTAGCCTTTGTCTTTGAATTTCATTTGTCTTTTGTCAGTCACTTGGCCGAATCCGAATTCTTTAATTTTTTTAAATATTGTACTGCGTGCAATTCCAATTCGATCAGCGACGTCAATGGCACTTCCGCTGGCTAACTCCAAAGCAGTTCTGAAATAGGCCTTCTCTGCAGACTCCATGAATTCTTTATAGTTGGCAGAGTTTAAGTCAGAAATTTGCTCAGGTAAAATTGATTCAAGCTTACGAGAACGATAGATGCTGTCGTTAATCGGAAGTTGAATTAAAATATCATCGAAGCCAATCTCAAAAGATTTTCTACGCCTCGCCGAAATAATCGCACGTTCAAGAGCATTCCTAAGCTCCCGGACATTCCCTGGCCAATCGTGATCTCTAAGCGCACGAATCGCACGTTCAGTTATTTTGTAGTTCGGTCCTCCGATTTGCAAAACGCAGAGGTTTGATATATCGGCAAGATCTTCCATGCGGGCGGCTAACGGCGTCGTCCTAATACGGATGACGTTTAGCCTATGGTAAAGGTCTTCTCGAAATAGCTTTTTACTAATCATTTCCTCTAAATTTTGGTTTGTTGCTGCGATAACTCGGCAATTAACTTTTATTAATCTAGAGTCTCCAACTCGAGTGAACTCTCCTTCTTGAATTACTCTTAGAAGTTTAACTTGAGCCGA
>JAYTQQ010000131.1:0-33187 GCA_043746635.1 Bdellovibrionales bacterium | reverse complement strand
AAGACTCTCGTTGCAACTCTTGCTGTTTATTTAAACGCGCTTGAAGGTAAGGGTGTTCACGTCGTCACGGTGAATGATTATCTCGCATCCCGTGATGCCGAATGGATGGGAAAGCTCTACTCTTGGCTCGGTCTTAAAACAGGCGTCGTGAAGCACGGTCAAAACGACGAAGAAAAACAAGAAGCTTACGGCGCCGATATCACCTACGCGACCAACAATGAACTTGGTTTCGATTATCTCCGCGACAATATGAAATTTGACTTGAGTGAATACACGCAGCGGCCTTTACATTTTGCGATCATCGATGAGTGTGACTCGATCCTCATTGATGAAGCACGTACGCCTTTAATTATTTCGGGTGCTGCAGAAGATGCGGTAGATAAATATTATACGATCAACGCGATCATTCCGCATTTGAAAAAAGAAATCGACTTCACGATGGAAGAGAAAACCAAAACAGTTTCTCTAACCGAAGAAGGAAATTCGCACGCCGAAGAACTTCTGAAAATTGGTAATCTGTACGATCCAGAGCATATCGCTTTGTTGCACCATATTTATCAAGGTCTGAAAGCACACCACTTGTACACGCGAGACGTTGATTACATGGTGAAAGACGACGAAGTCATTATCGTCGATGAATTCACCGGCCGCCTCATGGAAGGTCGCAGATGGAGCGACGGACTTCACCAAGCTGTTGAAGCAAAAGAAAACGTTAAAGTTAAAAATGAGAATCAAACTTTAGCGACGGTGACTTTTCAAAACTTATTCCGTATGTACAAAAAACTCTCGGGAATGACCGGTACGGCAGAAACTGAAGCCGTCGAGATGAAAAAGATTTATAATCTCGATGTGTCAGTGATCCCAACGAATCGTCCGGTTCAGCGTCTTGATTCACAAGATTTAATTTATAAAAATGCCAACGGTAAATACAACGCGATCATTAAAGACATTATCGAGTGTCAGAAGAAAGGTCAGCCGGTGCTCGTGGGTACCGTGAGCATTGAACGTTCGGAGCACATCAGTACTTATCTCAAGCGCTCAAATATTCCACATAATGTTTTGAATGCTAAGGCGCACGAGCGTGAAGCTGAAATCGTCGCCCAAGCAGGCCGCAAAGGTTCGGTCACAATTGCGACGAATATGGCCGGTCGCGGAACCGATATCGTTTTGGGTGGTAATCCAGAAGGACTTGCGAAACACAAAGTCAAAGATCACGAGAGTCCAGAATATTTGGCCGCGATAGAAGATTTCAAAAAAGTCTGCGAAGCCGAGAAAAAACAAGTAGTCGCTGCGGGTGGTTTAAAGATCATCGGTACTGAGAGACATGAGTCTCGACGTATTGATAATCAGTTGCGTGGTCGATCAGGCCGCCAAGGAGATCCGGGCGCTTCAAGATTCTACCTCGCACTCGATGACGATTTGATGAGAAAATTTAATGGCGAGCGCATTCAGAAACTTATGAATGCGATGAACATGCCCGAAGATGAACCAATCACCGCCGGCATGGTTTCTTCTTCAATCGAAGGGGCCCAACGTAAAGTCGAAGGCCACAACTTCGATATTCGTAAGCATCTCTTAGAGTACGACGATGTCATGAACAAACAGCGTCTCGTAATTTATGGTTTGCGCAAAGAAGTTCTTCAGGGTGGAGATCGCCTCGATCAAATTATCGTCGACATGTTGTCGGATGTGACGGGGATGATCCTTGATACTTACGCCGAAGCTCGCGTGAAACCAGAACTCTGGAATCTAGCAGGCCTCAGCACGGCACTCGGTCAGCAATATGGTCTGCAAATTGATTTCGCGGCTCAAGACATTCACACGGCCGAGCAACTCACCGAGATCGTGAAAAAAGAAGTGAAGCGTGCGTTCGACGAACAGATTGCTCGTCTCGGACCTTACTTCAAACAAGTTGAGAAAATGATTTTGCTCCAGACGATCGATCAACGTTGGAAAGATCATTTGCAAGGCATCGATCACCTTCGCGAGTGGACGAACATGGCGGCTTATGCTCAGCGCGATCCACTTGTTGAGTACAAACAACAAGCTTTCAAAAAATTCGAAGAACTCAATTACGGTATCAAGGCTGAAGTGGTCGAGAAGTTTTTGAAAATTCAACTGGTGCAGCAGCAACCAGGTGAGCAACGTCAACCGCCTTCAGAGATTATGAATCCTGAAGAAGAGTATGATGAAGAGGATGAAGATGAAGTTTCTGAGCCAGACGATGCAGAAATAGCTCTTCAAGCTTTGCAGCCAAAAAAGAAACAGCGCTTGGTTTATTCGGGTGGCGGAGAAGAAAGTTCGGGCAGCGGCGGAGGAAGCTCAGGCATGTCTCGCAGTGATCGCCGTAAGCTCGAACGAAAAAATAAGAAACGCTAATGGCAGCTCATTGTCCGCGCTGTCAGGCAGAGCTACCGCAAGATTCAGGTTTTGTGCTTTGCCCAGGCTGCGGACACCCATCGATCTTAGACGCTCACGGACAGCTTCAGGAAAGTAGCGGGGACCTCTCGCCCGTTCACGAAGAAGAGGCTGCGCCTCACGAGCTGCCGCCTCCTTCATCGGGATTTCAACTTTTTCAGAATGAAGAAGCGCCTCAAACTGATCCATCCGCGAATATGAATCAGGCTCCGCATGAAGAGATTAATATTAGCGAATATGCGAACTCAGAGTTTTCTCAAGGAAAAAACGGCGCATTTGTCTATAACGTCTCAATCTCAGACATCGACTCTAAAGAAATTCGCGAATTTTTACGAGAAGCTATTAACGACACTCGCTTCAACTGGGATGCGCAAGCCATACTTTCTGGAATCAAAAAAGGTGAGTTGTTGTTGAAGAATTTATCTCCGGTGAAGGCTTCGATTCTGATCAATCGAATCAAGCGTCTACCGGTCAAAATTCGGTGGGAACAATATGCGATCACCCAGGCCGAACAAGACATCTCAACTCCCTAGACTCATTTTAGTCTTCTCGCTTCTCTATTCGTTCAGCGCACACTCCGAAGAAGCCGCAGCACCTTCAGCAGAAGGTGGCGGAGAGCCAGTTAAAGGCGAAGATCCTTTTGCAAAAGAATGGCGTGATGAGAGTGGCCGTATCCAAAAAGTAAAAAGCCAAATTGAAAAAGAAAAAAGCGATCTGCAAGAAATGTTCGAATCAAAAGCAAGGGTGAAGTCACCCGGAGAAGCGGCCGATCTGGCGCGAGAGATTTTGAAAAAAACAGAAGAATTGAAAACCGACTACGCCGAGTACCGCAAGCTTCAATTGCATATTCGATTTGAACATCCTGAGAGGGGTGATTTTTCAGATCGTAAATATCAACGTGAGGAGGCCGCAGAACCTACTGTTGAGGGCAATTTTGATCTCAGCATTCAAGGCAAGCTCGATAAGA
Organism: Bdellovibrionales bacterium; assembly: GCA_043746635.1. Classification (GTDB taxonomy): domain Bacteria; phylum Bdellovibrionota; class Bdellovibrionia; order Bdellovibrionales; family JAMPXM01; genus JAYTQQ01. Next base: position 29,802 of record JAYTQQ010000131.1, on the reverse strand, counting down.
TAAAGTCGAACTTCGCGGCTCATTATTCGGTCGTTCACAAAAAGCCAGTCTCTTTAAGCGAAACAGAAGCTGAGCGAAAACCTGCCGCAGTCGAAGATTCAAAGCGCATCGTTCTCGCGAAATAAGGTTTTTTAAAGTTCTTCTTCTTTATCCTTTGATTTCATTTCAGGATGAGCCGCATTATATTTGCGTTGCTCTTCGCGGACACGCTCTTCGGTGGCGTCTTGGCGTTGATTGTAAATCTGGTTGTACTTGTCTTGCTCTTCAGCGCTCAGAGCCGGCGTCAAAGGCGGCCCTACATAGACCGTTTTACCGTTTTGAAAGAGAATTTCTGTCGTCGTGATATCCGAATCTTTCACGACCCGGTAAACCCAACGATCTTTGCCTTGGTACCGATTAAAAGTTGTGGGGCTACCGGCGGCATCAATAACTTGGTCTTTGAGCATGCCGACATGAATCGAAGCCACTTGCTTATCCCGAGGGGTGACGCAAGAAAAGCATAAGATCGTAGAGACGAACACCAAAGATGAATTGAGAAATAATCGAGCTTGCATCATTTGATTATACCTTATTTAGAGCTTTTTCCCGAGTGAAAAATCGCTAGCTATAATTTAGTCAGCCGTCGAAAGTCTTGTCGGTTTTGTCGGTTTAAACAAATAGAAAAGGCGCCTTGTGAGCGCCTTGTCTTCGAACATTAAAATTTAAGAACTAAGCCTTCAGAAGTCGGCGCTTATCAAGGCCGTACTTCTCAACCTTCATGATCAAACCTGCACGGCTAATTCCAAGCTCTTTTGCGAGTTTTGATTTATTCCAACCAGTTCTACGCAAACCATCTTTGATCAATTCGCGCTCGAGATCTTCGAGTGCATCTTTGAGTTTACCGTGAACGCGAGCACCTTGAACTTTACCTTTATCGCTTGCCTCAATAATTTTTGGAGAAAGCATATCGGCAGTCAGTTTGTTCTCGATCCCGCTCAAAACCACGAGACGCTCCATCTCGTTCTGAAGTTCTCGCACATTACCCGGAAATGGATAGTCGTAGAGTTTTTCAAGAGCACGTTTCGTGAGAATCTTTTTTGGCCCGCCTTTTTCTGCAGACTTAGATAAAAAGAATTCAGCCAAAACAGGAATATCTTCTTTGCGCTCACGAAGTGGCGGAACACGAATGTTGATCACGTTTAAGCGATAGAACAAATCTTCTCTGAAGGTTCCAGCTTCAACCATCTCTTTTAATGTTCTGTTTGTCGCTGCGATAATTCTCACGTCAACTTTACGCGGCTCAGTCGCTCCAACCGGGGTGAATGTTCCTTCTTGTAAAACGCGGAGAAGCTTAACTTGCATTTGTGGAGATGTATCTCCAATCTCATCTAGAAAGAAAGTTCCTTTATCGGCAATTTCAAATAAGCCTTTCTTATCTTTGATGGCGCCTGTGAAAGATCCTTTAACGTGTCCGAACAACTCTGACTCTAACAAGTTATCATTGAAGGCCGAGCAGTTCTGAATCACGAAAGACTTTTCTTTACGAACAGAATTGTAATGAATCGCCTTAGCGATTAACTCTTTACCCGTACCGTTTTCCCCTTGGATTAAAACAGTACTGTCTGCTGTTTTTACTTTATCGAGAAGAGCGTAGAGAGATTGCATTGGCTTAGATTTACCAATCATGTTGTCGTACTTATATCGAGAGCCCAATTCTTTATTGAGTTCTTTGATGCGATTTTCTCTTTGAGTAATTTCAACGTGAAGAGTGATAACTTCTTGAGCAACGAGGTCTACGAGTTCGCTAAAATGTTCACGGTCAGCATCATCCAAATATTTAAACTTAGAAAGTGAAGCTTCGATGACGTCTGAAGATGCCCCGAAAGCTGCCAAACGTTCTCTGATTTCTTCGAGACGTTGTGGCGTTGCCTGGTCTTTAAAAAATCCCATCGCAACGACTGAGCCCATGACATCGTTATCAATCATAATTGGAAATATGGCGACATCAAAGCCCGCCATTTCCCATTTGCGAAAGCTATAGCGATTTTCAGAAAGGCGCATATCATCGAGAGCTTTTGTGACGAGCCCCGAGAAGTTTTCTGCTCCCGCATCTTTTGCTAAGTAAGTATTGACGGCAGGATTAAAAGATTGGTTTTTCGATTTATCGAAACCTCTCAAATATCCACGTTCGTCTGTGAAAACAACGTCGATACTCCACCATGCGCCCAAGATCTGTTTTAGTTTTTTGATCACGTGTATATGATCAAATTCATCCCAATTAATCATGATAGCTCCCTGTAAAGTTGGAGTGCGCTACGATTCGCACTTAATGCATAACTTCTTATCGTCAAATAATTGGACAACTTTAATTTTCATTAAAAAAACGATCAATGCTTAGACGAACCAGACAAAAGCTTGAAAATTTTCGCTCAATTGCTGAGGAGTTGTGGGGGATTGTACCATAGGGTTCAAAATGAGACAGGATGGCTTAAAGTGTCTAGTCGAGCAGCAGTTGTTGAAAATAAAAAATGAGAATCTGAACGTGTCGCGAAAATATCGACAGCTATTTCGCGAAAAGATCTTCACAGGCGTTCATAAATTTTGGATATTTTGCGCTGTATTCGGCAAATCCAGTCTCGAGATTCATCTTGCGCGTGGCAAAGTCTTGCTTCACTTCGGTCAAGTCGGGAAGGTCCTTGTTGATTAAGTCTGCAATCACTTGATTTTGAAAAGCCTCGAGATCATGAATTTGTTCACGTAATGATTTGCGCTCTGATTCTGCTTGCTTAAAGTTTTTCGAGAAGTCTCTCCAGCCGCCGGCTTTATAAAGAGTCGAACGTTTGAAGGCTTGAAGTGAAGCCTCTGCCGTTATTCTATTGATAAAGGTTTCAGCTTCGATCAAATATTGGCCCCAAAGAAAGTGAGGTCTAAAATTCAGAAGTTCTACGTTCTCCAAAAAAGTTTTTCTCTTTGACGGGATTGATAGAATATGTTGAATCAATAGTTCCTCATAGAGAGGAGGCACGAGACCTAGATTGCGTGCTTCGTGCAAGAAGTCTGAATCGTCGATAAGGCGCTCGAGCTCTCCGACTGAAATGAAATTATTCGAAATTTTCTCTGTGCTTAAATAAGAGTGACGACCAATCGGTACAAAACGTTGCGAAGCGTCTTCGGGTAAAACATGTAAGCGAAGTGATCTGAGATCTTGATCGGTAAAAACCTCGTTTTTATAATTTCTGATGTCTTTCGGGGTCACTCCAAAGCGTTTCTTAAAAGCATAATACTGGTACCATTCGCGGGCGGCGGCGTAAGCGGCGGGTATAGCCATTCCCAATCCAGGAATGTGAACTGCAGCGGCCAGTGCAGTGTGATGAGTGACGTAGAAAATTCCGGAAGCGGCCCATTCAGATAGCTCGTAGCCGGCTTTAAGAAAGGCGATGTCTGGATTTTGTTTAAGTGCAAGCTTCAGAAAAGAACGGCTTCGAGCAACGAGATAAGCCCCTTGCCGAATTTTTTGATCAAAGGCAGAGAGCGTTGCCATCGTGGGTTTTGCCGCGAGTTTTTCTTCGATGCCGGGCAAGTAAGCTTCGGCTACTTTTGCGAGGTAAGTCGCATCGGTGATGATGCTTTCTGTTGAATTCAATTCGAAGCTCGGGAGCTCGTCGTCTTCGCTCGAAAAAGTGACGATGCCCACGAGATTCAGACTCATAAAAAAACTAAAAAGGAGACTTATAAAAAGGGCTTTCGACATTCTTTAGTGCAGAGCAAGGCAGAGGCCAGCCTTTTTAGAAAGGACCTGTATTTTAAGAGAGATGAACCCTTTATGGCTGTCGAAGGAATGGCCATTCTGCCGAGATTGCCACCTGCCGCCACCCCCCGTTTTAGCCCCCGTTTAAGTCTTAAGTCATCCGTTCGTGCTGGTTCATCTGGAGGCTGTAGAAGTTCGAGTATTCGCCGCCCTTTTCGAGGAGGCTTTTGTGATTGCCGTGTTCGACGACTTCACCTTTTTTCATGACGATAATGCGATCTGAATTAAAGACCGTTGAAAGGCGATGGGCGATAACGAAAGCCGTTCGCCCCTCCATTAGTTTCTGGAGACCCTTTTGAACCTCCATTTCGCTCACGCTATCGAGAGCACTGGTCGCTTCATCGAGAATGAGAATCGGCGCATCTTTGTAGATCGCACGGGCTATACTGATACGCTGTTTTTCTCCGCCAGAAAGAAAGCTGCCGCGTTCTCCAACTTGATTTTGATAAGCTTGAGGAAACGACGAAATAAAATTATGCGCATTCGCTGCACGAGCCGAGGGCTCGATATTTTTATCTTCGGCATCGAGATTTCCAGAATGAATATTCTCAGCGATCGTATCTCGAAATAAAAAAACATCTTGAGTGACGAGCGCAATATTTCGGCGCAAATCTTTAAGATCGAATTGATTGATTGGAGTTTCGTCGATGTAGATTTGTCCGCTGGTGGGATCAAAAAACCGCCCTAACAAATTAACGACGGTTGATTTTCCGCTGCCGCTTTCGCCGACGAGTGCAACGACTTCGCCACGATTAATTGTCATCTCGAAATTCTTTAAGACTAACTCATTGCCGTACGCGAAGCTCACATTGTTAAAGTGAATTTTCTTCCACGAAGATGGAAAGGGTTTTGGATTCGTAACCTGCGGAACCCGCTGATCACTATCGATGATTTTAAAGAGACGTTCGCAGACAACGTAACTCTGTTGCATCTTCACTAAAGCAGTTTGAAAATTCTTAATTGGTGGTTGCAAAATTCCTGCGGCCATTACGAAAGCCGTAAATTCTGCAGGAGTTGACGTTCCTCCTAGAATTTGGTGAAAAGCAAAAATCGAAAAGCCCATGAAGCCGAGAGCTCCCATGAATTCGTTGACCGGGCTAATCGCTTCTTCACGTGTAATGATTTTATTGCGGGTGTCGAGGTAGTCGTTTTGATTTCCGTCAAAGCGGCGCATGATTTTGTCTTCGAGATTAAAAGACTGAATGATGCGAACGCCGTCGAGAGATTCTTTTAGAGTACTCGTGAGACTATCCATGGCTTCGCGATTAAGGTGGCCGTATTTACGCAAACTCTTGCGAATTTGTCTCATCATAATGACAAAGACCGGTGCGAGAATAAAGCTGAATGCGGTCAATTGCCAGTTGATCAGGATCATCTGTATGAGAAGAACGATGATCAAAAGTGGTTCGCGAAAGATTGCGACCATGAAAAATAAACCTTCAAGCAAGATAGTCGTATCGTTTAAAACACGATTGATAAGGCCACCGGTGCCAGCGTCAAACGCATTGTGAAAACTTAAATTCAAATGAACAAATTGCTCGACGAGTTTGCGGCGAACGCCGGCCATGATGAGTTCGGCAGTGTACTTTGTCACCTTTGTATTGATGTAGCGGGCGTTGCCGAGGAATAAAAATAAAATCGGAAAAGAATAGGGGATCCATTTTGCGGCCTGCGCGTCTTTTTCATCAAACGCGTGGTAGAGTTTATTTACGAGTTGAATCGCGACTGGCGAGAGGGCCGCCATGAACGCGCCCGATAGAAAAACAATTGTTAACTGCTTTTTATATGGCTTCATGAAGGGCCACATTCGTCGGATGGTCGCGAAAAGTTCACTCATAGTTTGATTTCAATCCTTCACTTTTCAAACAGCTATTTAGACATAACTGCGTGAGAATTCTTTTTAGAAGAAGACTTCGCAGAAGCAGAAGTTTCTCCACCAAGATATTCTTTCAGATAACGACCCGTCAGGCTGTTCTTGTTTGCCATGATTTGTTCAGGGCTTCCTTCGGCGGTGATTTTACCACCGTTTTTTCCAGCTTCGGGACCGATATCAATCACATAATCAGAGGCTCTGATAACATCCAGATTATGTTCAATCAACAAAACACTGCCTCCGCCCTCAACAAGTTTGTTGAGGACCCGCATGAGCATGTCGATTTCACGAAAGTGAAGGCCAGTCGTCGGTTCATCGAGGATATAGAGGGTCGCCTTCTGCTGAGTCGCGATGAACTCACGGGCGATCTTGAGGCGTTGGGATTCGCCTCCGCTAAAGGTGTTTGCGGCTTGTCCTATGCGAATATAGTCGAGACCCACTTCTTTCAAAAAAGAGAGCGGTTTTCGAATATTCGGGTAGGAAACGAAAAAATCCATCGCTTCGGCGACTGTCAGATTGAGAATTTCGTAGATATTGCGATCTTTGTATTTGATCTCCAAAATTTCACCACGAAACTTTTTACCTTCGCAGGCATCGCACATAAGCTTTACGTCATCCATGAACATCATATCTATGATCTGAAAGCCTAGGCCCTTACAGACTGGGCATCTGCCACCGTCAACGTTCAGGCTGAAGGTTCCGGGCGTGTAGCCACGAGATTTAGCTTCGCTCGATGAAGCCATGATCGTGCGAATCGAATCAAAAATTTTTAGGTAAGTCACGGGGCTACTGCGAGCCGTTTTGCCAACAGGACTCTGATCAATAAACAAGACGCTCTTGATATGCTCGTGCCCAGACATTGCCTTGAATGGCTGAGCCTTTTCGTATTCGAGCCCGAGCTTGTGGGCTAAAGCAGGATACAATGTCTGCGAAACGAGCGTTGATTTTCCAGATCCCGAAACGCCGGTCACGGTGACGAGACGATTCAGCGGAATACGCGCGTGAACATTTTTTAAATTGTTGCCGGTACATCCTGAAATTTCGAAAACATATTTGTAAGATTCAATATCGACAGGGCGAGGTGTTCGCTCAACAACAGGCTTACGATTACGCTTTAAAAATGGAGCGGTAATCGAATTCGGAGCTGCGTAAAACTCTTCGGTTGGGCCTGCGTAGATGATTTCTCCGCCGAGGTGACCAGAGCCGGGACCGAGTTCGATAATGTGAGACGAATTTGCGATGACATCATGATCGTGTTCGACGATGACGAGCGTGTTACCGATGGCGTTGAGCTTTTTCAAAATGCCGATCAGTCGATCGTTATCTCGAGGATGAAGACCAACGGTCGGTTCATCTAAAACATAGAGCGTCTGTGAAAGCCCCATGCCGAGTTGCTTCGCTAGCGAGAGACGCTGAAACTCTCCGCCGCTGAGTGTGCGGGTCGCACGGTCAATGGTTAAATATTCACAACCCACTTCGCTCAAGAAGCCGAGCCGAGAAACAAGCTGCGAAAGAATATCCCCGGCCATTTCTTTTTGCATCGGAGTGAGCTCAAGCTTTTGCAAAAACAAATAAAGTTCACCGATCGTCAAAGCAGAGAGTTCAGAGATCGAACGTCCCGCAACCTTGATGTATTCGCTCTCGGTTCTCAGTCTCGTGCCGTGGCACTTTCCACAAGAGAAAGGGCTTTTGTAACGAGACAAAAACACGCGGACATGCATTTTATATTTTTTGGTTTCGAGATACTCGAAGAGACCGACGATTCCGAAAAATTTCGAGTCGCCCGTCCAGACCCAGTCGCGCTGAGCTTTCGGCAGGTCCCTCCAAGGAGTATGAAGATCAATGCCGTTCTTTTTGCAAAAAGCATTTAAGACACGTCGATCACTCGCTGCCGACGGCATCGTGAACGGATGAATAGCACCCTCGGCAATTGTATAAGCATCATTCGGAATAATTTTATTCTCATCAAGTGTGAGAATATTACCGAAGCCGTTGCAGGTCGGGCACGCACCAATGGGATTGTTAAAACTAAAAAGGCTCGACGTAATCGACGGAAAATTAAATCCGCAGACAGAACAAGAGTTTTCTTCGGAGTAATTCACATGTTTGCCGTCGGTACTTAGAACCGAGGATCTGCCGCTCGTGATATGTGGATTAAACTTGAGCGTACTTCGGTAAGCGACACCCATTGAATCGGCGAGACGGCCCTCTTCTGATTTCGTAAACTGCAAGCGATCGATGACGATGTAGAAATCCGAGTCAGGAATTTCTTTCAATGTCTTTGGAGTCACATCCAGAATTTTTCCTATCGGTCTCCGCGCCGAAGGATCTTGGCAAGCGGGCGAAGAGGCGAGCATAGCGCCCAGTGCGACAGACTTCTGCGCTTTCAGCGGCTTAATTTTTGCGGCCTTCGCTTTTTTACCAGTGCCCTTTGCGTTCGCTTCACCTGGGTCGATCATCCCGTTCGGAATATAAATACGGGTAAAGCCTTCTTGCAAAATCATCTTGTGAAGTTGGGCCGTCGTCAAAGTTCGGCCGGCAGAATAAACAGGAGACAAAACGTAGCCCCGCATATCGGTAAACGCAGCGAGCGCTTTTCTAGACGCGTCGCCAACAGAATCTTTTTCAATTCCAAAACCGTAAGTCGGGCAGTACGCGCGGCCAATTTTTTCGTAGAGTAAACGCAGATAATCGATCACTTCAGTTGTCGTACCAACGCTTGAGCGAGAGGTCTTAACCGAATTTTTTTGTTCAATCGCAATCGCCGGAGGAATATTATTGATACCTTCGATATCAGGCTTCGGAGCTTTTCCTAAAAATTGGCGAGCATAGTTGTTCAGTGATTCGATGTAACGGCGCTGACCTTCGGCGTACAGAGTCTCAAAGGCAAGCGAACTTTTACCAGAACCGCTCGGTCCGCAAATAACGGTAAACGATCCAAGCGGAATTTCGACATCGACATTTTTGAGGTTGTTCTGCTTGATTCCCCAAATCTGAATCGATTTGCGTTTTTGAATTTTATCAGAGCCAGAATCACTCATTCAAATCCTCTTTGATCAAATCTGCGTCTGATTTTGAATTTGTCGAGTCGTTTAATGTTTTAGGTTCGGTTCCGCGTAAGAAAGCTTGGCGAACAATCTTGGTCGATGTCGACGAGGCTAACTTTCCCGTTTGGTTATCGATGTTCGCAAAAACAATATTATTTGGAGTCGGAAAATCCAAAACCGGCAAAGTTTTGTGGGCGGTCTTCATGAACTCAAGCCAAATCGGCAAAGCAGTTTTCGCACCGGCTTCACCCGCTCCTAAAGTGCGTTCTTGATCAAAGCCAACCCAAACGCCCGTCACGATTTGCGGAGTATAACCGATGAACCAAGTATCGAAGAATCCATTGGTGGTTCCGGTTTTGCCGGCAGCGGGACGATTGAGAGCGCGGGCTCTTCCGCCGGTGCCGCCTTCGTCGAAGATCACGCCGTGAAGAATGCTCGTGATGAGGTAAGCCGTCTCTGGAGAAATAAGTTGATCTGGGTCTTCAAAATACAAATGCGGAGACTTAAATTTCGAAATCGGTAAATCGCTATTAACGACTTGCTGATCACTTCCGCCAACGGCCGCAGGAGTAGGCGCTTTCGTCGGAGTCGCCTGCGGAGCCACCTTTTGGCCGATTGCTTCAAGACGTTTTTCTTCGAATTGTTTGTCGTAAGGCTCCATCTCTTTTTCGAATTTTTTATCGAGAGAGAGTTTTTCGATAATCACTTTGCCCGAATGATCGACGACTCTTTGAATCACGATCGGGCGAATGCGCTTACCCATGCGGCCCAATTGCGAAAAGGCTTTGGTCATTTCATAGAGCGTGATGCCACTCGAGCCAAGCCCCATCGTGATGTCATTTGCGAGCGGAGAAAAAATCCCGAGTCTACGTGCATACTGGGTGGCCCAATCAATGCCGATATCGGTGAGAATCTTCACCGTCGGAATATTCAGAGACCGAATGAGCGCATTTCGAAAAAGCATTTCGCCCATAAATTTATTTTCATAATTGTGAGGCTTATACTTTTTGATATCGTCTTGGCCTTCTTCGGCCGACGTATCTTTTTCTTCAAATACGACGGGCGTATCGGCAACCGTGCTCGCCGGAGTCCAACCTTTATCGAGAGCTGAAGTATAAACGAGGGCCTTGAACGAAGATCCGGTCTGCCGTTTCGCCTGAAGGGCGCGGTTGTATTTCGAAGTTTTAAAGTCGCTGCCGCCGACCATTGCGGTCACCTCTTGCGTCACTTGATCAAACGACAAGAGTGAAGCCTCAGTTTGCGGCTCTTGCTCAAGCAAAGCTTGCGCATAGTCTTGCGTGCTATGAATGAGTTTCAAACTTTCAGGAGTAGGCTTCGCTTTTCCGGGTGTGAGTTCGCGAATCAAACGAAGCGACGAAAATTTATCGCCGGTGATGCGAATTTGAATCACATCGCCTTCTTTAAAAATCTGCGACGGTTTCGTAATCTTGGGAGCCGCATCGCTTGTCACTGCCGGATCAGGCTTACGCGCCCAACCCATGTCGGCGACATCAATCAAAGCTTGGCCATCGCCGAAGCGTACTTCGGTCAAGCCAAGCTTATCATCGAGGCGAGAGATAACGGCGTCAAGAATTTGTCCGTTTGAAACATAAGGCGGAATACTGCTCACGGTATTGCCAGTGGCGTCTTTCTTGTGAAAAATCGAAAGAGGCAAATCTTTTGGAGAATTACCGCTCGGCTCAATGATCCGAACCGGAGCATTTTCACGAACGAGATTCTTGCGACCACTAAGCAAGAATTCGTTCATCTCATCGTTGGAGTTCAAATGCTTCACGACTCCGCGGTAGCCCTGGCGTTTATCGACGGCCCTTAAGCCCTCGTGCACTTGATTGTTGGCCTCTTGTTGGAGGGCGTAGTCGAGACTCGTATAAATCTTAACACCCTCATTGAGCAAAACATCTTCGCCAATTTCGGGAACTAGCATTTGTCTGAGCGTTTCGACGAAAGCCGGCGCGACACTTTTATATTCTTTGCCGAGATAAACTTGAACGGGTTCGTTCAAGGCTTTTTCTTCTTGCTCCTTTGAAATAAACCCGACGATCTGCATGCGATTCAGAACATATTTCTGACGATCTTTGGCCTGCTGGGGATGTCTCGACGGGGCATAGCGTTCTGGCGATTGCGGAAGACCTGCCAGCATCGCCATCTCGGCGATCGTCAAATCATCAATATTTTTTCGAAAGTAAGTTTGGGCTGCTGCCGCGACTCCATAAGCACCTTCACCGAAATAAATTTGGTTGAGGTACAGATAGAGAATATTTTGTTTCGATAAATTTTTCTCCATTTTGTAAGAAAGCAAAGCTTCTTTAATTTTACGAGACAGAGTCTTTTCAGAAGTGAGGAGCAAAGATTTTGCAACCTGTTGCGTGATTGTTGAAGCGCCTTGCTTCGTTCGTCCCGCGCGGAGGTTCGCAAAAGACGCGCGCAAGATCGCGAGATAATTGAGACCGCCATGTTCGTAGAAGGTATCATCTTCGGCCGCGATAAAAGAATTGACGAGCAGCTTCGGAATTTTTTCAAACGGAACGAGAATGCGATTCTCTCGAGAAAACTCACCAATTTTTTCTCCGCCGCGGGCGAAGACATCAGAGACGAGAAGCGGCTTGTAATCTTCGACTTTCATAATTTGCGGAAGACTGCTCGAAGCCGATACAAAGAGAAGAGCCGCAGTGCCGATCCCGACGAAGCCCAAAACAAAAATGCCGATGATAAAATACTTTAATTTCACAGTGAAGACTCGCTCTGTTGTAGGAGTTCAGTTCGCATAAAAGAAACAAACTATGGTACTTTGAACTTCTCAGATTTTCAAGCGATGCGCGACTGTGAATGCGACGAAAGGCCCTCAGATTGAGGGCCGCGTTGAAAACTTTGCTTGCGTACTATTGACCTTTTTGCTTCGAAACGTCTGTAGTAGTTTTTGGCGCGTGCTTCATTCTCGCTTTTGATTTATTGAGTGGACCGTTTTCTTCCATTTTAGAGGCGATCGCTTGTGCGCAGACTGATTTGTTCGTGTCAAACGGCAAGTCTTCTGACGGCGGGCTCCCCAAGGTTCCACCAGGGAATGTGGTGTTGAAAGCAGCTAGACTGGTTTCCTTAGTCGGCAGTGATTTATCAGCTCCAACGGTACAGACTTTGGCAGCTGATTTACAGATCGAAATGACATTATCGACGGCATTCATTGCGTCCGCGACATCTGCGGCGGAACTTGAAGAACTGCTCGACGGGATCCCCGCTACGTTCGAGCACGAGCGAATCGTTTGGATACAGGCTTTTTTCTTCGGAGCGTTATCGATTTTAGCTTGGAGTTTATTGATATCCTCTTGCATCGTGGCTGCGTTCTTTCGAAGCGTATACTCTTTAGTAGTTATGTCCTGGTAATCTTGTTTTTGTTTTGCCGCGAGCTGACTCACTTTGTCTCTCTGTTTAATTAAAAGACTTAAACTTTCGTCATCTTTTTTCATCGTATTTTTCTGCATCGCTAGCTGTAAATCGCTCTGAGCTTTTTGAACATTCGCCTCAGCTTGAACTTGTGCTCTCTGCATATTGAGAAGTTTGAGAGTTGCATTTGCGTAGTTTCCGCCATCGCAAGTTGTGCCGTCAGCGTAAAGGCTTTGCAGAGTTGCAGTATAGACTTTTTGCCATCTTGCATTTCTTGTTACGAGTGCGTTTTGCCCACCGTAGTTTACTGCGCCCGTTGGAAGCAGATTGTCCGCTTTGGCTTTTGCTTGAGCCTTACAAACGATTGCAAATTTGTTTTGAGCATCAAACTTAGCGGCATCTGCTTCGGTCACATTACCTGCGGCAGACTTGACAGCGTTTTGCGAAACTCCAACGAGCTTGTAACTATTTTCTAAAGTGGAATCAATCTGTGCACCACTTGCTTTGACCTGAGCCTCATACTGAGTTTGCAGATCTTTCGTGTCTTGCAGGGCCTTCGCCGCGAATCCTTGTTGTTGCTTATCCGCCGCATCTAACTTGTCTTTATTGTCTTGAAGTTCTTTCTTTTTTTCTGCGAGATCTCGATTGAGATCTTTAAGTTCAGCAGTTAAATCACTATTCAAATCCTTAGCGGTTGTTCGTAAGCTTGCGCGATCCAAGGCTCCGCATTGAGCAGGATATTTATTTTGGCAATAGGATTTTAACTCATCAGGCTTCGCGCCGTTTTTTGCTAAGTCATCTAGTGAAGAGTCTGCGCAACTATCAGCCGAATCATTGTCGCCATATTCAAATTTATTGCAGCTGTAAGCATCTTGAAGACAGGTTCCCCAAGTACCGTGCGTGTCTTTCACCCAATCAGCCGTTGCGGCCGTGTCGGAGTCGCCGACTGCATCTGAACTTACCTTCGGTGCGTGAGAGCAGTCTTTTGTGAGAGCCTTAACGGCATCATCAATTTCGCTTTCTTGTTTTGTGCAAGATTGGCCGTCAGTATTTGGCATCGTATTCGGCACGCAGTTCGAAACGTCTGAATAAAAGTCTGGATCGATCGTGTTAAACTCGGCGGGGAACTGCGCGGATCCAACAGTTTTGTAATTCAAATCGCTCGGCATTTTGGGAAAATTAAAGGGGAAAGCCGTCGCGGAGTCCTTGTTTTTAGCGTTATACATTGGCTGAAGTTTCAAATTGAGTCTGGACATGCAGGCCGCAAACTGAGATTGTCCGGCCGCATCGGGATCATAAGAGAGGACTCCGTTCGCCGCAGTAGAGGGCGCCGCACCCTGAGCAAAAACACTCCCGCTGTAAACAATCAAACTCACAAGCGTCAAAACTTTAAACGATGTAAATGGCTTCATTTCGATTTGCCCTCCGGTACTGTCTAAATGTGCAACACAGGTGCCACAAAGTGGCTTCAACAATTCTTATTTTTCGAAGGTGTTTCAATTTGAGATTTTCTAGCCATTATCTTCTCAAATTTTTGCAACGGAAGGAACTATTCAGGGAGGATCTAGGCAAAAGGCGAGGGAGAAGGGAAAGGCAATCTCAGGCAACCGCAGCGGTTCATAGTTTTCGATCACCACGACCGATGTTGAAAGAAAACTGTCTATTGCGGAGCTCGAATCAGATTCGCGCTCATTACAAATTTTTTATTTACGAAGGAGAATTGCGAAAAAGAAAAGAAAAAAAATAGGAATCTGTGGCGCAGAGAAATCAGAAACCCGGTATTATTAAGGTGGGTGACCATGATAGAAACTTTAGGCTTCTCTGATCCCGAGGGCAGAGCTTGCACACCATTTCCAGGGACGGTCCCCTTTCTCTATACTTGTAGGTTTCTTTATTTCTGTGCTTGATGCCACAGAGACCTTACCCAAATCATAACAAGCTCTTTTACTCTCGTCAAATTTCTGCAAGCGAAACTCGTCCTCGGGTTCAAGTTGTAGCGAATCTGGTAGAAAACTCGCAAAATAAACTTGCGATGACATGTCATTTTGGTCTTGAAAAAACAAAAATCTGCCTCTTAGTCCATGTTTTTGAGGGCCCATTGCTCCGAAAAGAGACCATGGAATATTCAAATAGCTTTATCGAAAAATTAGACCACGCATTTCCGCTCATCGTATTTATATACGGCGGATTGTTGCTCGTTGTACTCAACATGAAAGTGACGCGCGAACTTGGCGAAAAAATCATACCCAAAGAAGCCTGGAATCGACTCAAATCGCATAGTTCGTTTGCTTGGATCAGCTTTTTTGTCGGGGGCCTGTGGGTCCTCGAAAATCTCTGGTTTTCATAACCAATACTTGACTCTTCGACCTATGAAAAATAGTTTGAGCCACACGTTTTTGGGCGAGGAAAAAACCCGTGGCAAAAGGTCAAGAACAATTCAATTTTTCAGATCTCAATTGGGCTCCGCTGGAGTTTGTTCAGCCACCTAAAACGGCGACAGATCTTCTTCCGAAAATTCAAGATGAAAAAGTGATCGCCGAAAAGCTCGCTGGCGAAAAAGTGACTGACGAAGCGCCGGCGCTGCCTTCAGCTGTTCAACAACCGATTGAAGAAAAAGGCGAAACGAAAAAAGAGCCACAAGTTCTTTCGATCTACGAACTCAACAAATGGATCAAAAATATTCTGGAAGGTGAATTTTCGCTGGTTTGGATCAAAGGCGAAATTTCAAATTTTAAAGCGCACACGTCTGGCCATTTTTATTTTTCTCTCAAAGATTCAAAGGCACAAATCACGGCCGTCATGTTTCGCGGCTTCAATCAACAACTGAAATATAAACCCCACGACGGAATGGAAGTTCTCGTTCGCGGCAAAGTGACGGTTTACGAACCTCGCGGAAATTACCAAATTTTTGTTGAGTTGATGGAGCCCGTCGGCGCAGGCGCTCTTCAAAAGGCATTCGAACAACTCAAAGCAAAACTTCACGCCGAAGGATTATTCGCACCTGAACGCAAGCGTGCGTTACCGGCACGGCCACAACATATCGCGATCGTGACGTCACCAACGGGAGCCGCGATTCGAGACATGCTCAATGTCTTAGGCCGCAGATACCGTGGCGCACGCATCACTTTGATCGCGGCCAAAGTTCAAGGCGATCAAGCACCAGGAGAAGTCGTCGCCGGAATTCTCGCGGCGAACCGCATGACCGACGTTGATGTTTTGATCGTCGGCCGAGGCGGCGGATCCATCGAAGATCTCTGGGCCTTTAATGATGAGCGTGTCGCGCGCGCAATCGCTGCTTCACGCATCCCAACGATCTCTGCCGTTGGTCACGAAATTGATTTTACCATCGCTGACTTTGTTGCGGATTTAAGAGCGCCCACGCCATCGGCGGCGGCCGAGCTCGTGGTGCAAAACGCTGAAGATTTGCAAAATCAAATTCAAGGTTCTCAGCGCACGATGTACACTGGTCTTTTACGCAAAATGCAAATGCTCAAGCAAAAAATTTCGCTTCTGGCGCGGGCGCTGATCGATCCTGCTCGAATGCTTCAAGATTTATCTCAGCGTAATGATGATTTGATGGTACGTCTCGAAAACGCGGCGAGGCGCTACGTCTCGGATCAGAAGATGCACGTTGAGCTACTCACGCACAAAATGGGCTCACCCGAAGTGCTGCTCAATAAATCAAAAGTTGCGAATCGTAATTTGCATTCGCGTTTGCAAAATAAAATGAAAAACCTTTTGCAGTTCCGAATGCAAAATTTGCAAAAGTATTTTTCTCTGCTGGATTCGCTGAGCCCTTTGCGTGTCGTCGATCGTGGCTATTCGATCGTGAGATCAGAGGGCGAAATTATTAAAGACGTTAAGAATTTGAAAATAGACCAAGAGGTTGCAATCACTTTCGCCAACGGTGAAGCCACTGCCAAAATTACGAAAATTAAGAATTGAAAAGGAGTTCACATGGACTTTGAGAGAAAATTATCAAGACTCGAAACGATCGTTGAAAAGATGGAGGCCGGCGAATTGTCACTCGAAGATTCGCTCAAGCTTTTCGAAGAAGGCGTGAAGCTTTCAAGAGAATGCAATACACAACTCAACGACGCTGAACAAAAAGTAAAGATCCTTATGGGGTTCGACACCGATGGTTCGGCGATGACCCAAGACTTTTCGGCAACAGAAAAATAATAATGCAAAAACTCTCAGAGCTGAAAACAAAAATTCAAAATCACTCGACGAATGTCGAAAGTTTTTTGAATTTGAATTTTCATGCCTATGAAGGCATTCAAGAAAATATTCTGAGTGCGATGAGATACTCGCTCCTTCAAAAAGGAGCGAAACGATTTCGCGCAAACCTCGCTTGCTTTACGGCAGAGGCCTTGGGTTCTCAAGCTAAAGAAATAATTCCTTTTGCGGCAGCGCTCGAATGTATTCATGCCTACTCTCTGATTCATGATGATCTTCCGAGTATGGATAACGACGACGTCCGCAGGGGTGAGCCTACAAACCACAAAGTTTATGGCGAAGCAAAAGCCTTGCTGGCCGGCGACGGACTCCTCACCGAAGCGTTCTCGTTGATCGCGAGAAGTTATGCCGCAACACCAGAAATTGGTTTGAAATTGGTGGCATCACTTTCCAAAGCGGCAGGCATGTTTGGAATGATCTCGGGACAAGCAAGAGACTTAGAGAGTAACGATACACCACTTGAGAAAATCGAAGAACTTAAGCTCATGCACGAACAAAAAACGGGAGCATTGATCCTGTCAGCCATCGAAGGTGCTGCCCTCGTTGGTGGTGCCAGCGTCCGCCAATCGACAGATCTTCAAGTTTTCGGACGCAATTTAGGTTTGGCATTTCAAGTAAAGGATGATCTTCTAGATTATTCTGAGGACAAAGGCATGAGTTATACAAAATTTATGGGCTTTGTTGGTGCCGAAAGTTTTTTGCAAGAACTCACCGAACTTTGCCTAACGAAATTAGCCGACTGGGACAACAAAGCCGATTCACTTCGTGAAATGGCCGCTTACAATCTGACACGTGAACAATGAGACGGGGAGTCCATTTGCAACTTCAAAAATTATTTCTTGTTTCAAGCGCCGTTTTTGTTTTAACAAGTTGTAATACTTTAGAAACAAGACATGAAGCGAATCCAACTTCGGTTTTAAATGTGCACGACAAAAAGCCAAAACCAGGATCGACGGCACCATCGACGACACAGAATTCTCCAGTCGTTGTTTTGCCTCCTCCAACGCCGCAACAGATTACGGGTGCTCCGGTGGCTCCGGTTGAAATTTCGCTTCCGAAAGAAAGTCCCCGCGTTGGTATTATTTTAGGGCCAGGAGGTATGCGCACGTTCGCCCACATTGGTGTCTTGAAAGAATTTGCGCGGGCACGTATTCCGGTGAATTACGTGGTCGGCCTTGAGTGGGGGGCCGTCATGGGCGGACTCTACGCGATGCAGGGCCAAGTCAATGAACTCGAATTCAAAGCGATGCGCATAAGAGAAAGCGACGTTCCCGGAAAAGGTTTTCTCGGCTCTCGCATTAAGCCCGAACAAGTTTCGGTTTTTTCAGATTTTTTAAATCAAGCATTTGGAGCGAATCTATTTGAAAAAGCAAAAGTTGATTTCGCATGCCCAACGTACAATACCAGCCAAGAGCGTCTCGTTTTTTTAGGAAAAGGCTCTCTGCGTGACGGAATCAGCAAATGTATTCCTTATCCACCGTACTTTACCGAGAATCGTTCTTACGTGGCGGCCCCTTTTGACGTTGAAGAGGCTGCCGCATTTTTGCGAGCTCGCAATATTAATCTCGTGATTTTTGTGAATGTGATGTCGGGAGAAGTTTTTCCGAAGGCGCTTCGTGGCGAATACGAGGTTGAGCAAGTGTTGATGAGCCAACTTCAGCGGGAACTCAGCCGACCAAAAATTGCCGGCGTAAACCAGATTATTCAGGTGAATACAAATAATACCTCAATCATCGATTTCGAAGCGAGACGTAATTTGATCGAACAAGGATCAACGTCTGCAAAAGATGTCGTTAACAAACTCGTGAATCAATACGGATTTTAAGAAAGGCTTTCTTTATGCGTAAATCTCAGCACAATATTCAAGATTTTAAAAATCGAAGAAATTTACTGAAATCGAAATTACAGGGCACGGCCCTCATCCTTCATTCAAATCCAGAATTTATTCGAAACAACGATGTTCATCATCCCTATCGTCAAGATACCAATTTATTTTACATGACCGGATTTGAAGAGCCTGAAAGTATTTTTATTTTTCGTCCGGGGATGACCCCGGAGACCGTTTTGTTTGTACGCCCGAAAGATCAAGAGCGCGAAACATGGGATGGCTTTCGCTACGGGCCAGCTGGTGCGGCCGCCGAATTTCACATTGACCAGTGTTATCTCACTTCTGAATTTCACGACAAAGCGGTGGAGTTATTGAAACCCGTCGACAAAATTTATCATCAATGGGGAATCGATTCTGAATTCGACAAAGATGTTTTAGAACTCCTTCAAGAAATTCGTTTGAGCCATGGCCGAAGTGGTCGCGGCGTTTTGCCGGTATATGATGCTCGCGAACTTATGGGCGAAGCACGTCTGAAAAAGACAGCTGATGAAATCGTGAGTGTTCGTAAGGCCTGCGATATTTCAGCCGAAGGTCACCGAGAAGTGATGCGCTTTGCGAAAGCCGGAGTCACCGAAAATCAACTCCAGGGTGTCTTTCTCGGAACGAGCATGCTTCTGGGTGCGAAACGTGAAGGTTACGGAACAATCGTCGCGACCGGAGCAAACGCGACGACCCTCCACTATGTTTTTAATGATCAAGTCTGTAAAGACGGCGATTTACTTTTGATCGATGCGGGTGCTGAGTACAACTATTATACGGGCGATATCACGCGTGACTTTCCGATCAGCGGTCAATTTTCTCCGGCACATAAAGCAATCTACGGCGGAGTCCTGCAGGTTCAGAAGAAGATCATCGATATGGTAAAGCCAGGCCTCGCATTTCAAAAATTGCAAGAAACTTGCATCGAAATGCTGACCGATCTCATGATCGAGTTGCAACTTTTGCGCGGGAATCGTGCCGAGCTCATCAAGAATCTTGATTTCAAAAAATATTATATGCACGGAGTGAGTCACTACCTCGGCATGGACGTTCACGATGCGGGTTTGTATTTCATCGGCGGAGAACCTCGTCGAATCGAACAAGGATTTTTATTCACCGTTGAGCCAGGGCTTTATATTCCAGCGAATGATCAAAGCGCTCCGGCAGCTTTGCGTGGCATCGGTGTTCGTATCGAAGATAATATTTTGGTCACCGAGGGCGGCCATGAGAATTTGACCGTTAAGGCACCGAAAGAAATTGCGGATGTTGAAGCGATGATGGCAGAAGAGCCGAAGTTTTTTCGGGCTTAGTACTTATATGTCAGAGTCATAGTCTTTGGTAGGTCCTCAGTAGAAAAAGCGGTGTATACACCGTTATTTTCTGTATAGAGGGTGTAAAGCTTGTGGTCTTACGGGCCGCGCCTATTGGTCCTGCGATGGTGAGGACGGCATTTTTATAAGCAATTTAATTGAACCGAAAAAGGCGCCCTAGCCACGGTAAGCGTGCGAGAGCCACTCTCGCTTGACGGCTTCTTTGTATAAGCCGAGTTCGTCTTCGAGCAAATGATTATCAACATCACCCGTGCTTTGCGTTCGCACAGCTAAGCGAACGCCAGAAGAAGCATTCAGCAAAGCGGTATCTCCTACGGTATTACCGGCACAGAAGATAGGCGCGACGCCGCCAGTCGCTAATAGCAAGGCATCGGCTTTACCCTGCAAATAGGTTGCGGGAGGTACCGGTCGATCACTGACGACTCCACCGACGACTTCGGTCGCCATTCCTAAAACGTGGGAGCGGTCGATTCCCAATAGGGCAGCCGCCGGTTCAACGGCCCACTTCACCGATGCTGTCACCACAAAAACTTCGACACCGTTGGCGCGCAAGAATTCGACTAGACCTGCACTCGATTTCAATATCGGAATTGGGCCATATTCACGTAGAGCCGTCTCGGACCAGCTTTGGACTTGTGAAAGTGTTTGTCCGAAGTTGATTTGCGCGAGCCAGTAGTAAGCCTTGATGCGATCGACAGTTTTGAGGTCGATATAATGCCTCCATGGGTCGGCGGGCATATTCGGTAAACGACACTTTTGGATTTGGTAATGAAAAAATAATTCACCGATGTCGATGTCCCAGAGAGTTCCGTCGGCGTCGAATGCGGCGTAGGCTTGAACGCCCGTTTTGCGACAAACCAGTATGCGAGACTCAATTTCTTTTTTGAAAGACTCTGAAAATTCTGTGATCGGACTAGGAGTTTTTGTTTGCATGCAGTATTATCGCCTCGAGAACTCACTTCGTCAAAATGGATTTCATATGCAGAATGAATTTTATGTCGCCTCGTTTTCAGATCTCGACCGCATTTATGATTTCGCAAACACCACACTTTCAAAATTAGCCAAAGATCCAACCGCATTTATGTTTGAGTCGTGGACGGCTCCTTGGCGAAAAGAATCTCTTGAGCACTATCTCAATGGCGGGTGGAGTTTTATCGCCACCAATTCAAATAACGATGTCGCTGGATTTTTTCTGGCGCAGCCGATTCTCTTTATGTCGAGGCAAACCCAAAGTCTGTGGGTCGAGATGCTGATGGGAGAGAACCAAAGCGTTGTTGAATTCTTGGCAGAAATCGCGATCAAAACAGCTCGAGAGAAACACCTCCAGCGAGTTTTGTTTGCAGACTATGCCAAAAATAAGTCATACTTAGAAAAGTTTCAGGTGCATCAACAACACAACAACATCGGCGAATGGAACTATAACAAATGACCAGAACGTTTTCTTTCAAAGATCGCGCAGCTTCATTTCAACACTTGGCAGAGACAGAATTTGATCTTCTCATTATCGGCGGCGGAATTACCGGTGCGGGTGCCGCGAGGGACGCGGCATCACGTGGAATGAAAGTGGCACTGATCGAAATGCAAGATTTCGCGCAAGGCACAAGCTCGAGATCCAGCAAGCTCATTCACGGTGGAATTCGCTACTTAGAAAATCTTGAATTTGGACTCGTGTTTGAAGCACTTTCAGAACGTCGTCTTCTTTTTGAAATTGCTCCGCACTTAGTTCATCCACTTCGATTTGTTTTGCCACTCTACGAAGGCTCACGCGTGGGCATGTTCAAAATGGGCCTCGGTATGTGGCTATACGATGCCCTTTCAATGTTTGAAGCTCCCGAAATGCATGAGCGCCTCGACAATAACGAAACGATGGATAGGATTCCACTTTTGCAGAATAAAAACCTCATGGGCTCATTTGTTTATTCAGACGCCTACATGGATGATGATCGGCTCGTGATCGAAACTTTGAGATCCGCACACAAGATGGGCGCGACTTCAGTCAGTTACGTAAAAGCGGTCGGATCCAAGTTCACCAATGGTAAAGTCACCGCGGTCAATGTTGAAGATCTAATTTCGAAAAAGAAAATTACAGTAAGAGCAAAACACGTGATCAGTACTACAGGCCCATGGACTGATATCGTCGCACCAACACTCGTCAGCACTTGGAAGAGAATTCTCAGGCCCTCAAAAGGAGTGCATCTTACTTTCAGAAGAGATCGTATTCCAATTTCGCAAGCGGTGGTGATGGCAACTGATGATGAGAAGCGAATTGTGTTTGCGATTCCTCGTCATGAAATGGTCATCATCGGAACGACCGACACAGATTTCGAAAAAAATCCTCTCGAAGTGACATCCACCAAAAAAGACGTTGAATATCTATTGGGTGTCGCTCGCGAATATTTTCCTGGAGCGCTTCTCAAAGAAAATGACATCGTTGCGACTTACGCAGGCGTTCGGCCGCTTGTCGACGACGGAGCCGAAACAGAAAGTAAAACGAGTCGTGAACATCTCATCGTTGAAGATTCTCAGAACGTCACTTTCGTCGCCGGCGGTAAATACACAACTTACCGTTTGATGGCAGAACAAACGGTAGAGGCGGCTCTCAAGACTTTTTCGCTCGAAGACCAAGTTCAGTTTAGAAACTCTGCTACGAAAGTTCCACTCAATCCTCATGCGACGGTGACAAAGCTTGAAGAAATTGAATATCGTATTTCTGAAATTGCTCATGCCGAGAAGATTTCGAAAAATATTGCCGAGATTTTATTTTTCAGGCACGGCGAAGAAGCTTACGAGATTTTAGCAAAATATAAAAAGCCAGACCCCGACCAGCCTGAGGGGCAATCGCAAATGCAGGCCGATAAATTAATGTTATGGAGTATGGAGGCACGCCACGCGATCCACGAAACGATGTGCTTTCATCTTTCAGATTTTTACACGAGACGAGCGCCGCTCTTCTTGTCTCATGTCGATCATGGGCTTTCAATGCTCCCGACGCTTTCGAGAGTTTTCGCAGAAGAGCTGGGATGGAGTGCCGATCAGATGCATCAGGAATGCCGTGAATTGCAGGCTTATATCCACCATGAATTGGCCTGGAGAGAATAGGTTCAGGCAGCTAAAACGATCCCGAGCCGACCAACAACGACCCAATGAGCCTTGAGAAATTGTCGGCTTAGGCTTTGCCTGTGTTCTTCATTTTATTAATAAAAGCAAGGGCCTTCATTAGGCCAATCGAACCTTGTGTTTTCATAAAGTCAGATAGTTTCACGCCCCCAGCCTTTAGGATTTCAAGGTAGCCGTTATCCATAATTTCTTTCATGCTGCCGTTCATTTCAACGCGAATATCACCGGTCAAAATCTCGGTGATGACGCTCACGCAAATTTCGCCAAAATCTTCCGATTTGGATTTGGCAAGAATCGCGATCGTTTCGGGCTTCATGTGAAAAATAAAATGAGCGTTCTTGGCTTCACGTCGTTCAACTGCGGGAACTCCGCCACGATTGAAAATCGCGCATTCGATTTGATTGCCAATAATGAGTCCAATTTCGGTGCCCGGCTTTAGTAGGCCTAGAGCCCATCTTGCCACTGGACGTGTTTCGAAATAATTTTTCAAGCTTTCAAAAACTTCATCGTGTGTCACTCGAGTCTCCTTCGAAATCAAAGCTTTCTCGAAGTATAGACCGAAGGCTAAATAGCGAGAAAGTAAAAACTTCGACGCGATAGAGCAAGATCCTTTGTTGACTCCCTTTTTTACTCCTCCTAACATTAAAAAATCGAAATAGACGGGTAATTTAAAGGCTTTTGCAAAAGAGACGACATGAGTATTTTAGATAAAGTTTCAGATTATTTTTCAAATGATATCGCGATTGATTTGGGCACCGCGAATACGCTCGTCTATGCAAAAGGCCGCGGCATTATTCTAGATGAACCCTCGGTTGTGGCCGTTCAAAAAAACTATCGTGGAATGCAAAATCGCGTGCTCGCAGTTGGTAAAGAAGCGAAGGATATGCTCGGTCGAACACCCGGTACAATCGTTGCGATTCGGCCAATAAAAGATGGCGTCATCGCCGATTTCGAAGTCACCCAGAGCATGCTGAAATATTTCATTTCAAAATCGACCCAGAACAAAAAGAGTTTCATTCGTCCAAGAATTATTATTTGCGTTCCCTACGGCATTACCCAAGTTGAAAAACGTGCGGTTAAAGAATCCGCTCACTCGGCAGGAGCACGCGAAGTTTATTTGATCGAAGAGCCAATGGCGGCAGCAATCGGCGCTGGCCTACCCATCACCGAACCAACCGGTAATATGGTTGTCGATATGGGTGGCGGTACGACGGGTGTTGCGGTGATTTCTCTCGGCGGCATTGTTTACTGTAAATCAATTAAAGTTGCGGGCGATAAATTCGACGAAGCGATCGTCAATTACGTGCGTCGACAATTTAATTTGTTGATCGGTGAGCAGTCGGCAGAAAAAATTAAAATTAAAATTGGTAATGCGTATCCATTTGAAGAAGAACGCTTGATGGAAATCAAAGGCCGTGACCTCGTTGCGGGCGCGCCTAAGACAATTGAAATCAGTAGCTCTCAAGTGAATGATGCCTTGATGGATCCTCTCAGTGAAGTCGTTGATGCCGTTAGAACGGCACTTGAAAAAACACCTCCAGAGCTGGCTTCAGATATCGTCGACAACGGCATCGTCCTCACGGGCGGCGGCGCACTTCTCGCAAACTTCGATGTTTTGTTGCGGGAGCGAACGGGTTTGCCGGTGTCGATTGCTGAAGATCCTTTAACATGTGTTGTGTTGGGGTCAGGTAAAGTTCTGGACAACATGGATCTGCTCAAGCAGATCACGACGGATTAATGAGCTTTAGCCCTACGCCAGAACTATGCAAAGAAATTTATTTGTTTTTCGTCATGTCGACTCTCGACGAAAAACTAGCTGTTCAAAATACTTAAAAAGTCATCGCCTCTCTCAAAACACGGTTTCAGTCTGAAAAAAATCAAGACGATAAACTTATTCGCAAACATGCTCTTTTCAAATCTGTTGAACTCTGGGATCAGTTCTCAAAACAAATTTTAGGACAAAGGCAAAAAACAGTCGTCAGCAAAAACGACAAGGCAAGTCCCGCCATGAATTGGACCAATCACCTTGTTGGTATTCAGCCGCAAGTCATGTCGATCTGGAATAAATTTAGTCGCAAGGCAAGGCCAGAAGAGATTCTCGCTCTCCTGGTCACTCGGGTATTGAAGTTCAGCGAAGAAGAGCTCAGCGAAGCGCAGAATGTAAGCCTCGGAACGATTCGCTTTCGTCTGGCCAGAGCTTCAAAACAACTTGGAATATGTGCCGAGGATCACACGTGACTTTACGCCAAAGCATTTTTCAAGCACGTGAAATGTTACTGGATTATCACGAGAATAAACTTGATGCCGCAAGACACGAATTCGTCAAAAAAGTTTTAGCGAGTGACGTCGAAACTGAGCGCGCACTTAACCAAATAAAAAAGGGTCTGGATTTTGCGAAAGGACTTTCACAGGTTCGTATCAACGAAAATTTTGTCACTCAGCTGAATCAGGCAGAGAGCCTTCCGTCGATCGTGATTCACTATTCACGATTTAAAAATTGGAGCCAAGCATTTCGCACTTCTACCTATGCCATTTTGAGTTGCGTGATGGTCGTGATGCTCGTCATGAGTTTACCGAAAGGTTTACTTCTAAAGCTTAAACATAAGTCGTCTAGTGATAGTGAAGTTGTATTGTCGCAACTTCCAAAAGGTACTGACCCAAACGCCGACTCAGAAGATCCTGAGAAGAGAGATGCTCAGGCGGCCCTCGCTGAAAATTTGCCAACAGATACGGACGAAGACGAAGGCGGAGATGACCAAAGTGGCGGCGAAGCGAGCGGTGACGAGCACGCAGAGCGAATTAAAATTTCACCCAGTTTAAACGCGAAAATAGCAGCAACAAAAGTGAATCCAAAAGTGGCGAGCGAAGGCGAAGAAGCCTCGCAAAGAAACGTGGAAGAAAACAAAGACGACGGCGAAAAAGATGCACGTCAATCAAAAGGCTTTGTCTATCGTGGCACAATGAAAATTGATGATCTCGATGAAAGGTCACCTCTCATTGCGCAGCAAATTTTAGATTTGGGCGGGCGAAAAGCCGGAGAAGTCGAACTCGGTTGGAAAAAAGAAAATAAAGGAAGTTACTACCACTTCTCAATGCCCGAAGAAAATTACGATAAGCTATTAGAGTATCTTCATGGCTTTGGTCCAGTCCGGTTCTCTAAAGACTCTCACCCAAGAGTGATGCCTGCAGGACAAATCCGCATTATTCTATGGGTCGAGCGTAATCAGAATGAATGATAAGAAAAAAATAGAAGAACTACAAAAACCACGAAGATCCCTCCAGACGATATTGATCATTTGGTTTCTGTTGCTATCGGTGGTGCCTCTCGGTTTCGTCACGGGTTATTCGATTAGTCGTTTTGAAAAAGCGATTAATACCGAGCTCGGACAAAGACTTTCTGCAAACGTAAGAGAAGTCACCGCCCTCGTAGGAAGCTTCGAGTCGTACCTCAAGCAAAGATCAACCGATCACCGCAATGATACTCTGCTCGAAACCTATCTCGGCACGAACTCACTCACGCAGGCGCGTTCGCATATGTTGCAATCAATGCGAAATACTTACCTTCGTGAACTTTCGATTTTCGGCAGAGACGCCTGCCTCATCGCGAGTATTAATCAGGACGAAGTGTCTGCAGGTGAAACAAAAATCGTTAAGCCTAACGACGAAATCTGTTTATCTGAAAATTACCAATCAATGGTCGCCGCGAAAGGCCAAATTTTGCTCGCGCAACCGGCGAAAGACAAAAGCTTTGATCTCGTCGCGATCACTAAAATTGAAAGAGCGGGAAAAGTCGTAGGCTATATTGAAGAAATTATTAATCTCGGCACATCATTTCTTGAAGGGCTAAAAAAACGCCTCAGTCTCGAACTCATCATGTTTGATTCGAAGGGTTCGATCGTGGCCGCTAGCCATCCTGATTTTTTGTTATACCCTCAAGAATCTCTTAAAAATTCGGTTTTGAATTCTGGAAGTAGCATTTTTGATCTCGTCGTTCGGGACGAACCTTATGGATTCATGATCGCCCCAATTAAATGGGGAGAAGAACAAATCTACATTGGAGTGGGAGCGTCAAAAGAAAAAGCGAAAGCCACGATGAAAAACGTAAACTACGCATTTTTCACGATGCTGGTCGCGATCGTGTTTTTAGTTTTGATCATCAGCTTTTTTTCAGCGCGCATGGTGATGCGGCCCTTGAACGAACTCGTTCAGGCAACGCAAATGATGAATCTTCGAGGAGAAGCGACCGAAATCTCGGTTAATAGCGATAACGAAGTAGGGCTTCTCGCAGATAGTTTCAATGAAATGGTTAAGAGTGTAAAGCAGGCTCGCACCGATCTCGAGAAAAAAATCAAAGAAATCGAAGCAGCATACTCGGAACTTAAAGAGACGCAGTCGCGCCTTGTACATTCAGCAAAAATGGCCAGCCTCGGTCAGTTGGTGGCGGGCGTCGCGCATGAATTGAATAATCCAATCGGTTTTATTTTTAGCAATATGAATCACCTCAGAGAGTACTCGCAAAAACTTTTACAACTCGTCGATGAGGCCGAAAAGCATCCAGAAAAAATGGCCGAGCTCAAAGCAAAAATCGATTACGATTATCTCGTACAAGATATGCCAAAACTTATTAACTCTTGTGAAGAGGGTGCGCGCCGCACGCGCGATATTGTTTTGGGTCTTAGAAATTTCTCACGACTCGAAGAAGCGAAGCTCAAAAATGTCGACCTCAAAGAAAGTATCGAAGCAACGCTCAAGCTTCTCTCCGGAGAAATCAAAGGGCGCATCGAAGTACATACCGATTTCGCCGAACTGCCTGAGGTGATGTGTTACGCGAGCCAGATCAACCAAGTCTTCATGAATATTCTTTCAAATGCCGCCCAGGCAATTGAAGGAAAGGGCGAAATCTGGATCAAAATTGCGGTGAAAACTCCGAGCAAATCTTCGATTCAAAATGAACGTGTGAACAAAAACAAACTTGTTGAGATCAGTATTCGTGATTCCGGCAAGGGAATCCAGGCCGATACGGTTGAAAAGATTTTTGACCCGTTCTTCACGACGAAGACAATTGGGCAGGGAACAGGTCTTGGGCTTAGTATTTCTTATGGAATTGTGAAAAAACATGATGGCGATATTTTAGTCACTTCTCAATTGGGCAAAGGTACTGAATTTAAGATCATCCTACCGGTAAATGGTCCCGGAAACGCTTAAGTTGAGAGACGGATAGGCCGATAAAGGACTATGCAAAATAAGCCTCCAGAATCGAAAAAAAACGCGACCCAAGAGAGAAACTCAAAAGCCTCTCTCATCTTTATGCTCTTTGGGCTCGCCCTTGTTTTTGGGTCACTCTTTTTATTTCACTCCAAAAAAAATCAGCTTTCGCAATCTTCGCTGAGGCCCACCACTAAGACCGATTCGATCGCAATAATGAAAAAAGTTGAAGGATTAGAAATCAATAATCAGCGCATGACGGCTGAAGTTCAAAAAGACCAAGAACTCCTCAATCTTGGTCGCAAAATTTTGAATCCGGTCGAGCCTCAAGATTTGGGAAATAAAAACTTAGAGCTCTCGTCCGAGCCGAATAACCAATTTAACAATCATGATCGGCTGACAGAAGAGCGCGATTCGTATCCTGACGTTTTTGTTCCTCGCGAATTAGAAGCGGACCGCGAAGCTTACGATAGGGCTGGAGCCAATGAGAGGCTAGATCATCGATTGATCATCGCAGAACTCAAAAGACGCGCGGCCGCCCAAAACCTCGATCTCAAATTCGATCCTGCAACGGGCGACGTGACGATCGATCGTCTTCCGCAAAGTGAAACAACCACCGGTGGCGGCATTTCTAAATAAAGTTGCACCAAACTTTCTGACGAAAGCTCGAGTATCCATAGCGCGTAATCAGCAAGTGATCGAGCAGCGGAATTTCGATGATCTGACCCACTAAAATTAAATTTTTTGTCATTTGAACATCAGAATCTGAAGGCAGATTTTCTTGGCTCGGATGATTGTGCGCAATGATGATGCTGCTCGCGTTGCTTAAGAGTGCGAAGCGAAAGATCTCTCTCGGATGAACGAGACATGTCCCTACGGTTCCCCGAAAAATCATTTCAGCATCGAGAAGTTTAAGGCTGGGACTTAGGGCCAGAGTCCACAATTCCTCCACCTCGAGATCTCGAAGAGGTTTAAAAACCTCATATGCAAGTGCGGCAGAACTAATTTCAATTTTTAGCATGTTTACGTGTCTAGACTTCATGCTGTGTGTTTCATGCAATACTGGATCTGAGCTCCAATCTAAAATGAAGCGAGAATAAAAAACAAGAAATCCGCTCATCGAATTTGATGACGCTGGCACGCAGTCGTTTGCACCCGCTCGTCTATGCGCATAAACTTATAGGGTCAATTACAACTAAGGAGTTCAAATGAAAAAGTATTTGCTAGTGTTAGCTGCAAGCAGTGCTCTTGCGACAGGTTGCGGACCTAAAGCTTTCGTTCACGGAGATTACGATGATGTCTCGAAAGAAAATAACTTAAACGATCAGTGGAGCGAAACAGATATGCAAAAAGTCGTTCAAGACTTAGTTGCAAGCATGATTCAAGCTCCCGCAATTTCTCAAGCAAAAAAACCACCGATAGTTATGGTCACAGGTCTTCAAAATAAAACAGACGAGCACATCGACACCCAAAGCATTATGGACATGGTCAGTGTTGAACTTCAACGTGGTGGAAGAGTCGCGTTCGTAGATAAGGAAGCGCGCGAAGATGTTGCGAAAGAATACGAATACCAAAATTCAGGAATGGTCAGCGGCGAAACTAAGAAAGGCCCCGGCGGACAAATCGGCGCAGATTACATCGTGAACGGTCGTCTTGATTCGATTGTTCAAGAAGTTGGTAAAAACAAAAGCGTGTACTACAAAGTCACTCTCAAACT
Organism: Bdellovibrionales bacterium; assembly: GCA_043746635.1. Lineage (GTDB taxonomy): Bacteria > Bdellovibrionota > Bdellovibrionia > Bdellovibrionales > JAMPXM01 > JAYTQQ01. The sequence continues at coordinate 220 of JAYTQQ010000131.1, read as the reverse complement.
TACAAACTTAAAAACAAATGTGAGTGCGTGGTCTGATTACAAACAGCTTCGTAAGAAATACAAAAAACAGTCTATTGGATTATAATTGAAAAATAAATCTCTGGTAAGATCTATTGTTCTATTGAGCAGCCTTAGCTTTTTGGGCTGCTCGACTTATCAAACGAAAGTCGATTCGGCTCGTTCTGATTTGTCGTCTCATGATAATGATAAAGCCCTTAAG
>JAYTQQ010000130.1:0-3980 GCA_043746635.1 Bdellovibrionales bacterium | reverse complement strand
CAATCGACCCAAGATTGGCTTTATTTTTCTCTTCAAAAGCACCGAGTTGCTCGGCCATTGGTTTATGATCGAGCACTCTCATTGGAGCGTCGTCTTTGGTGTTTTTCAGAAATTCTTGATACCGGCGATTTCGATCTTCCGAACTTATGGTCGTTGCTCGGAGCCTTGGAGGCTGATCGTTCGTGATATCCTTTCCGCCAAAAACAGTGGTGTAACTCTGCCCGCTCGGCCTTCGCATTCGAAGCTTCAAATACTTTTCGTGAAGGCTGTCTTGATCCATGCGAGCCATTTCGGCCGTACGTTTAATCAGCTGCTCATAATCAAAAGGAGAACTCAGCATAAAATCAAAAGCATCCTTCATCTGATCGGTCACTGCTGGCTCAAGCGGAGTTGTGTAGAGAAGCATGACTCGGGGTTTGCTGATTAGTTTTTTGGCTTCATGTCCGATGACAATTCCGTCAACGTTTTTGGATTTAAAAGAAGAAATGACGATGTCGGGTAAAAAACCGAGAGTGGTCGAATGAAACTGAAGATCCCTCGTGATGCTCATAACGTCAAAGCCCAACTTTTTCAGCAAAGTTTGGCAATTTGAACTTTCTTTGTAGTCATCAATAGCTAAGATGATTTTCACCATGAGCTATTATCTTGTATTTCGATTTGGCGGGTCAAGTTACGAAGAGTTTGCTGTCGCGGGAGGTTAGCCGCCATTTCGCAACACATGGTGACAGGCGTCCTGCCCCCTGCTAGTCTTGGGTCCTATGAAAATCTCTGGATTTAGCGTTATCCGAAATGCCGAACTCATGGGCTATCCGGTTATCGAAAGCATCAAAAGTATACTCCCCATTGTTGACGAGTTCGTCATCGGGGTTGGGCAAAGTGACGACCAAACCAAAAAGATCATCGAATCGATTGGCGATCCAAAAATTAAAATCTTCGATTCTTTCTGGGACACCACCAAGACTAAGGGTGGGCTGATCCTCAGCGAAAAAACCAACGAAGCACTCGATCGGTGCGCGAATGATTGGTGTTTTTATTTGCAGGCCGACGAAGTGGTTCACGAGCAAGATTTGGTTCTCATCCACCAGTCGGTTGAACAGGCCAGCAAGACCCCCGAAATAGAAGCTTTGCTCTTTAAATATATTCATTTCTACGGAAGCTATTCGGTGACCGCAAATTCTCGTAAATGGTACCGAAACGAAGTGCGCATGGTTCGTAAATCGTCGGGAATCCGCTCCCACAACGATGCTCAAGGCTTTCGGATCGGCACAGAGAAGCCTAAAGTTCTCAAAACTCAGGCGCGGATTTTTCATTACGGATGGGTGAAACCTCCGAAACTCATGGGACAAAAAAGTAAACTGCTCAACCAGTGGTGGCACGGCTCAAAGCGCGACAACGAATTTAACGATTTTCACTATGAGAAACAGTACGGATTGAAAAAATTCTCTGGCTCACACCCCGCTATTATGAAAGACTTGGTCGCCGGCCAAACTTGGGAGTATGATCCCAAGAGAAACTTCACCGACTGGACACTCAAAGACTTAAACTTGCTTGCGAGTGACGTTTTAGAAAATATCACAGGCTACCGCATTGGCGAATATCGCCCTTACCGAATTGCGAATTTGAAGGAGAAATAAAAAGATGGAAAAAGAACAGAATACAAACCAGATGAAAACGAGAATCGAAACGATCACACTTCCAAAGCGTTCGTTCGAAGTAAAAACCGATAAGTACACTGTCCGAATCGGAAGTGGCGAAAGACTCGCGGTCATCGCAGGTCCTTGCGTTATTGATAGCAAAGAACTCGTGATGGAGACAGCTGCCGCACTCGTTAAGATTTGCGACAAACTTAATTTTCAATTGATCTTCAAATCTTCGTACGAAAAAGATAATCGCGGTTCTGAAAAAAACTGGCAAGGTCCGATGGTGAATGAAGGTCTTAAAGTCCTCGCGGGAGTTCGTAAAGAATTCGGTATTCCTGTTTTAACCGACGTTCACAGAACTGAAGATGTTGAGCAAGTTGCTGAGTTCGTCGACGTTTTGCAAATTCCAGCTTATATGTGCCAACAAACTTCACTCGCACTTGCTTGCGGCAAAACCGGCAAAGCAATCAATGTGAAAAAGGGTCAGTTCCTTGCTCCCGAAGGAATGGGCGGAGTTCTCGGAAAAATTCACTCAACCGGAAACAAAAATGTTTTACTCACTGAGCGTGGCGCTTGCTTCGGTTACAACCGTCTCGTGGCCGATATGCGTTCAATCCCAGTGATGCAAGAACTTGGTGCGCCCGTATGTTTCGACGCGACTCACGTGGTTCGCTTGTACGGAATCTCGAGTGCTGATCCCGCCGGCGGAGAACCAAGATTCGTTCCTCATTTGACTCTCGCTTCGGTTGCTGCGGGCGCTGATGCGCTTTTCTTAGAAACTCATCCACGTCCGATGACTGCAAAATGTGATGCGGCTTCTCAACTTGATTTGAAATATTTCGAACGCATGCTCCGTATGGCGCAGGCAGTTCGCGAAGCAATTGGTACTCCGGAAAATGTCGGAGAGATATGTCCACGCGACTAGCCATCAGGTATGTGCTGGGTGAAATGATCCCCACGTTCTTTTTGGGGGTCATCGTTTTCGTTTTTATTCTTCTCATGTTTCAAGCTTTACGCCTGACTGAGTTCGTACTCGTTCATGGCGTGAAAATTTCGGCGGTTGCCGAACTCGTGGCTTATATGTCGACGAGTTTTCTGCCGATCCTTTTTCCCATGAGTTTGCTGTTCACAATCATCCTCACTTACGGCCGCCTCAGCTCCGACTCTGAGATCGTCGCGTTCAAAGCCAGTGGCATGTCGATGTGCGAGATCGTCACACCTGCCATCATCCTCAGTATTTTAATTGGTCTTTTGAGCGCCCAAATGGCCTTTCACATTGCGCCCTGGGGAAATAGACAATTTGAGCTCATGATCACGAAAATCGGCGCCATGAAACCGGGTGTGTCGATCAAAGAAGGAACGTTCTCGGAAGGTTTCTTCGACCTCGTCTTGTATGCCAATCAAGTCGATCAAAAGACCGGCGAACTCGGAAATGTTTTTATTTACGACGAGCGCAATGCGGACTCTCCTTTGATCGTCATTGCCCGCAAAGGAATCTTGCAAGTCGATGAAGAAAAGCCAGGCGAATCGGCAGCTCTCTTACTCACCCAAGGAAGCGTTCATCGCACCTCAAACGGTCGCCACACCAAAGTGGATTTTAAATCTTACAAACTTCTCTTTTCAAATCCAGCATCTGAAGATTTCAGAAAAAAATCTCCGCAGTCTCTTACTCTAACCGATATCAACGACGGGCTTAAAGATCCCGACACTTCGAAAGATGATCGTCTCACTTTTAAGATCGAATACCACAAACGTATGGCGATATCCTTCGCGTGCATTCTTTTTGCTATGCTTGGCGTAGGCTTCGGCACCGTCACCAATAAACGTGCGGTCAAATCTGGCGGCATGGTGATGAGCCTTGTGTTCATCGTGCTCTATTGGGTGATTTATATCGCCGGCGAAAATTTTGCCCAAAACGGCAAACTCCCCCCAGGATTGTCGATGTGGATGGCAAATATTATTTTCGCTTTTGTCGGAGTATGGGCCCTGAAAAGATCATGGAATTAATGAACGCCATGCTCCCGCTCCGCAGCGGAAACCTTCAAGAGCTGTGAGCCGCCTCACAAACCCATAATCGCGATCAAGTCTTTTTCGTCACGCAAAGGGTGAGCCCCGTCAAACAACAAATCTAAGTTCCCAAGGTTTTGCGTAAACATCGGCGAAGACGGTAAGACACACAAAGTTTTATTTTGGCCGAGAGCGAGCCGTGCCGTCATGATGCTTCCACTTTTTCTGCGAGCTTCAACAATAAACAAAACTTCTGAAATCGCGCTGATGAGTCGATTACGCCTCTCAAAATGATGCTTCTTAATTTCTTGATTTGGCAAGAATTCACTCATC